>NZ_VPAK01000015.1:0-74885 GCF_013419295.1 Acinetobacter sp. YH12094
TTCGTATATTTGGCAATATCAAAAGCAGAGAGAAATTCACCTTTCCGCTTCAAATGCCTAAACCCTAAATCATTGACATAATTCCAGACGAAGTTCACTTCTGATGCTAGTTGGTCTAACACCTTGCAATGTTTGTCTTTTATACGTAATTTAAGGGTTTTCATGTACTTATATTAACAATCAAAACTCAAGGAAAATAGTCCTTAGTTAAATCAAACGACACTTCATGTCGTGTCGCTTATATCTCTGACCTGAAGGACAGAGTTTTACGCTCCATTTGATAAAAATTGACAGTTCACAGAAAAAAGCTCAGTCTAATTTACAAAATCATTCGAATACTTCATAACTCTGTGAACACGCGACTCTCTTGGTTTCAACAGTTTCAATCCAGTGCAATCATTATGTATTGCTTGCAAATTTGTATTGTTTTGAGTGGCACCACGCTCGGATTATATTTTCTCGGTTTTCATAGTTTTATTGTGCCCGTCACCTTAGGTGCGATTGCTACCGCGCTCACCGACTTTGATGACCGACTCAGCATCCGACTGCGTAATTTGCTCTATGTCTGCGTACTCTTCTTTAGTGTCAGTAGTATTTTAGATTTTCTCTATCCTTATAAGCTGCTGTTTATCTTGTATCTTTCACTGTCCAGTGCAGGATTTATTTTATTAGGAGCTTTGGGGCAACGCTATGCCACGATTTCTTTTGGCACGATTTTACTATCGATCTACACCATGTTCGGCTTGGGCGAATATGACATCTGGTATTTTCAACCCAGTTGCTTTGTTCTAGGGGCCTTATGGTATGGCTTCACCTCAATTCTTTTTTACCTGATTAAACCCACCCTACCCGTACAGGACAATCTCTCGCGTTGTTTTTTACAAATCGCCGAAGTACTGAATGCAAAAGCACGCTTATTTGACCCAGATAATGTCAACAATGTGGAACATTTACTGTATGAATTATCACTCAAAAACAGTGATGTCATCCCGAGTTTAAACACCACCAAAGCTTCTTTACTCACCCGTTTAAAAGCCTCAAGAGCCAATAAAAACACCATCTACTGGCTGAATTTATATTTCTTGGCACAAGATATTCACGAACAGGCCAATGCGAATTATTTACACTATGAACAAATTCATCAAAATTTTAGCCGTACCGATTTAATTTTCCGTTTTCAAAAAAATATTCGATTACAGGCGCAGGCTTGCCAACAGTTGGCCTACTGTATATTGCATCGGCAGCCCTATCAACCTGATCCCATTACTGCGCAAGCACTGGCACATTTGCATGCCTCTTTGCAGGAGTGGATGACCAACAATCCGCAAAATATAGAAGTAAAAAACCTACAGCTGATCTTGAGTAATTTGGACAGTGTACAAGAACGCTTTTCGCATGTTCAGGATTTAGATCATTCACAGCAACAGGCCTATCAGCAGCATATTGATAACCTCAATTTACTTGATGACGATATTCATGGGTGGCATGATTTATGGCTCAAACTGAAACAGCATTTGAGTCCCGAATCTGCCTTATTTCGCCATGCCGTTCGCATCGCTTTTGTCTTTGCGATGGGCTATGCCATTTCGCTATTGCCCTTTGCTAAAAATGGCTACTGGATATTATTGACCAGTTTATTTGTCTGTCAGATGCGTTATTTTGCGACCAAAAGTCGTTTAAAAATGCGGACATTGGGAACCATATTAGGGGTCTTACTTGGCATTCCTATTTTGTATTTTGTGCCGAGTGTCGAGGGTCAATTGCTACTGACGATTATTTTTGGCGTGTGCTTTTTCTATCTGAGTGCCAAAAAATATGCCATGGCGACCCTCATGGCAACCTTAATGGTCTTGCTGATTTTTAATTTGAAAGGCGCAGGTTATGCGGTCATTTTACCGCGTATCGTTGATACCCTACTCGGCTGTTTTATTGCATGGTTTGCGGTGAATGTGATCTGGCCAGATTGGGACTTTCGCAATATTTCCAAGACCATTCAAAAAAGCTCTGCTGCGACCCTGCATTATTTTGATGCCGTGGTTGAGCAATATCTCCATGGGAAAACCAATAGCATTGATTATCGGCGTGCCCGTCGTTCAGCCCATAATGCTCAAACTGAATTGTCGAGCATGATTTCAAGTTTAAGTACCGAGCCTGAACCCGACCAAATTTTGATTCAACATGCTTTTCGCTATTTGGTCTATAGCCATAGTCAGCTCAGTTATATTTCGGCACTGGGGAGCCACCGTGAACAAGTACAAGACCAACAAGTCCTTGAACTGCTGCAATGGTGTCAAAGCACCTTAGACGACGTCTTAATTCAGCAAAAACCGCTCAACCCTGAGAAAATTCAGCAAAAACTTTTCGAAATTCAAACACTCAGCACTGAAGAAATGCGGTCTAATCACCTACAACTGGTGCTCAAGCAGATCAGTTTATTATTAGAAACATTAGCCGAACTGATTCAGCTCAGAACACAGCTAATTCAGGCGGAAATTAAATAAAATCATTTGGGACTCTTGATGAAAATGCTTAGTTTCGGTCTTAAACGCCTCATATTAACCACGATTATGGCGACCTCATGTTTAGCTGCGTCTTCTGTTTTTGCAGCACCGACAGCACAAGATTTAAAGCGTATTCTGGAATGTCAGGCCGATTACGACACCTACCATGACACTTTACTCGACTATGAAAAGGTTCTAGGGCAATTGGGTTGGAAACGCCATGATGACCCACATCAACCGTTTATTTATATCTATAAAAATAAGCAGGCTGTAGAGTTTTTTGGCATGCCGACCCAAGAAATTGGCCTGTCTTCCAATGCAGTATTCGCAATCTATCGCCAAGCCGATGTGAAAAAACTTGCCCAAAAGTATGGCATTGAGCAGCATCCAATGTTTGCCAATATGCCGTTTTTCCGTGGTGAAAAAATCCTACGCACGGAAGCTGAAACGGATGATCTGCATGCCATCAATCACAAACTAAGCCTGTCTGAAATGACCGGAAAAAGCCCGATGATTTTACTCGGCTGTAACTATGAATTTGATCAGGGTTCAATTGAGGATGCCTTAGCGGATCTAGAAAATTAATCCGAGCAGATGACTCAGAATTAACTTTAAAAACATTTACTTAGATTCAATATGCGGATCAATTATTTCAACAGGAACGCTTCGTTCCTGCTGTGCTTTCAGGTACACTCAAGACTGAAATCACTTTGAATTTAGACTTCGCATGAATATCAAGACCTTACGCTTTGTAGGCCTACTCGAAGGCATCTCCTTTTTATTATTGTTGTTCATTGCTATGCCAATGAAGTACCTGATGGATAATCCAATATTGGTCAAATACGTCGGTATGGGACATGGCGTCTTGTTTATTGCCTTCTTGGTGGTGCTATTTGTGGTCTGTGAAAAGCAAAAATGGTCGCTTAGCGTATTTCTAATGGGCTTAATTGCATCGATTTTGCCTTTTGGCCCGTTCATTTTCGATCGCAAATTAAAAAATGCAGAACAACCTGCAACATCAAATTAAGACGGGATACAACAAATAAAAAAGCCCAATGTTGTTCTACACAGCATTGGGCTTTTTCTATAATGGCATGAACTCGAATTTAAAATTCACCCGACAATTGACGTTGTCGTATAATATCTCGCACCACCAAGCGTGGTAGGCTGAACCACAAGATAATGAGGGTAAAGCCTGCCAAACTATAGGCCCAAAGGCCAAAGTTTTCATATAGCACGCGCACGATTTCGATCACGGCAAAGAACGTCAGCATCATGATCACAGACACTGCCGCAGCCACTGTGCCCTTCGACATTTCAGACGACATTAAGGCAAAACGATAGAGCACAGAAAAGCTAATCCCTTCACCAAAACTGACCAAACTCATGCCGAGTATGAGAAATATCAGAAAATAACTTTCAGTCATCGTCCCAATCACCACAAGGCTCGTCCCGAGTAACATCAATGGTAGCCCGATCATCACAGACTGACCTAGAGGCAGTTTGTCGATGATTTTAATCAGGACAATATTACCAAGGATCAGCCCGCCTAAAACAGGAAACTGTGCCATGCCGTATTGCATACTACTCAGTCCTAGCTTCTCCACCAATATGACTGGAGATAGCGCAATCCACAGCATCAGTGGCATTGCCACCATCGGTAGGCCCAGTGTCAACGCCAAAAAGCGTTTGTTTTTTAACACCTGTTTAAAGTCATCAATGATATAGCCCACCGGTTGCTTGGGGATGCTGATGTGCTGAGCCGGCATCTTGGCCTTTAAACCAAACCAACTCAGAAAAGATAGAAATGCGATTCCTATAAAGCCCCAATGCCATGACACGTGATCAATCATAAAAGCACCGAGGACAGGGCCGATCAGTGGTGCCAGTAGTGAAATATTCGCCATGATCGCCATGACTTTGATGGCATCACGCTCTTCAAAAGTTTCCTGAACAGCAGCATAGCCCACGGCAGAAATGACCGACAAACCAAAACCTTGTAAAAAACGCAACGTTAAAAAGCTTTCGATATTATGCGTGAGCAATATCGCTAAACAGCATAAGCTAAAGAACGCTACACCACCCAATAGGACTTTTTTACGGCCTAATCGGTCTGACAATGGCCCTAATATTGCAGCGACACAAGCACCTCCCAATAAGTAAAATGACATCGACGAGGGTGCCCATGCACTACTCACGCCAAACTCTTGGGTAATCGCAAGCATGGCGGGTTGGACTAAGTCGTTTCCGATATAGACAGAAAATTCAAATAAAACCAGTGCCAAGGGAAACATTAAGGTGGCACGACTTAATTTTGTGGTTTGTACGTTTTGCATTGTTATCTACATATCAAATATGTGCTGTCGAGCTTGAAATGACAAATAGGGAGAGACACTTCAGCCCAATGACGAGCACTGTAATATTAATTTTAAAAATGAATTTGCGGCGTATCCGCCATATGTGCGTCGTATTCACAAGACGCTAGATAGAGATAAAATGAACTTCAACGAACCGATCTGTCGGTTTGAGTCCGACTATTTTAACAGTGTTTGCTGGCGTTGTATTGGTCTTTTTAAACTACCGCTTTTATGGTTTTTCATTGTCTGCTTTTTGGATAAAGCGACCTTGTTTTAGGTCTTCATAGGCTTGCATGACTTCTGCAAAATGATTCATCACAAAATAACCTCGCCCATAGATGGGTTCATTTAAAGGCTGCGCCGATAAATACAACATGTGGCTATCTTCAACTGCCGTCAATTCGACATTTTCACCTCGGCTTGACATGACTGCCATATGCTGTGCATTTAACTGTTCATCTGTTTCAGTAAATTTCAGCTTGCCCGAACGTAAATACACAAGCGTGGTATCCCCTTCCTGTGCAGGCAGGGTGATGCTTTGATTGGCTCTGACAAAGACATCAAATACTTGCATAGGTGTATGTGTCTCTGCAGGGCCGTGTGCTGTTAAATATTGCCCAGCAATCACCCTTACATAACCTGCATTATCTGCTAAATCCACTACAGGAATACTGGCTTTGGCTAAGCTCTGATAGCGTGCTGGATTCATTTTATCTTTAGCAGGTAAATTGACCCACAATTGCAATATTTCAAATGCTCCGCCCCGCTGTGCAAAGGCTTGGCTAAAAACTTCTTCGTGTTGTATGCCTGAAGCTGCAGTCATCCACTGTACATCGCCCTCACAAATGACTCCACCGCTGCCAGTCGTATCATGATGTTCAAGTTCACCTTTAAACACCAATGTGACGGTTTCAAACCCTCGATGTGGATGTTCCAGCACGCCTTTTTTCAGTTTGGTTGGTTGCAGTACTCCAGGCCCTAAATGGTCGAGCAATAAAAACGGCGAAACGGTATTACCCAATTCATAATGGGAAAAAACTGAAGTCACTGGAGCAAAGTCACCGACAGGTGTGCCTGAATCATTGACGTGAATAAAAGCGAGGGTTTTCATCATACAATTGAAATCTGATCATGATTTGAATTCGGTTCAATATTATTAAAAACTATACGAACTCACGAGAATATTTTTAGGATTGAATATTCTATGTTTAGGATGAAAATTAAGATACGCGGAAACTCATCCGCAACTGTCCGAGTCAGGACACATTCAATATGTAAAGTTTCTGCGACCTACACAATTGAAGATGGTATTTGACGAGTTTTGCGGATGAAAGATGGTTTTGCTACTTTTGCCGAAACAAAAGTAGATACGAGCTCCAATCATCGAATTTAAAATGAAAGGACCCCGTCATGCTGAATATTTAATAAGAAATTTAGACCTTAACTTTTTATAATTTAAGGACACTTCGCCGATTGGAAAGTCTTGGTATTTTTACCACGTTGGCACTGATATTCCTTTTGCGTATTTACACGCTGCCAGTCACCATCCACCAATCTAAAACTATAAATAGTACGAATTGATTTCACCGAATCATCCATCAAACCCGTTTCCGTCACTTTCACCTGCCCCGCATTTGGCGACTCAACACGGTTAAAATACTGACGAATTTCCACAGTCGACAGTTCTTTACGCAAATCAGGACGTTCTTTTAATACCTGATCGAGTGGCGTAGCAGAAGAACCGACTTTAGACACAATTTTCTGCGTTGTCGCACAACCCGCCAACATCCCCACACACAATGCAGACACAGCAATTAAACGATACATAGAACCAACTCAAATTTATTATTCAGACCTATCATGCCGAACATTTGTCCAAAACACTATTTAAGCAATGTAAAAGAAGTACCCCATTCCAAAAATCAATGTGTGGTCTCTCATCCATACGCGGCTAAAAAGTCGTGCTATAACCATAAAAAAACGCATCTGAAGATGCGTTCTAGTACGTCTTTAAAAAATTAAAGATCGAACAATTTACCTGGGTTCATAATCGCATTTGGATCGAATACTTTTTTCAATGCTTTCATATATTCGATTTCTTCTGCTGAACGTGTGTAATCGAGGTAAGGCTTTTTAGTCATACCCACGCCATGTTCTGCTGAAATTGAACCGTCATATTTTTTCACAGTTTCAAATACGTATTTGTTTACCACTTGGCATTTTGCAAAGAATTCATCTTTACTTAAATCCGCAGGTTTCAAAATATTTAAGTGCAAGTTACCGTCACCAATATGACCGAACCAGCAAATTTCAAAGTCTGGGTAATTCGCTTCCACAATTGCATCAATTTCTTTAATAAATGCAGGCACATGTGTAATCAGAACTGAGATGTCATTTTTGTATGGAGTGAACGGTGCGATTGACTCTG
Organism: Acinetobacter sp. YH12094; assembly: GCF_013419295.1. Lineage (NCBI taxonomy): Bacteria > Pseudomonadati > Pseudomonadota > Gammaproteobacteria > Moraxellales > Moraxellaceae > Acinetobacter > Acinetobacter sp. YH12094. The sequence continues at coordinate 7,287 of NZ_VPAK01000015.1, forward strand.
AAATGTCTTCACGTAAACGCCATAAGCTATGTACTTGGTCTAAGCTTTGGCTCATCACGCCATCCAGTACCCAGCCTTGTTCCATGCAATGTTCAAAGATTTCCATTGCCGCATCCATGATCGGTTCAAATGGTGCTTCAAACTCAAGTAAAACATAGAACGGACATGGTGTTTCAAATGGACGTTGTACATGACCATTGTCCAATACTTTTTGCATTGCAAGCTCACCAAAGAACTCAAATGCAGTCAGGTCGATTTTCTTTTGGAAGGCATGTAGAACAGGCATAATCGCATCAAAATCAGGCACACCGAGAACCAACACTTGTAAGTCATGGGGTTGACGTTCAAGTTTGATTTCAGCTTCAGTCACTAAACCTAGCGTACCTTCACCACCAATAAATAAGTGTTGAAGTGCATAACCAGTCGCATTTTTGATCATGCCTTTGTTCAAGCGCAGGATGTCACCTTTACCAGTAACCACAGTCATGCCCAACACCCAGTTACGAGTCATGCCGTATTTAATCACTTTAATACCACCCGCATTGGTACCAATGTTGCCGCCAATTTGAGATGAACCTGAAGATGCAAAATCAACTGGATAGTACATGCCTTGTTCTTCAGCATAGTTCTGAAGTTGTTCAGTCACTACACCTGCTTGTACGCGAACCATACGGTCAGCTGGAAAGAATTCCAAGATTTGGTTCATCTTGTCCATGCTTACCACGATTTCACCGTTAGCAGCCACAGCACCCGCAGACAAACCTGTACGACCGCCACTTGGTGTGATCGCTACATTAAATTGGTTCGCAAGTTTTACAATTTGTTGAACTTGTTCTGTGCTTGAAGGGAAAACGACGACCGACGGGTTTGGATCGAAGTGCTTAGTATGGTCACGACCCCAATTTTGGAGACTATCCGCATCGGTTTTAATACGGCTTTCGCCAACAATAGCGGTCAATTGGGTCAATAACTCTGGGGTTAAAGCGACTGGAGCATTCATCGTTTTCAGACCTTGCAAGAAGTAAACAAGTTTTTTTAAAGGTCCAGACTTCATTCAGTCAAAACTGCGGTAACGCATATTTCAAGGGAAAAAGCCTGAAACAGAGCGCATCAAAATGTCAGGGAATTGGTCATGATGATTTTGAGCGGCACCATTATAAGCTATAACTGGGCTTTTTTTGACAAAACCCAAAGAAAAACGTGATTTCAAAATGTCACGAGGAATATGACCAAGTTAATTAGACCAAATCTAAAAAATATTGACTCATCATTCGCCAAAATAGCCATGACGTCGGTCATAAAGGAAATGTATATCAGGCGACTTCCTATGCTATTATATGCGCACTAAATTTGGCCTTTGTAGCGGAGCCGTAATGAGCCAACATCTTTCTTTACCTAAAGATAAAATTCGTTTCTTGTTGTTAGAAGGCGTTCACCAAAACGCAATCGACACTCTAAATGCTGCTGGATACACCAACATTGACTACCGTAAAACTGCGCTTGAGGGTGAAGCGTTGAAAGAAGCGGTTAAAGATGCTCACTTCATTGGTATTCGTTCACGTACTCAATTAACTGAAGAAGTTTTTGAAGCGGCGAACAAACTGATTGCTGTGGGTTGTTTCTGTATCGGTACAAACCAAGTGAACTTAAATGCTGCAATGATTCGCGGTATTCCAGTATTTAACGCACCATACTCAAATACGCGTTCAGTTGCTGAACTAGTACTTGCTGAAGCGATTTTATTACTTCGTGGTGTTCCTGCAAAATCTGCTTCAACTCACCGTGGTGGTTGGAACAAGTCTGCAGTCGGTTCATTTGAAACTCGTGGTAAAACTTTAGGTATTGTTGGTTACGGTTCGATTGGCTCGCAACTTTCTGTACTTGCTGAAAGTTTAGGTATGCACGTAATTTATTACGATGCCGTGACTAAGCTTCCGATGGGTAATGCACGTCAAGTCGGTTCTATGGGTGAACTTCTTGCCAATGCAGACGTGGTTTCTTTACACGTTCCTGACGTTCCATCAACTCGCAACTTCTTCGGCAAAGACCAATTTGCTCAAATGAAAGAAGGCGCAATCTTCCTCAATGCTGCACGTGGTACATGTGTAATCATTGAAGATCTTGCTGATGCGATCAAATCTGGTCACATTGCAGGTGCTGCGGTTGACGTATTCCCGAAAGAACCTAAAGCAAACGGTGAAGAATTCGTTTCTCCACTTCGTGGCTTAGACAACGTGATTTTAACCCCTCACGTGGGTGGTTCTACGATGGAAGCGCAAGCGAACATCGGTCTTGAAGTTGCTGAAAAATTCGTTGCTTACTCTGATAAAGGTATGACTTTATCTGCAGTGAACTTCCCAGAAATCGCGTTACCGTTGACTGAAGGTAAACACCGTTTACTTCACATCCACAAAAACGTGCCAGGCGTTCTTTCAAAAATCAACAACTTGTTTGCTGAACACGGTATCAACATCTCTGGTCAGTCTTTAATGACTAAAGGTGATGTGGGTTATCTTGTGATGGACGTTGATGCAACTGCATCTAAAGAAGCTTTGGATACTCTTCACGAAGTTGAAGGTACCATCCGCGTTCGCGTATTGTTCTAATTTAATTAGACACTGAAGCCACAGCCTTCGGGCTGTGGTTTTTTTATTGTAGTAGACTTTTAAAATCTGGCTTTTGCCAATCTCCCGCTATTCGAGTCATCGAAACAAATTTAGTCTATGCCAAATTTTAAAGTTGCACCGGCTGTCCAAGCACCGCTGATCTTGCTTATTGCCATGATCAGCATGCAAAGCAGCGGTTCCTTTGCCAAATATCTTTTCAGTCAATTTCCCATACTGACCGTTTCGGCCATGCGATTAATGCTAGGCGCTTTGATTTTGGCGATTATTTTTAAAGTTTGGCAGATCAATTTTAAACAAGTGAAATGGTCGTCGATCCTCAGCTATGGCTGTGCCTTAGCAGGGATGAATGTATTATTTTACTTGTCGATTGATCGTCTCCCGCTTGGCATTGCCGTCTCTTTTGAATTTATTGGTCCGCTCAGTGTCGCACTATTTGCTGCACGCCGAAAATTTGATTTTATTTGGGTCGGACTGGCTATTTTAGGCCTTATCCTACTTTTTCCTTTTGACCAAGCTGCACAACGACTTGATCCCGTGGGCATTGCCCTCGCCCTTGGCGCAGGTGCCTGTTGGGCACTCTATATCGTGGCAGGTCAGAAACCCTCTGCCGTTTCAGGCAACCATACAGTTTGTTTAGGTATGTTTGTCGGCATGTGTATGCTTATGCCGATTGCATTATTTGTAGGGATTCCTGCGCATGCCTTTGAACCGATGAGTCTCCTCTATTTTCTTGCTTTAGCCACCTTGGCCAGTGCCATCCCCTTTAGCTTAGAAATGATTGCGCTCCGCAATTTAACGGCGCTCAGTTTTGGTACGCTCATGAGCCTAGAACCTGCAATTGCAGCACTCTCTGGTTTTGTTTTCTTAAATGAACAATTACTTTGGACCCAGTGGTTAGCCCTTGCTGTCATCATCTGTGCCTCGATTGGGTGTACCTATACCACACAAAAAGCCAAAGTCATTTAAATTCAAAATCCATCATGATTTGATCAAATGTTAAAATTCACTCAATTGTCAGCATTACCCGCTATACTGTACTGATTCAAAAATAGGGCTTAACACCGCCCAACAACTGTGTGCCACATGCCAAATTCACAACTTCTTGCTGTCGTTTTCATGGTGCTCTCCATGATCTCCTATCAGATCAGTGCTTCCTTTGCCAAACAACTGTTTTTGGTACTAGACCCACTGAGCGTGACCATTTTAAGGCTGTGTTTTGCCTCGATTATTATTTGTTTGATGTTTCGCTCTTGGCACATTTTAAAACGACTTTCATTTTTAAAATGGCGTGATTTACTCTGCTATAGCGCAGCCCTGTGCCTCATGAATGTCTTATTCTATATGTCACTGGGCAAACTCCCTCAAGGCATTGCCGTTGGACTGGAGTTTATTGGGCCGCTAGGTTTGGCGCTGCTGTCGATAAAAAATCGTAGCGACTATATCTGGGTATTTTTGGCGATCTTAGGGATTGCGTTGATGGTGCCTTGGGGACAGGCTCAAAGCGGCAATTTCTCACTGATTGGTGCAGCTTGTGCATTGGCTGCCGGACTCTGTTGGGCCTTTTATATTTATTTCGGGCAAAAAGTGGTACACCAAAATATTGGCATGCATGCACTGACCATTGCCATTAGTTTATCGGCATTGACCTTATTACCTATCGGCCTCTATAACAACGCAGCAGCTTTAATGGACACACAATATTGGCCTAAAGCACTGTTGATTGCCATTTTAGCCACAGCGATTCCCTATGCCCTAGACCTCAAAGCCTTAAAGATTCTAAGCAAGCTAAGCTATGGCACATTGTCGAGTATCTCACCTGCTTTGGCAGCTATTACGGGTATGGTTTTATTGGGAGAACGTATCGGCATGTGGCAATGGATCGCACTGCTGTGTATTATGCTCGCCTCAGTCGGGGTGACGATGCGTTCCTCTAAATCGGAAACAGCCAACTAAATTATTAAAGGCAAAATAGTTAAATAAAAATGGCGGGATTGCCGCCATTTTTCAACACCTTGTCTAAGAACTCCTACATCTAAGCTTTTAAATACAAGGCTTTTAAATACAAGGTTCGAAAAAGTCTAGCTTCTATAAAGGACTTAACCAGTCAGGCTGTCTTTATCTGCTTTTTTATATTTTTTATACTCGGCTAAGTATTGTTTAGCCAAAGCTTCTTTTTGCTTATCATCCAATATTTTACCGGCTTGTTGAAAGAAACCGTGTTCCTCTTCCTGTAAATGATGATGCACTGTTTCTGAAAGTTTTTTGGCAATGGCCAGCCAGCCCGGATTGCTAAATTCAGTCTCAGTCAACTGCTCTAATAATTCATCCATCTCATGATGTTCAGCCAAGGCATGACGGGTAATATTCAGCCCCGAATCGGTCATCATTAAAGGAATATAAAAATATCGGTCTTCTCCGACAGCATGCGCGAATAATTCATTTTTAAGTCGGTCAAACAGATCGCGACGTTCTGGACTATCACCAGAAGTTTGTACTAATTGTTCTGCAAGCGCTCTTTGTTGTTCATGACTTTGACGTAAAGCTTCAAAAATATTCATTCTGATGATGTCCTCTGATGCTTAGCGATAGCTGAGTATTTTTTTTAATTCAGCAAAATAAAGTGCTTCATTTTTATACTAAACATATCAGCATCAGAATACAGCGCAGCTCTGTTAAGTTTTGTTTTAAGCTTGTCCCGTAAAGGTTTGATACCCTAGCCGTACAATCAAAATACTCACCAAAATCAAAAATAGAATTCGAATAAATCCACTGCCGTATTTAATCGCTGCTCGTACACCAACGATCGAGCCTAATATATTCGCCACAGCCATCATTAAGCCTATAGCAAATAACACATGGCCTGTGGGCGCAAAAAAACTCAGTGCAGCTAAATTGGTGGTTAAGTTAGCCACTTTAGACAAAGCAGAGGCATGTAAAAAGTCTGCTTGTAGATAACGAATAAAAAAGAAGATAAAGAAACTGCCCGTGCCCGGCCCAAAAATGCCGTCATAAAAGCCAATCACTAAACTACCAAGAGCGGCAAGACCGAGAATTTTAGGGGTCAGTTCTTGGCGTACATGCACCTGACCAAATTGTTTTTTGGCAAAGGTATAAATTGCAATCACGATCAACATGACCAAAACGAAAGGACGTAAGACTTCTTTTGGAATCATTGATACACAGGCTGCTCCCACAAAGGAGGCAACAAATGCACAGCTTGCAATGACCGCAAGTAATTTCCAACGGAGTTTGACTTGGCGTAAAAAAGAATAGGAAGCTGACGCTGTACCAAAAATCGAAGACAACTTATTGGTGCCAAATACAGTCGCTGGAGATAAGTGCGGCATGGCATTCATAATGGCTGGAATTTGAATTAATCCTCCGCCCCCCACTGCTGCATCAATTGCACCGGCAAAAAATGCAAAAAATAAGAGGCTTAAAATAATTTCAAAGTCCATAAGAAGTCTTCAATGCTGTATCAGCTACTCTAGATTTAACACACGCTTAGGCACCAAACGTTTACGGTCTGTAATTTCAGCCAGCCCTAAACAACGCTCACCATCAAATACCAAAACCTGCGCTTCCGCAGCATGCTCAATATTACTTTCCATTCCACGACTAAAATATTCAGCTCGACCTTCCGGCGCTTGCACTTTGCAGAAATGATCGACAGGTGAATACACTGGCAGCAATAATGCTTCACGTTCCCCTTCGGTCAGACTCTCTAAATATTCAATAGTGTAAGTTGGATTGAGATCAAAATGCCCAGTTTGCGTACGGTGTAGATAGGTCAAATGTCCAAAAGTACCCAATGCTTTGGCAATATCTTCGCCTAAAACACGAATATACGTGCCTTTGGAACAGGTGATGTCGAGTGTAATACTATTCTCATTAAATGATAATAACTCGATGGCATAAATCGAAATTGGACGTGCTTCACGCTCAATTTCTATGCCTTTACGCGCCAACTCGTACAGCGGGCGACCTTCTTTTTTCAGCGCAGAATACATCGGTGGAATTTGTTGGATATCTCCCACGAACTGTGCCAGTACCTGCTGAATAGATGTCTCGGTCAAAACAGGTACAGCTTGTTCCATCAATACCTCACCTTCCACATCACCCGTCGTGGTGCTGTGTCCTAAAAAGACGGTGGTTTGATAACGCTTGGTCGAGTCGAGCAAGAAATGTGAAAACTTCGTCGCTTCACCCAAACAAATTGGCAATAAACCTGAAGCCAGTGGATCAAGCGCACCAGTATGCCCTGCTTTTTGTGCACGAAACAACCAACGCACCTTCTGTAAGGCTGCATTCGAGCTAATACCTAATGGCTTATTCAAAAGAAATACACCATGTACAGGACGACGTTGGATCTTAGGAGAGGCTTTTTTCATGTCAAAATTTGGCTAATACAGGAACAGCGCAATGGTAACAACCCACCTCTAACGTTTACAACTCTTCTATGTTTTTATCTGCATTTTATGTCATATTGAGTTCGCATTTAGAACTCTAGAACAATTAAAAACGGAATAAAGGTGCATTGGGATATGCAAAAAAATAAACTTTGGCTCATCATTGCCTTGGTCGTTATCGCTGTTGCTGCATTCATATATTGGCTTGCGCCAAAAGCATCACAAAATGATCCTTCAGATCAATCGATTCAACAACAAAATAGGCCTTTAGCTCAGGGCGAAACCGCTACGGCTCAAGCAACAAGCGGTTCTTCGCTGCTCAGTCCAAGTCAACAAGACACGGAAGTTAACTGTCAAATCAGTATGGATGGTTCAAACCGTTTGATCGTGAATGAACAAACACGGAATTGCTTTGAATATTTCATTACTCAGTATGGTGAAAAGTCGATAGATCAAATTAAAAAGGATTTTAAAGCCTACATTGCACAAGGTCATAAAGAACCTGCGCTGTCCCAAATTTATGATTTGTGGGATCGTTATATGAAATATCGTGAACAATTAGGTCATTTACAGCCACCAAGCGACGACAAAGAATCACCACAATATTATCGCTCGATCTACAACAGCACACAAAATTTAAGAAAACAGTTCTTTTCTGATTATGAAATTGAAGGTTTATTTGGCAAGGAAAATACCTATCACGAATACACCCTAAAACGTATGGAAGTGGTGAATGACAAAAAATTGTCTGAATCGGAAAAAGCCAAAAAACTAAAAGACCTGTTTGATGAACTCCCAGAAGATTGGAAAGAAAATCTGGAACAAATCAATAAACTTGAAGATTTACGCAAGCTCACAGCAGACATTAAAGCCCGTGGTGGTTCAAGCGAAGAAATCCATCAAATGCGGTTAAATTTAGTGGGTCCAGAAGCTACTCAGCGCCTTGAAAATCTAGACAGCCAGCGCAGCTCTTGGAAATCTAGCGTAAATCAATACCTCACAGAGCGTGACAGCATTGTGAAAAGCAATATGAGTGACAGTGCGAAACAACAAGCGGTACAGCAACTCCGTAATCAACATTTTAAATCGAAGGAAGATCAGCTCCGCGTCAGTACCTTTGAATCTGTGCATGATCAAGGTGGAAAATTACCTTTCGCAGAATAAGTACAAATAACAATTTAAAAACAACCTCAATTTCAGGATGAAATGATGAAAAAACCACAAGCTCTTTTATGCGCAATTATGGCTGCATCAGCAGCGATCGCCAGCACACAATCCCAAGCTGCGGCTGGACTCCAACATGTCACCGCCAATAGCTCGGCAAGCTATGCCAAGACCAAATATCCGATTGTATTTACTCATGGCATGTTCGGGTTTACTCGCATTGGTTTTGACAGCTTTGGCATGGATTATTTTTATCAAATTTTGCCGGATTTAGCCCGCAACGGGGCAAATACCTTTGCTGCCCAAGTTTCTCCGCTAGAGTCTACAGAAGTTCGTGGTGAACAGCTCCTGAGCCAAGTCGAAGAAGTCCTTGCCCTGACGGGTCAACCTAAAGTGAACCTCATTGGTCATTCACATGGTGGGCCAACAACGCGTTATATTGCAGCGATCAAACCTGAGTATGTAGCATCAGTGACTGGTGTTGCAGGAACATACCGAGGTTCTTTAGTCGCAGATAAAATCCAAGCAAATAAAACCATTAATTCAGTCTTTGGGGTACTCGGCGATCAACTCTTAGCACCGATTATTACTTGGGCTGAAGGCAACTCGAGTCTACCTAACAGTGTTGATGCATCACTTACCGCAATCAGTGAAAAAGGTTCGGCTGAATTTAATGCAAAATTTCCAACCGCAGCACTAGCGACGAACTGCAATCAGTCGGGTGCCAAAGTCGACAATGGTGTGTATTACTACTCATGGACAGGTACAGCACAAACCACGAATGTATTAGATGTATTAGATACAGTGATTAGTCAGCTTGCCCCTTTGGCCTATGGAAATCGTGACAATGACGGTTTGGTTGGACGCTGTAGCACCCACATCGGACAAGTGATCCGCGACGACTACAATCACAACCACTTAGATGAAGTGAATATGGTCTTTGGCCTACGCAGCCTATTTTCACCTGACCCAGTTGCGCTCTACCGCCAACATGCCAATCGTTTAAAATTACAGGGTCTGTAACCTCAAAAGTTGGTTCCCTTTCAGCACTGAAAAGGACGTCTTTGGACGTCCTTTTTTGTTTACAATGTTTTTATTTGTAAGTATTAAACAAGCTAATTCAATAAGTTATTAAATCATAACAACTAAAATAAATAGCAAAAATAAAAGACGAATGTATATAAATATACTTGTCACCTCAACGCCGCCCATGTCCTAAAATGACATGGAATTTCAAACCGAGCATGAAAAAATGACAAGGCATCTTTGTCTATTCAAACTCTCTAAAATCAAAGATATGGCCTAGCCAATCACAAAGATGTTGCTTAAAAACAGAGAGTATTTTCGTTATTAAAAAGTAATAAAAACAACATCAGATCAAGGAACATTTATGCGATCTTTAGTAAACACGGCCAAGATGGCCTCTGTAGCTGCAGTTGCAGGCTTAGCGATGAGTATATCGGCAAGCACTCAAGCTGCGCCTAGCGTCCTCCAGGTGAAGGAAACGGTAAAATCTGACTACGCAAAAACCAAATATCCAATTTTAATGGTGCATGGTTGGCTCGGTTGGTCACGTATCGGTACCGACACCATTGGACTGGATTATTGGTACCAAATCTTGCCCGATATGGCACGAAATGGCTCAACCGTATTCGCAGCGCAATTATCTCCTGCAAATACTACAGCACATCGTGGTGAGCAGTTAATTGCACAAGTTGAAGATGTTTTGGCTATTACAGGGAAACCAAAACTTAACTTAATTGGTCACTCTCATGGTGGTCCAACTGTATTGTATGTTGCTCAAACAAAACCACAGTACATTGCGTCTATTACAGGTGTTGCAGGTACCTATCACGGCTCTAAAGTAGCGGATGATATTCAAGGCAACTCACTTTCTCGCACTGCCTTCAATATTTTAGGTGATTATATTGTCGGCCCACTGATTGCTTTAGGTCAGGCAAAACCTGAGCTTGAAATTGATTTCGATGCTTCTATGAAATCATTATCACAAACAGGTTCTGCTGCATTTAACAGTACAGTTGCAAAATCTGCTATAGCTGACGGTGTTTTGGCATCTTCAGAAAATTGCAGTAAGAACTTGAAGCAAGTCGACAGCAAAGGCATCCAATACTATTCATGGACGGGTGTTGCGCAAACCACAAATCTACTTGATATCGATACGATCCTGATGCAACTCGGACCATTGTCTTACGGCAATAAAGACAATGACGGCATGGTTGCACGTTGTAGTGCTTATATCGGTAAAGTCATTAACGATAGCTACAAACTTAACCATACCGATTTAGCCAATATGATGTTTGGCTTAACAGGGCTATTTGCACAAGATCCTGTGGCGCTGTACCGTCAACATGCAAACCGTTTAAAACTGCAAGGACTTTAATTCTTATCGTTGAAATTTAAATGCAATAAGGGGGCTTCGGCCCTCTTATTTACTTTAATCGATCTGATAAATCATGCTCTTTTATTTTGTTACATTTAGCGTCACAGTTAATCTTTTTCAATTTGCAACAGGTGATCTTTATTGCTTTATTAGAAGTGACAATAAATATTGTCATAAAACAATAATACATTGAGGATCGCTCATGAAATACGGACCATTTTTAGCAGGTTTAATTGCAGCTACATGCATCGGTAATGTATCTGCATCGCAAGCAACCCAAGTCACCGCCAAAGCTAGTTCTAGCTATGCAAAGACCAAATATCCAATCGTATTTAACCATGGTATGGGTGGTTTCATTACCGTTGGTACGGACTCTTTTGGACTCGACTATTGGTATCAAATCCTGCCTGATCTTGCCCGCAATGGTGCAAATGTCTGGGCAACGCGCGTATCGCCGTTTAACTCCACCGAAGTACGTGGCGAACAACTTTTACAACAGGTCCTTGAAATCCGAGCACTCACCGGTGCAGATAAAGTGAATTTGATTGGACATAGTCATGGTGGACCAACAATTCGCTATGTTGCCGGTGTGCGCCCAGATGTCGTGGCTTCATTAACCAGTGTTGCAGGACCTCATCAAGGCTCCCCTGTTGCAGATTTAATTTTAAAAGCTGAAGGCACCGCTGTCGAAGCACCCTTGGTCGGAGCTGTGAATTTTGTCTCTAAAGCCATTGTTTGGGCGCAAGGTCTAGATCCAAAGACTTACCCTCATGATGCATTGGCAGGTGGTTCAAGTTTAACGCTAGCGGGTTCTGCAAAGTACAATACCGCATTCCCTCTGGGCTTGCCTAAATCCAATTGTGCTGATGGTAATAGCGTGGAAAAAGGCATTTATAACTATTCATTTACAGGTGTGGGCCAAATCACCAATATTTTAGATTTAGACTCAGCACTAAAAGTGACCGCATTACTGATCGATGGCGGAAAAGACAATGATGGCCTCGTATCACGCTGTAGTGCCAAGTTTGGTAAAACCATTCGTGATAACTACAACTGGAACCATTTAGATGAAGTCAACCAAGTGCTTGGTCTCAAAGCGTTGTTCGCACCAAATCCTGTCGATGTTTATCGTCAACATGCCAATCGTTTAAAACTTCAAGGTTTATAATTTAGTAAAGCTATACATTAAACCCTGTAAATTCAGGGTTTAATGATATTTTCATTAATCAATGTACAAAATATCTTTCATTCTGTCGATTAGTTCTCACATTTTACTTTCCTTTTTTTATAATCCTTAATGACAATAAAAATTGTCAGATAGGCAATTTTGTCTATTTGCAAACTGAACTGAATCAAAGTTTGAAAACCAAAACAAAAAGAAAGGAATGAAAAATGAAAGGAAAATTGCTCTGCGCCACGCTCCTTGCAAGTATGGCAGTGACCCAAACGCATGCTGCATTGGGTATACAACAAGCGACCACTAAAAAAGTCATCGACAATTATGCTGAAACCAAATACCCCCTAGTGTTTGTACACGGGATGTTTGGTTTTAATCGCTTAGGCGGTGCCGTTTTTGGTCTAGATTATTGGTATCAAGTTCTCCCCGATTTGGCAAGCCATAAGGCAACGGCCTTTGCTACTCAAATCTCCCCGTTGGAGTCCATTGAAGTTCGCGGTGAACAACTGTTAGACCAAGTTGAACAAGTTGTCGCGATTACAGGCAAACCCAAAGTGAATTTAATTGGTCATTCACATGGTGGTCCTACGGCTCGATATATTGCTGGCGTACGACCTGATTTGGTTGCCTCTGTCAGTACAGTTGCAGGAACCAATGACGGTTCACCTGTGGCGGATTTAGTACAGAGTGTGCCGATTTTAAATGGCGTATTAGCGACAGTTATGGATGCCTTAATGACCCCAGTGATTAACTTCGCCCAGCAGTCCAATCTGCCTTCAAATTTTAAAGCTTCGATCTACAGTATGTCTCAACCGGGTGTGAAAGCCTTTAATGCAAAATTTCCACTCGGTATGCCTGCAACCAAATGTGCTGATGGCCCAAGTGTAGCCAATGGCATTAGCTTCTATTCATGGACAGGTATTTCGAACACCACCAACTTACTTGATCCAGATACGATCTTTACCGCAATGGGGCCAATTGCATTTAGCGGACAACCGAACGACGGCTTAGTGAGCCAATGCAGCAGTAAATTAGGTAAAACCGTCCGTGATAATTACAAGTGGAACCATTTCGATGAAGTCAATCAAGTATTAGGCTTGAAAGGCTTATTTGCACCAGACCCTGTTTGAGTCTACCGTCAACATGCCAATCGCTTGAAACTTCAAGGTTTATAATTTTTCTTTCTTGCATAAAAAAATGCGCCTAAAGGCGCATTTTTTTACAGCGTTGTAAAACAAATTATTTTGCTTTACGAGCTGGTAATTTTTCACGAATACGTGCAGCTTTACCAGACAATTCACGTAGGTAGTAAAGTTTAGCACGACGAACGTCACCACGACGTTTCACTTCGATACCAGCAACGATTGGTGAGTGAGTTTGGAATACACGCTCAACACCGAAACCACTAGAAATTTTACGTACTGTGAACGCAGAGTTCAAACCACGGTTTTTCTTAGCAATTACAACACCTTCAAATGCCTGAAGACGTTCACGCTCACCTTCTTTTACTTTTACTTGAACAACTACTGTGTCACCAGGAGCAAAAGCAGGGATGTCTTGTTTCAACTGTGCATTTTCAACAGCTTGTACTAAAGGATGTTTACCGCTCATGGGGTATCTCCGATTATGCGAGTTAGAAGAGGTCTAATCATCGCTGGGGCTAGAGGCTAAAGCGCATAGACCCGATTGACTTTCCCTTTATGCTTGACCGCTTCAATGCACAAAGAGCCTAATATAAGATTTAAAAAATTTAAACCTTGGAATCTTTCAGCCATTTCTTTTGCTGCTTGGTCAATTCAACTTTTTCAACCAACTCAGGTCGGCGCTCTAAAGTGCGTTGATATCGCTGCAAAAACCGCCACTTCTCAATATTGGCATGATGTCCCGATTTTAATACTTCAGGAACATCTAAACCTTCAAAATGGTCTGGCTTGGTATATTGTGGGCAATCTAAAAGACCATCCACAAATGAGTCTTGCACATGTGATTGCTCATCAGACATTGCACCCGGAAGTCTCCGAATCACACTATCCAATAAAACCATCGCAGGGAGTTCACCACCAGATAAAACGTAATCGCCTATTGACCATTCCTGATCAACATATTGTTGGATCAAACGCTCATCAACTCCTTCATAACGACCACACAATACAATCAATCCATCATATTTGACGAAATCTTGTACCGCAGGTTCATTTAAGGTTTTTCCTTGCGGCGACATATACACCACAGGGACATGAACAGCACCCGCTTGCTTGGCAAGCTCTTTGGCACGATGAATTGCTTTCGCTAATGGCTCAGCCATCATCACCATACCTGGACCACCACCAAATGGACGTTCATCCACTCTTTTGTAGTTGCCCTCAGCAAATTCGCGTGGATTGATACAATGAACTTGCACAATGTCACGTTTTGCTGCGCGCCCGCTAATACCGTAGGCTGTAATCGCTTCAAACATTTCAGGAAAAAGCGTAATGACTGCAAAAAACATCGCAGACTCCTCTATTTTCCTGCTGCGTCAATCCTTAAAGGATTAATAATCTACGCCCCAATTTACGTAGATACGACCAGCTTCGAGATCAACACGCTGTACTACATCTTTATGCCATGGAATCATTCGCTCTTCGCTATCGACACTGTCAGCAGTAGCGCGAACTACCATCACGTCGTTAGCACCTGTTTCAAACAATTCGTGGATTTGACCGAGGTTGACTTCTTGTTCATCTTCTCCAAGACCTAACACTGTTAAGCCCTTCAAATCTGACCAGTAATACTCGTCCACGCCTGCTTGAGGCAGTTGCGATTTAGAAATCCAGATATTTGCGCCAACCAAGTTATCTGCCGCGGTACGATCACTCACACCTTTTAGCGAAACAACTAAGCCTTTGCCATGCGGTTTCCAACGTTTTACATCTATTGTTTGCCAACCTGCTTTGGTTTCAATGTACCAAGGCAGATAGTCAAAGATGTTGCTCATCGGTTCTGTATTGGAATAGATCCAGAGCCACCCATTTAATCCATATGCTGAACGTAACTGTCCAATCTGAATACGATCTTCGGGAACATTCTGTGTTGGTGTCATGGGCTACCTACTACTTAATTAGCAAAAATTATGCAGTAGCTGCAGCTTTCTTAGCTTGAGCAGCTAAAGAAGCAACACGTTCAGATGGTTGAGCACCTTGAGCAACCCAGTGTGCAAAACGGTCAGCATCTAAACGAAGTTTTTCTGCTTTACCTTGAGCTGTTGGGTTGAAGAAACCAATACGTTCGATGAAACGACCGTCACGTGCATTACGGCTATCAGTTACAATAACTTGATAGAACGGACGTTTTTTAGCACCACCGCGTGCAAGACGAATAACTACCATGATACAACCTTATAGTTTTTACGGATTATCCCTGCCCCGACCACCGGAACATTTCAAACCCCTTTCATAGAGGGCAATATTTTACGTTATCTTTGCTGCGAAAGAAAGATTAAAATTTGTTTATCCACAGTTTTGAATTTGGATTTTATCTGCCATCCCAGTTGGATGTGCCACTTAGGACACAAGTCGATGCGCCTTTAGTCCAGCATTTTTCCCCGCGGTGATTCAAAATACTAACCCCATCATTTTCCTGAATCGTTCCATCAATGGGGGTGACAGTTAATGTCCATGTATTTGCTGCAACATCTGTTAAAGATACCTCATACAATGGATCGTCACCTTGAGGAATCTCGAGATTGCCGTTTGCATTGAGTGTATAACCTAATGTTTCCAATGTAATCGGGTTGCCGTTTGCCAACAAGAATCTAAAATTTGAAACCTTATAACGCTGAATTTGGTTAGCTAAAGCAATCAGCTCAGCTTGAGCTTCCACACGTTTTGTTTTTCGCACATGCTCTTGATAAGATGGATAGGCGATAGCAGCCAATATACCAATAATTGCAACCACAATCATAAGTTCAATAAGCGTAAATCCTTTATTCATTTACCACTCCTCACTACCATTCGCGCTACTACCACAACTTTCAAAATCAACATTTGCAGTAGTTTTATTCTTACAACGCATCCCTGTACTCGTAAGTAGCATCGTATAATTTTTATCGTCCGAACTCACAGCTTGAATTGACCAATTGCGACCTGCAGCAGCAGCATCTGTTAACTCCAAATCTGGATCATTTCCATCTCTGATCGTCAATGTATATTTAATCGCAGAGCCGGTTGCCCCCACAGGTAATACTGCACTCGTCGTCGCAAACCCTCGATAGCTAAAATTTCGTGCTTTACGCCGATCTAACAAAGTAGCTAGTCGCTGTACCTCTTGCTGTGCCTGACTAGCTACGGCGCGTCGTGCATACTCTTGATAGGAAGGTATAGCGATTGCTGCGAAAATCGCAACAATTACTACAACAACCATTAGTTCTATCAATGTAAATCCAGAGGACTTTATTATTTTTTTCATAGTTCCTCCTTAAATTAACGTCGATCGTACCAACGCTGAGGAATCAGTTTATTCCCAGTATTGTAACGTTTATCTAAAATAGCATTGCCCGTAACCCCTGATGTATCTACGTTTGCAACAATAAGTCGTTGCATCCCACTACCATCACCTGCACCAACAGCACCACCGACGATACCTGCTCCCATACTTAGCCTATAAGAAGTAGATGTTCCACCATTACATTGCCCATACGGCATACAGAATAAAGTCATGAAGCTTTCACCCTTTACACCAGCTCCACAATCTCCAGACATTCCATTTCGACTTCCATCAAAAGTGGTTACAAACATGTCATTATTGATAACCAATGGTGTAGACATCACCTTCTCACTCTGTACTAAAGTGGACTTAAATAAGTAGTACCAACCCTGAGTTAAGTCATAAGGCGCTCTATAAGAGGTAATAGCAAATCTATTGGTATTATCAAGTGCAACGAGTTGATTAATAAGAGTGTTTCCAACATTACTACTCTCATTCAACAACGTTACACCTAATGTATTTAATTTATTAGGAGCTGTCCCTGTTGCTGTAACAACATATGCATTCGAACTCGTCAAATTAAATAAATCACTTCTGGCTACGTCTTTATCATATAAGTTAAAAACACCATCGTGTTTATAATTGGTACTTGTACTATATTCCGCGAGAGGTTGACTTCGGTTTCCACTACCAATTGATACAACCCCAAAAATTGTTCCACCTTCTGAATATGTGGAGAAACTAGGCATTTCGTAGAAACGTGGACTATATATGCCATTGTTTAAATTAAGAACTCTTGTAGGCTGTTTGGCAAATAATGCTGTGTTGGTACCAGCTTTATTATTTAAATCGATACGCCAAACTTGACCACCTAAGTCACCAAAGTATAAGTGATCAGTTAATCCATCAGAGTCTCGATCTACAGCTTTAATCTGACTCACCACACTATATTTCATGTCCACATCATAAGAACTGGCTGTACCAGTCGTTGGAGCATAAGTCGGGCCAGGGTTTGCTGTTGTTGGTGATGTATGCACTGTTGCATTCGCACTCGCCCACCACAATAAACTACCATCAAGCGCATCAAACATATACACACCAGAACCAATCTTATTGGTTTGAGCATAGTCATTATATTCATAACCACGGTAATATTTGATTTTTGCTTGTTTCGCTGCACGCTCTGCCGCTGTCGTCTCTGGCATACTAGTAATGGATGTTGGTAACCCTTCAGCATCATAACCTCCACCTACTAGCATGACGAGTTTTTTGGTTCCTTTCCAATTAATCCAAGTCAATGTAGGCTTAGACCAACTTTGCCCCATACACGCAAGTGGATTCGCACTCGAACACTGACTTAATGCAGGCGGGGTTATAGTAAATTTAAGTGTTGGATTATTGATATCAGCTAAGTCCAACGCATAATAATTACGTCCTCCCATACGTAAACCACCATAAACAATCTGTTTACCTGATCGACTATTTAAACCCGCCCCAACAGTTAACATATCATCTGCCGCATTGACATATTCAGTATAAGAGGTCCAAGGACCATCAACCCCATAATACAACTTATCCATTCCACCAATCGTGGTATCAAAGTTTAACAATGCATCCTTTTGGTTTTCCACCATACTATTCGGTAAAAATGCGAATTTTTCTTCTCCAGTATCTGCATCAACTATATGCAAAACACCTTGCGTGGTTCCAAATAAAATATAGTCATCTCGCTCTTCAGAACCTATGACACCATTTTCATATGTCACTTTCCCTTGATTTGTAAGAAGCAATGGTGAAGAATGCATTACAGCACCTACCTGACGCAACTCCTCCGCTTGAGCAATCGACGTATTTGTAATGGTTTCAGGTTGTTTGGCATTTACACGATAACCAAGCAATGACAATAGATATCCTCTAGCTGGATCAGTACTATTGACCAAAGTTAAATCCAACGCTCTTAATGTAGTTGCGTCCAAATATTCATTATTTGTTGCTGTTGCAGGTCTATCGGTTAATATTTTGCGCTGTATTGCACCATTCGTATTTGAACGTAGTTTTAACCGTGATTTGACACCACCAACCAATCTATTTTTATTGCTACCAAGAATGGATTCATCATCCTGATTTACACCCGTAACTGCATCGGCAGACCATAAATCGTAGTTATCACCAATTTTACCTTGGCTATTAACAAAAATATCATCGTTTTTATCGACCAACGTACCTGTACTAGTAACTTTATACTTTTTCAGGTTACCCGCCCATAATTGATAGCTCTTATCAGGGGTTGGTTGGAACTGCGGATAATATGCATAATTTTGCAATGCAGCAGGATTTAATTGATCATTTGGGATCGTTGATGTTCCGGTTGTTACAGCTGGAATTTCTGTTGACAAGTTATTAATAAAGTCGTTTACGCTATCAATAACGTCTTGAGAACTTGTACCCGCATACCAACCACCTTGACCCCGAATACCCCAACGTGCTGCACGTTTTTCGTCATTATCATCATTCACCGTGCCTAGTAATGCGATATTTTCTTCTTCAGATAAATTTTTATTATAAGATGGGATGGAGTTATAAGCTGAACCGAACCCGACAACAGCTGTTTTGAGTTTTAAATCACGTGGGCTAGCATTGGTTGTTTGATTCAAGATACGCGTACTAAATTTTTCTACACAATCCCACCCACCACTTGAATCAGAACAGGTAAAAGCACTACTGCCAGCTAACGCAGTTTGCATTAAACTCTGTGCCGAATTATTCCCATTTGGAACACCATCGGTTAGTACATAAATACCTTGACCACTACACTGTTTGGTATCTGCATCTGGCTCTAACTGTGCAGACAAGGAGGTTGGCATTTTATATTTTGAACGATCGCTGAGCAAAACACCACTGCCTGCTGCATATTGTCCAGACGCACTGTTATATGCCCCATAATAACATGTAGCACTATAATTACTATTACCAGACCGATATGTACAACTATGACCGCCAAAAGCTCCAACTGGAGTATTATAATAGTAGCCATCACTTTGGCAGTTGTTCGTTGTACTTGAAGCTAAACAACCATACCAAGTATTATTAATCTTAGCAAACTTATAACTCCCTCCAGCAGTCGAAGTTCCTAACATATAAGCAACCGCTTCTGCATAGGCATTCGCTGTTGGTGTACCACCATCTGCCTCAAGGTTTGCTACTTCTGTCATTAGGCTTTTACGATGCGTTTCAGAAGCTAAGGTTGTTTCAGTATCTAAACCTAACCTTTGAACAGGAATACGAACTTGTCCACGAGTACCATCGCCATTAATTGAATAAGTGGTTAAGCCAAAAAACTTGTCTTTTCCAATCGCATTCGGACCATATAACAATTGATACATGGCATCCTTGACCAGCGTCAAACGATTCCAAAAAATAGCATTACCTGAATTAGAATAATAATAACGGTTTCCCGATATATCTTGGGGACTATATCCCGATGGCTCAGATGTTCTTATAGTCTCAGCAGTACAATCTGAAATATTAACAGAACCTTGAGTTCCACAAGATAAATAACGCCAATTACCTGAGATATTCACTCGCTTAAAAAAGTACGTTCTACTCTGCCTCTCACACCCCCATCGCGTATATGAGATTCCATTTTGATTGAAGTTTTCCGACCTCCAGTTAGAACAACTAGTATATTGAATATTATTTGCATCGTAATAATCCATACTCCCCGATATATCAAGTACAAACATCAAAGAGATATTTCCTGAGCGTGCTTCTTGATAAATCTCAATATCACTCGCATATGAAGCAGTTGCACTAAACACAAATCCTGTCATAAGAGCTGATAAGCTCATAGCCAATGCTTTCTTTAAAGGATGAGCTATAAGTTGTTCTATATTTCTAATTTTCATTTCATTCACCCTTAAAGAAATGCCTGACCTAACGTATATTCAGTGACATGTGTTGTAAAAGGCACATTTAAATCCGATAGACAATTTGCTACACCATTCGTCGAACTATTACTAATATGACTATCTAAACAGTCATCAATATCATCAGTATCTACTGAAGTAAGTGCAGGCATCAGTGAGGTCGTATTTACGACTACTCTTTCTGTTTTTTCGATTTTCGATAGCTCTTCATCTGTACCACGGATTGAATCTTGGAATGGCATAGATGATGTCGAATTTGTAAAGCTCACTGATACTTGGGTTATAACAGCTCTGCGCTCACTGGTAAAAAAGTTTGCTGTATTCGCCCCTGTTCGACAAAAACCATTTACTCCAAGGTCACTATTAACAATAGTGTCACTATTGTTCAGATAAATCATACTAGCTTGCGATAGTGTAAAAAATTGAGCTCGAGAACCCCTAAAACAAAAAACTAACTCTTTACCTTTGTTCTCTGCACCCTTAATAAAACCAAACATGCCATCACGTGCTAAACTCCGCACTAGGTTATTTGTGTCTTCGATATTGAATGTGGCCGCATCCGAATTTTGCATCATCAGTTGCTGAGCTTGGCTATTCGTTGCAATATTCAATGAGACCATACTTTGACGAATTGCCAGAGTTCCTATAATAGTTATCGCCAATAAGATAAATAAAACAACGATCAAGGTTGAACCCTTTTGGTGATGTCTTATCATTCTCTTTCCCCCAATGCATTGCGAAGAGCAACTTCTTGAGTAACCACCTGACGAATAAATCCATTCGGGTTACCATTCTCTCCAATTTCAACATTTTGATCTAAAACTGTAAAAGCATTGTTTTGCTGAGTTGCAGCTTCTTGACCAGTTGATTGAGATGAGCGAGCCAATACACCCAATACAACACCGAGAATACGAGGCTTTTCACCAGCTGATTCCATATACTCATGAATACTGATATAACGGTGCGCACCGCTTGAATTACTGACATTTAGCAACACTCTAAAATAGTCAACTCGCTTCATGATAATTTCCCCAGCATCGCCATAATCAGCCAAGTTAGTATCACTATAGCTTCCAGCATCACATGCTAATGACAAAGGATTACCTTCCCCTGAACCAGCATTAGCATCTTCTCGCAAAAAATAGCGCTGAATAATCATACGATCCAATGTATTAATTCTTCGCCCTTCGCAATCAAAACTGCCCGTTTGAACAGGCTTATACTGTATAACCAACTGATCACTGTTTTGTTCAACATTCGATGCTCCAGTCCATTGGTTATTATTACCAACATCATCACCATTGCTACGACTTATTAACGCTTCACTTATATCTGAATGTGCAAGAGGTAAATTGGAAGGACTAACAACTACACCACCACCAAGCAATGCATCATTTAAACTCGCCTGAGCCGTATTCAAATTTGCCAACCGGACATCCTGTGTTATGTAATTCAAGCCAAAATTGGCATTATCTTGCAAATCAGCCATACCCTGCTGAACTTGATTACTTTTTAAGCCAGTTAAAAAAAGCATCGTTGCTGATGCAATTACAATGAGGCCAAGCACCAATGCAACCATTAGTTCAATAAGCGTAAATCCTTGCTCAGTTCTCATCAGTACGCCTCCATAACCACACAAGTTGACTCATCTCTATAAGCACCGTTTGTTGTACAGTTATTTACGCCATCCGCATTAGTAGCACTGGTATCACCCCAGGCAACATAAATACAGGTTCTTCCATTTGATACGCCAGGGCAAACCATCATATTAATAGTCATACCGACTCGCCTAGCCGCCAATACAGATATAGCTGAATCAAATTCCGCTTTTTTTTGAGATGTACAATAATTTTTAAAGCAATCGTTTATTATTGCCTCTTTAGCTGGGCTTGTTGGAGTCTCTTCCACAGCTGGCACATCGTCAATTTCGTCATACCCAGCGCTAAGACTCGTTTGGTAAACCGTAATGTTCTCTCGATTAACACGAATTTTTTCAGCTAAATCTCGTGCCAGATTAATTGCTTGCACACGGTTAGCGCCCTCACTCGATGCCTCAATTGCTCGATATTGCAAAGCTACAAAACCAAGCACACCAACTGCAAGAATCAGCAAAGCAACCAAAACTTCAACTAACCCAACACCTGCTTGCTTTTTTATAGTTTTCATGAACAATCCCCTTCAACGATCTGCTGGATCGCCCCCATTTTAGATATTGTGACCATTCTGGAATATTTAGGATCAGAAGATGTGTCACAAATTTCAAAACTCGTATTTGTGGCAATGATTTGATTTGCTGCTGGATCTTTCACTAAGCCTGTCGGCATAAAAACAATTTCCGTCGCTTGACCACTTTTTAGAGTAGACTTACCCACTGGCATCCAATTTAATGTATCGTCAGTATTTTCATCCGCAGATAACAATTCAACTGTAATTTCTCTTCGCTCTAAAGCAGCTTTTGCCCTTGCCTGATTTAAAGTAGCAACCAATTCTTTTGTACTTTTATTTAAATTTTGACGCTGTAACATATCTCCAAACGAAGGCGCAGCCAGCATGGCAATAATCGCCATCACAGCAATCGTCACCATCAACTCAATTAACGTAAATCCTTTATTTTTCTGCATACTCCCCCCAAGGCGCGCCAAACTTTACCCTATTAAAAATAATATCTAATTAAATTACAAAACAAACACAAATCAGGATAAAAGGCATAAAAAAACAGATAATTGCCAAAAAGCAATTATCTGTCAATTCTTAAAAAAATTCAGAATGTTAAGTCATTAACACTTTATGCTTGAGTTACAGGAATACGTAACTCTTTTGGCAAACTAAATGTAATATTTTCTTCGCGGCCATCAAGCTCTTGCGGTGCTTTTGCTCCCCAATCTTGTAGGCGCTGAATTACTTGTTTAATTAATATTTCAGGTGCAGATGCCCCTGCAGTTACACCAATTTTAGTGTGTTCATCAAACCACTCTTGTTGCAACTGATCTGCATTGTCTACCAAATACGCATGCTTACCCATCCGTTCAGCCAATTCACGTAATCGGTTCGAGTTCGAAGAGTTCGGTGAACCCACAACCAGTACAACATCACATTGCTCAGCCAGATCACGTACGGCATCTTGGCGGTTTTGAGTAGCATAACAAATATCATCTTTACGCGGCCCCTGAATTTCAGGAAACTTCTGACGTAAGGCATCAATGACTTTTGCTGTGTCATCTATAGAAAGCGTTGTCTGAGTTACAAACGCTACTTTTTCAGGATGCACCACTTTTAGATCAGCAACATCTTGTTCATCTTCAACCAAATAAATCGAACCACCATTTTTGGTGTCATATTGGCCCATTGTCCCTTCAACCTCAGGGTGACCTTCATGACCAATCAAAATGGCTTCCACACCTTCACGTGCGTACTTGGTCACTTCTATATGCACCTTGGTCACCAAAGGGCAGGTCGCATCAAAAACTTTTAGCCCACGGCGTTCAGCTTCTTGTTGTACCGCTTTAGATACACCATGCGCACTGAAGATCACAATATTGTCATCAGGTACTTCATCCAGTTCATCCACAAATATCGCACCGCGTTGACGCAAGTCGTCCACCACAAATTTATTATGTACTACCTCATGACGCACATATATTGGGGGGTTAAAGCATTCCAGTGCACGGTTCACAATCGCGATGGCGCGATCAACACCTGCACAGAAACCGCGTGGATTAGCTAAAACAATTTCCATAGAATCCTCAATGCCCACTCAATTTTACGGGTATCACTTGAAATAAATGTAAACAATAGACGTCTGACTATTTTGTTTGGCGCGCGTCTACTCTAAAATAGAGAAGATATTTTATCATATCAGGAAAAATATCATGTCGGGTCTCTTGTTTGTCGTTTCTGCTGCTTCGGGAACGGGCAAAACATCCCTCGTTAAAGCCCTGCTTGAACGTGTAAACAATTTACATGTCTCTGTTTCTCATACCACTCGTGGTCAGCGTCCTGGCGAATTAGACGGCGTACATTACCATTTTGCAAAAAAAGAAGATTTTCTATCTTTAGTAAATGAAGGTGGCTTCATTGAATATGCAGAAGTTTTTGGTAATTATTACGGTACTGCACAGCGCACAGTAAAAGAACAATTGGCCAAAGGTCATGACGTTTTACTTGAAATTGACTGGCAAGGTGCTGAACAGGTTCGTAAACTTTTTCCTGAATCTAGACAAATTTTTATTCTCCCTCCGAGTCAGTTCGATTTACGTCAACGTTTATCCAATCGTGGTACAGACTCTGTTGAAGTCATTGAACATCGTCTTAGCTGTGCCGTAGAAGATATGCAGCAATACGTTAATTTTGACTATATCATTATTAATGATGACTTTAATAAAGCACTGCATGACTTAGAGTCCGTGATTATTGCCAATCGTCTTGTTTTAAAACAACAAGCTATGCGCCATGAAAAACTGATTGAGAAATTAATCACCCCTACGGAACAGTGATTAAAACTTGAGTCTATAGACAAAGCACCTTATACTGCACAGTCTGTTAAAATTTTATATTCAAACGAGAATTCTTATGGCACGCGTAACCGTTGAAGATTGTTTAGACCATGTAGACAACCGCTTTGAGCTTGTACTAGTGGCAAGCAAACGCGCGCGTCAATTGGCACGTCAAGGTATCGAACCTACTGTTGAGTGGGACAATGACAAACCAACCGTTGTTGCTCTTCGTGAAATCGCAGCGGGTCACGTTTCTAAAGACATTTTGAAACAACGTGAACAAGACTACCAAACTTCAAGTTTAGACCTTGCACTTTCTGCAAATAACCTAAACTTAGACGGTTTTTCTTTCCAATAAGATAAACCTGACCTTAAAAGCCTAGTTTTTAACTAGGCTTTTTTTATGGATTCTCTTTAATATTTTACTCAGAACAGTTATAACATAAGCTTAAGAAGTGCAAAGCAAGCGAAAAAGATTTTCATTTTTTTAAACTAAAAAATTGACAAGTCATGCAATATGCATTTCATTAAAGTATTAACCGTTTCATTTGTAAATCAGTAGTAAAAGGGTGTTCTATGCCAGGCCCAATGGTCAGCCAAGCCAAGCAACAGTTAAATGTGATAATCGACGCTTACCTTTCAGTAAGTGATGTCGAACGCGTGCTTGAAGCTTGCGACTATGCGGATATTGCCCATGATGGCATTACACGTAAAAGTGGCGAACCCTACATCCTTCACCCAATTGCGGTGAGCTGTATTTTGGCGCATATGCGTCTTGATGCGGAAACTTTAATGGCCGCTTTACTACATGATGTCATCGAAGATACTGAATTTACCAAACAAGATATTACTGAAAAATTTGGCCTGACCGTTGCTGAACTCGTCGACGGCGTCACAAAACTCAGCCACTCTAGTGATAAAGAATATAATAAGGCAGCATCTTTCCGTAAAATTCTGCAAGCCACACTACAAGACCCACGTGTCATTATTATTAAACTAGCAGATCGCTATCATAATATGACCACACTAGGTGCTTTACGCCCTGACAAACGTGCTCGTATTGCCCAAGAAACCTTTGAAATTTTTGTACCTATGGCACGTCTTGTCGGTATGAATGAAATGGCCGACAACCTTGAACATTTGTGTTATCAAAATTTAGATTTAGATATGTATAACAATGTTCAAGAAGCTTTATTACAAACCAAACCGAAACGCTGCGAATACCAAACCAAGTGGGAAAACAACCTCACTACCCTACTTGAACAGCACCATATTTCAGGTCGAATTAAAAAGAAAAATAATAATATTGAATTACTTCGTCACTTTGTAAAAAACGATATCGATCTGCAAGAGCTCACCCATAGTCATGCCTTTGAAATTATTTTACAAAGTATCGCAGACTGTGACCGACTTGCAGACATCCTCAAAGAAAGCTTTAAAGTTTTAAATTACGCCGATCATATCCGTCGCCCACTCCCTGGTGGAAACCAGTCACTGATGATGCGCTTAAAAGGTGAAAAAACTATTTTGTCTCTGACCATCCAAACAGAGCTGATGCGTAAAGCAGCGCGCTTTGGTGTGGTCCTCGGTGAAAATGCACCGCAAGCTTGTCGTTCAGCGATCCAAGCCTCCATGCAAAATTTAAACGTGTTAGTCGATGGCGCATGTGCAAAGACCACATTTAGTGAATTACTGGATTATCTACATCAAGAAAAAATTTGGGTTTATACCCCACACGGTCATTTGCATGAACTCCCTCAGGGTGCAACAGCTGTTGATTTTGCTTATTCAGCAAGCTTATTTTTGGGCAACCATGCTGTTGGTGCGAAAATTAATGGGGAAACCAAGCCCCTTTCAACACCATTACTAAGTGGTCAAGTGGTTGAAATTATCACCGATGTTCTTGCAACACCGAATCCTGACTGGCTCAGCTTTATTAATACCCAAAAAGCCCGTCGTGCATTACAAAATATCCTTCGTGACCAAGACCAAGACGAACAACGTTTAGTTGGTCAGCAAGCTTTAAATCGCGCATTAAAACTCTTTAACCGTTCTGTGAGTGATTTGACATTAGCCGATTGGGAAAATGTACTGAATTGGCGTCATTTAAATGATAAAGAACAATTATTTGAACAGATTGCCGTGGGTGACTTACTACCTCAATTGGTTGCCAATCATTTATATGCTCAAGACACCATTCAGACTTCAAACTCTGCACGCTTGATCTTGGGCACTGACGGTGTCGATGTTAAATATGCGCACTGCTGCAACCCAGTTTTAGGCGATCCAATTCAAGGTCATTTATCACGTCGTGGTTTAATTGTGCACCGTTCACGTTGTCATAATTTATTACATGAACAGCATTTACATCCTGAAAATATCATGCCTTTACACTGGACCACAGAAGACAGTGAAGACATTAGTTTTACAGCCTATTTATGCCTAAACATGCTGTTAAATGATGAGCAAATTTCAGAACTGATCTATCTATGCCGTAAAGAAAAAGTCGGTGTAGAGACTGTCCGCTCACATGAAGAAAAAACCTATGTGAATATTGTTGTACATAACCGTAAACAAATTGCCGAAATTATCCGTAATTTAAGAATGCATTTTGGCTTCCCACGCATCAGTCGTTTGGCACAACCTGTTGCCATTGCTGAGCCTGCGAAAGTTGCCAGCTAACCTGACACCGCTTATTTATATATGTTGTGTCTGTGATGATAATAGGAGAAATAGATGTCCCGCCAGGTAATCCATACTGAAAATGCACCCGCTGCAATTGGTACTTACTCACAAGCCATTTTAGTGGGCGACACTTTGTATTTATCAGGTCAAATTGGCTTAGATCCATATAGCATGGAGCTGGTAGAAGGCATTGAAGCTCAAATTCGCCGTGTATTCGACAACTTAAAAGCGGTATGTGAAGCTGCAGGTGGTACGCTAGCAGATATCGCTAAGCTGAATATTTTCCTCACTGACCTTTCTAACTTCCAATTGGTCAACCAAATTATGGGCGAATACTTTGCTCAACCCTACCCTGCACGCGCAGCACTCGGTGTTGCTAGCCTTCCAAAAGGTGCACTAGTTGAAATGGATGGCGTGGTGATTATTAATCAATAATTTAGTAAACTCTGATTAAGCCTTTCGCGAAATATCTCATACTAAAAGATCAAAAGCCTTTCATGGAAATCTGAGCATTACTCAGATTTCCGCTTAAATGACATTTTTTTATTCAAAAACTCAATCAGCATTATAGTATTTTTAAATGATTTTTATTGACAAACGATAATAGTTATCAATAATATTACTTATCCCATTTATTCACTTGGTTTTATTTCATGTACGTTTGTTTGTGCCGTGGTATTACTGATCAAGACATTAAAGATGCAATTGCCAATGGTGCAGAAAGCTATCGTGAAGTTCGCGATATGCTCGATTTAGGCACCTGTTGTGGTCGCTGTGCTCCTGAAGCACGCATGATCATCAGTGATGAAGTTGCACAAATTGCAGCCCGTATCGCAATTGCTGCTTAAACCAAGTTTTTAAGTTTCATCAACAATCATAATTATAAAACCAATGGTTTTAGACCATTCCTCCTCCCCCGCTTCTGACTCTAAGCGGGTTTTTATTTATTAAAGTCCTGAGAATTAGCGCCTTGTTTTGATTGTGATTTTCATTTGCTGTTCTATAAAATACTCGCTAAATTGCACTTTGTTGTTTAAGATATTTCTATTCTAATATCGAATTTATATTGCTTAATTCGAGCTTTATTGCAGTTAAGGAGTCAGACATGAAAGGCAATCGTGATGTAATTAATCAGTTAAATCAGGTGCTTTATCATCATTTAACTGCAATTAACCAATATTTTCTTCATTCACGTATGTTTAACGATTGGGGCATTGAGCAACTCGGTTCTGCAGAGTATAAAGAATCAATTCGTCAAATGAAGCATGCTGATAAAATAATTGAACGTATTTTATTTTTAGAAGGTTTACCCAATTTACAACACCTAGGTAAACTCTATATTGGACAACATACCGTTGAAGTCTTAAATTGTGATGTACGTAAAGTCAAAGAGAACATCGAAGCTATTCAAGCCGCGGTTAAGCTAGCAGAGGAACAGTTAGATTATGTCACTCGAGATTTGGTTCAAGAAGTTTTAGAAAAAGAAGAAGAATGGTTGGATTGGGCCACTACTCAGTTAGATTTGATTGAAACTGTGAGTATTGAGAATTATATTCAGAGTCAGATTTAAGATTAATTGATTAATATAAAAAACCTGCTTAAGCAGGTTTTTTTATTAAGCTAATTTCCAAGGTCTTAAGTCTACCACTTTAACCACAGCACCATTTTCATCGATTAATACAACCATATCTAGACCACTCATCACACGAAGCGGCAACCAGCCTACAGCAGTAGGATAATCTTTAAGTACAGAATCTATTTCAATTTGAATATTATATTTTACAAGTTCGCCCAGAGAACGTTTTTCATTTAGCAGCTGCATTTCAACTGTATCGATCGCTATATAGCGTTCTGGTCGATATGCCGCCATAACCCCTGTTCGCATCTCTTCAGAGAAATAATGATTTTTTTGCTCCGCAGTTTTCCCCATTTCTACTGCCACAACATTAGGATTAAACCAAGATATTTCCGGCGTTTTATCACCAGCTACAATATCATTGTAACGCACCAATTCAAATTGATTATTTTGAAATGCTAATGCTACAGGCCGTCCTTGATAAATATAAAAAAGGCCGTAGATCAACGCTGCCAACTGCAAAACAATAATCACTGTTAAATCTATTTTTAGTGATTTTTTGCCTTCTTTGTATACGAAAAAACCTAATATTGGTCCTATAATCATATCTATGAGCAGTAATATCAACAAGATATGATAAACACCTAATGCCTCTGCCAGCGGTGCTGGATACCAGCCTAAAAGCACCAAACTCAAAATCAGCAAACCAATCGCAACTGAAATCACCAAATGAGTTAAAAAAAATTTATTCCGTTTCGACATTTTCTCATCAACAATTGTGTATTCTTTTAAATACAATCTCTAGGTTTAAATTTGTCAGAAATACCTGATGATGTACTGCAACTCCATACACCATCAGCACTTCTGTTTAGAAATACTGATTGACCTAGTAAAGAAGTAGGCCCCTTTTTAAGCTGACACTCCAAAGCAGGCACAGCGTTTAATTGCACAGGTGAATATACCTGATATGTGCAATATTCAGAAGTTGCCGAAAAAAACATATTGCTAACACTATAAACAGCACTTCCAGAAGATGAAGCTGCATTTACAATAAGTTCATATTGGGGCCTTGCCCCATTCAGTTCTGCCACAGCTGAAACAATTTGAGAACGAATAACATGCGTTTGATACTGCATTACAGCAATTGCAGCCAACACCCCAATAATTGCTACAGTTATCATCAGCTCTATCAATGTAAAACCTTTTCTATATTTCACATTTACTCTCCTTTAGCACAACTCAGTCAATCAAAAACCATGCCAAAGAATTAAATTGTTGAATTATAATAATAAAATTCGTCAACTATACACATTTATTGTCAGTTTATTAGCATTACTAACTGCAGATTACTTAATAGCTTTAAAATAATTACACGATTATTTGACATTAAATTTCAGCATTAACACCTTATTTCCATCAAATACGTTTGCTTTTTCGGTCTGATCAAAAATAATGGGACTATGATCGCCGACTATGATTACTTGTGTATTTGAAAACTGTGGTTGCTGAATCATTTTAGATAAAACATAAAAAAATTGCGCTTGCAGCTTGAGATTCCTGCAAGACATCGAGTTTGCATCAATATCATATTCTTCACACTTCAATAAATCATATTGAATATCTCTAAGATCATATGGTGCATGGCTATTTAACGTTAACCAATAGACAAATTGCTTATCATTTGATTTAAATTGCTCTGCTATAGCATCTGAAATTTCAGTATCACAAATTCCAGGAAAAGAATAGCAACGGCTTTTCCAAGGTTTAGATTCATAAAAAAATGTTTTTTCAAAACCCGCTCTTGGATACCAGTCTTTACGGTCATACATAATACTAAGCGCACCATGATATGCACTTGTTTTAAAATTTAATTTTTTCAATTTATTAGGTAAACAATTTTCAAAACCTTTGTCTAAATCTCGTAAATTAAAATTTTGAGGAACTGCACTACATAACTCTCTCAGCTCGCCATGCACAGTCGCCATCATATATTGCGGAGATTGTATGACTAGAGGAGAAATCTTATCGTTTTGTAAAAACCTCAACGGCTGTAGAATTTTATAAGTAATCGCATCTTGTTTAGGCAGCCCTAATGATTCAACAACAACAAATAATATCTTATTTGAAATAATTTCTTTGCGATTAATTTGATTATTTAATTCCTTGGTAGCCTGAGATATAGCTTCATTTTTCAAATTTTCTGATTTTTCATATAGACTTTGGTTAAAACCAACAAATTGCTTTTCCACAAAACTGGACAACAAACTATTGATCAATCTATTAGTCATATTTAAAGACTGAGAATATAAAGTTTCACCAACAAAAATTATCGCTATAAAGAAAACTATATATAATGTTTTTTCTTTATTCCAATTAATAGAATAGTATCGCCATAGAATGCCTATATATATGACACTTAGCAGTATCAATAAAAACTGATAATATATTGATGAAATAAAAATAAACTTAATGATATAAATAATCTCATCAAGTCTAAAAAATGGAAAAACCTGCCCTAACAACAATAAAACATCTGCAAATATAGAAAAAGCCAAGCATGCTATGCCTATACGTTTAAAACCATATGCCAATACCAAACAACAGATCACGTAATCTATATTGAACCATATCCTATTTAAGCCCAAACCCCATGCAATGCAAAAAAGCAGCACATTTAACGAAATTAAGGCAATTATGGTTTTCATAGATTTTTCATCCCAATAAAAAAACCCTCCTAAGAGGGTTTTTATTCTTAAACTAAATTAAGAAGAAGCAGTACAGCCATTTGGGCGGAATTTAGAATCTACAGTTGTAAAGCAACGCCAAGTGCCTTGATTATCACGTTCCCAAACCAAAGTATTTGCAGCAGTGCCTGTACCCACTACAGAAGCGGCAGCAGAACTACCAAAAGTTGAAGTAATAGTTACAACCTGATCAGCACCTGTACCAGTTCTAGCTACTTGTGGATAACCATTTGTTCCAGCTGTTACAGCAGCACCATCACCTTGCGCTGCACCAGCAGTAGCATCGAGAAGTGTTGAAGCCGTTGCACCTAAATCACATTCATCTGCTGGTAAGCTAGTTACTGTTGTTAGATTAGAATGCCATGGTGCTGTAGCTGCTGCTAAACCACGACCTTCATTTAAACAGCTTTCCACTACTGTTTTTAAACCACCAGTTTCAGACATCACACGGCTAACTTGAGATTTAGCAATATAGTTTTGGTATTGCGGAATCGCAATCGCAGCAAGAATACCGATAATTGCAACAACGATCATTAATTCGATAAGGGTGAAACCCTTTTGAACTGATTTCATAACATTCTCCACAAATGTTTTTTAATTTAATTATTTAATAAAGCTATGTAGCTTGTTTTATAAATAGCACAGAGCGTGCCAAGATTTATTATAGTGAAAACGACAGAAAAAACAGCACTTTAAAAAAATATTTTTATTTTTTTGTAATTGTTACGTCTCTTTTTGTGTTTAAAAGTGACGATTTGTGTCACTTTTAAACCTGCTTATTAACGTAGTACGATTGGTGCATTGGATAATTCGTTGGCACGGTCTTGTGTTTTATCAACATAAAACGTGTTCAGTACCATTCCTATTTCAGTTACGCCATTCGTCAGCGCATTGCGATAGTCTTTGTCTTGCATTTTAGCAATGATATTTTGGCAAATGTCTTGCCAAATTTTGTCATTGGTTGCTTGACGCAGCCCACGGTCAAAAACAATTTCTACATGACGTTCGCAGATATTCAAATACAGCAATATGCCGCTATTAAACTCGGTATCCCACACACCGAGTTCAGCAAACAGCTGTTCAGCACGTGCGCGAGTGTTTTGATAATAGGCTTGGTTTGACGGAATATGTCCCTCAATCACCACCTGTATTTCGCCCACATGGCCATGCTCAGCTTCTGTCACCGCTTGGGCAATGGCCTGCTGATCTTGCTTATTAAAAAACCGGTTTGCTGCGGGCATATAAAAGAAGTGCTTCAACCAGCGTTTAAAACTTGGTTGCTGTATTTCCTGTGTTTTAGGACAGGTGACAATTTCTGTTGTTTCTGTTTTCGTTACCATGAACCTGATGCTCCTCCACCGCCAAAGCCACCACCACCCCCGCTATAGCCTCCGCCACCAAAGCCCCCCCCTCCGCTACGGCCTCCACCACCCCCACCACCGGCAAGGAACATTTGAAAAAGAGTTTGAGCAATAGCAGTGATGAGTAGAAAGAAAATTGCTCCACCCATCAACAGACTGGTGAGTAGACCTGCACCGTTGACCAAACCCGCAACGGTACCAGCAACAGCAGCAGTTGACGCACTTAAACGCTTACCCACAATAAAGGACGCAAAAATACCAATCACCAAAATAATGAGAACCGTTGTAAACGTTTTCTCTTTGGCTTGCTGCTCATGTAAGGCTTGTTCCTGACGTTCTTTCAGCTCTTGGGCTGCTTGAGCAGCAACTTCAGGGTCTTGATTTAAAATACGTGTTATTTCCGTTAAGCCAGCATCAATGCCTTGAGCATACTGAGCTTGCTTAAAATACGGTGTGATTTGATTTCGAATAATGCGACTAACGATGATATCGGGCATGATTCCTTCCAGCCCATAACCCGTCAGGATTTGAATTCTGCGATCATTCACTGCAATCGCCATCAATATCCCATTGTCACGTTTTGCTGAACCGAGTTGCCATTTTTCTGCAACACGCATGGCGTAATCAAAAATATCTTCTTGACCCGTGGTTGGCACAATCACGACACCAATTTGTGCCTTACCTTGTTCGTGCAACTGTAGAATTTTCTGACTAATGGCTTGCTTTTCAGCAGCCGAAAGTAAGTTTGCCTGATCAACTACCGGTTCATTTAGCGTCGGCAAGCCACGAATCGACTCGCCATCTGCCATATCATTGGCAATACTCGGCTGCTGAATTTTGATTTCAGGCTCTGCTGTTGTTTCTTTTTGCGTAGCTGATTGTTGATCTTTTAATATTTTACCGACAACAACTGTTTCAGCATCTACATCTGTAGCGGTGGCAGTTTCTGCATGTGTGAAACCCACCACACACAATAAGCATGCTAAAACCATGCGCTGCAACCACAACAAACCTGTATGTTTTAGCTCAAAATCCACCATCAGCCCACCTCACAATGCAGTGATGCCAATTAATTAAAATCAACTTTCGGTGCAGTTTGTGCACTTTGCTCTGCGCTAAAGTTAGGCTTGGTATCCATACCGATGACTTTAGCTGTCATCACTTGCGGGAACTGGCGTGCATAGCCATTAAAGTCTTGTACCGTAGTAATGTAGCGATTACGTGCGACAGCGATCCTGTTTTCAGTGCCTTCAAGCTGCACCTGTAAATCACGGAATTGCTCATTGGCTTTTAAGTCTGGATAATTTTCCGAGACTGCAATTAAACGAGAAAGTGCGCTAGTCATTTGTGCCTGTGCTTCTTGGTATTTTTGGAACAGTGCTGGATCTTCCAAAACTTCCTTATCCACTTTTAAGCCCGCAACATTGGCACGTGCTTGAGTCACTTCGGTCAGTACTTGTTCCTCATGTTTCGCGTAACCTTTAACCACATTGACAAGGTTAGGTACCAAATCTGCACGGCGTTGATATTGGTTTTGCACCTCAGACCATGCTGCTGTAACGGCCTCGTCTTTGACTTGTAATGTGTTATAGCCACAACCACTGAGGGTCAATGTACTGACTAATGCGATTGCGAGCATGCTTTTTTTCATTGAATTCATAACCCTTAACCTCAAGTATTTATTTGTAATTGTTTAAATAAATTCATTCTAACCTTATTTTTCCAATGAATTATGTATTTTCTTTGTGATTAAATTCATCTACTCCTAAAATATTCAGCATTAAAAAAAGCCCATTATTCGGGCTTTTTTTATCATGTTGAATTAACTATACAATTGCGGTGTTGTTTCAGTCTGAAAACTTTCCATTTGATATTCATCAGCAAGGCGTTCTTTCCAATAGTTCACGATCTGACTGTAATCAATTTCGCTCGGATGGAATTCTGCTTTGTAATATGACAAATATTCAGGCGCCAGTTGAATAAACATTTTTGCCAATAAATACGCCCCGAAAATATTTCCGCCCAGCTTTGGTAAACTTTTTTTCTTATCCTGCATAAATAGCTTCGTTGCAGAATAAAACGTAAGACTTGCAAAACCCGTGGTCACACTGCGCATAATCATGCGACGTATTTTGTCATCTCCATAGACATGCTGATATACATCGAATGCTACCGCACGATGCTCAATCTCTTCAATCGCATGCCACACCCAAAGTTTCACTGCATCATCATCTAAAGTACTGAGCACTTCTGGATGTCTTAAAATATAGCCACCAAGTAAAGCGGTAAAATGTTCAAAAGCACAGGTGATTGCAAGTTGAATCTTTGGATGTAAGTTTTTTACATAGCTATCTTTACGTGCCAGCCATGCTTGGAAACGATCTAAATTATAGGTTTCACTGCGCCAAGCATCATTAAATTCAGCATGGGCTTTGGAATGCATCGCTTCTTGCCCAATGAATGCTGCGATCTCAGCTTGCAATTTTTCATCACTGACTTTATCGCGTACATTGCGCACGCTATGCACAAAGAATTGCTCACCAATGGGAAAGGTCGATGACAATGCCGTCAACAAATGCGACATCACCGGTGAATTGGCAAAATAATGCCGGCGAATCGCTTTAGGATTGAACTGTGCTCGACGTACCGTAATGCCAATGGCTTTAGGACGATTTAGATATGTTTTTTGTGTCGTCACTTGCGTCATGGTCGCTTCCTAAGATTTAGATCATGATCGCAGTATGTAATTCCTAAGCTCTTTCACACATGGCAAAATGTGCTAGCACACTTGCATAATTCACCATTCTAAAGCGCTGTCTGACAACTTTTCAGCGTATTTATCTGCAAAATCCATTTACGTGTCATTTGAGGTAAATTCCAAAAAATAAAAAACCCGCCGAAGCGGGTTTTTTGAATGAATCCAGTGCAATCACTGGCATGTCATGACTTAAACATCTAAGTAGTCAAGAATACCTTCTGCAGCTTGGCGACCTTCCCAGATTGCGGTTACCACAAGGTCCGATCCACGTACCATATCACCGCCGGCAAAAATTTTCGGATTCGATGTTTGGAACTTAAATTCTTGCTGTTCAGCAGCAATGACGCGGCCTGAACCATCCATACTGATGTTTGATGTAGTAAACCAATCTGCGGGGCTGGTACGGAAACCAAAGGCTAGCAATACTGCATCTGCTGGTAAAATTTCTTCTGAACCCGGAACTGGTTCAGGGCTACGACGACCGCGACTATCAGGTGCGCCAAGCTGTGTAGTCACAACTTTAACACCCGTCACTTTGCCATTTTCACCCACAATTTCAATCGGCTGACGATTAAATTGGAAATCCACACCTTCTTCACGTGCATTTTTCACTTCACGACGTGAACCCGGCATGTTTTCTTCGTCACGACGGTAGGCACAAACAACGGATTCGGCACCTTGACGGATCGAGGTACGGTTACAGTCCATCGCAGTATCACCACCACCCAGAACAATCACTTTTTTGCCTTCCATGCTGATGTATTCAGATGGATCTTTTTCCCAACCTTGCGTCCGGTTGACATTGGCAATCAAGAAATCTAGTGCATCATGAACACCAACAAGGTCTTCACCCGCGAAACCGCCCTTCATGTAGGTATAGGTTCCCATACCCATGAATACAGCGTCATAATCAGCCAATAGCTGATCTATCGTCACATCTGTACCAATTTCGGTATTTAGACGGAATTCAACACCCATGCCCGAGAAAATCTCACGGCGACGTTTCATTACGTCTTTTTCCATTTTGAATTCTGGAATACCAAATGTCAGCAAACCACCAATTTCAGGACGCTTGTCAAATACGACTGGCTTCACACCATTACGTACAAGAATATCGGCACAGCCAAGGCCGGCAGGACCTGCACCAATAATTGCAACTTTTTTGTCTGTCCACTTAACGTGTGACATATCTGGACGCCAGCCCAATGCAAAGGCTGTATCGTTAATGTATTTTTCAGCATTACCAATGGTAACTGCACCAAAGCCGTCATTTAGCGTACACGCGCCTTCACATAAACGGTCTTGTGGGCACACACGACCACAAACTTCAGGCAATGTGTTGGTTTGATGACACAGTTCTGCCGCTTGGAAAATGCGACCTTCTGCAATCAGTTTTAACCAGTTTGGAATGTAGTTATGTACTGGACATTTCCATTCACAATACGGGTTACCGCAACCTAAGCAGCGGTGTGTTTGGTTTTTTGCAACTTCAGCTGTAAACGGTTTATAGATTTCCACAAATTCTGCTTTGCGGACAACTAGATCTTTTTTCTCTGGATCTTGGCGTGCTACATCCAGGAACTGAAAGTCATTATTTAGGCGCTCTGCCATGTCTCTCTCCGTGGGTAGGTGTAAGCATGTTTGGACTTACACCTGCCTATCAAATCTGCAGTAGTGGAATTATTGTGGATCAGCTTGAGTTGTTTTCAACAAAGTCTGCAAATTAGCAGCTTTTGGTTTCACAAGCCAGAATTTGCGGCTATAGAAGTCAAACTCGTTGCGGATCTTATACGCCCAAGCACTACCTGTTTCTTTAATATGTTCATCTAAGATACGGCACAAGAACTCTTTATGTTCTTCCATCGACTCTGTAGAGATACGGTTCAATTCAATCAGTTCGTGGTTGTAATGGTCAACAAAGTCATTGTCGAGATCGAGCACATAAGCGAAACCGCCTGTCATACCCGCACCAAAGTTATGACCCACTTTACCCAATACAGTCACGATACCACCCGTCATGTATTCACAGCAGTGGTCGCCTGCACCTTCAATCACAGCAAACGCACCTGAGTTACGTACTGCAAAACGTTCGCCTGCTGTACCTGCAGCAAACAATTTACCGCCGGTTGCACCATATAAACAGGTGTTACCAATGATCGCAGTATTTTGCGTTTGGAACGGTGAACCTTTTGGTGGGAAGATCGACACACGACCACCCGCCATACCTTTACCCACGTAGTCATTCGCATCACCTTCTAGGCTAATGTGTAAACCACCTGCGTTCCAAACACCCAAAGACTGACCAGCAGTACCTGTTAATTTCACTTTAACAGGATGCGCTTCCATGCTGAGGTTGCCATAACGTTTTGCAATTTCACCCGAAATACGTGCACCAATTGAGCGGTCACAGTTACCAATGGTAAAACCGTATTCACCGCCTGTACCTGCCTCAATCGCTGGAAGCATTTCAGCTACCATTTTCTCAGCCAATAAGCCTTTATCGAATGGTGCATTACCTTGTACTTCACAGTACTGTGCTTTGCCTTCAGCCGCAGGATGCGATTGGAGCAATGCGCTCAAATCAAGGTGTGCATGTTTTTCAGTTTCACCCGGAAGCATTTCCAGTAAATCTGTACGGCCAATCAAATCTTTCAAGCTTGCTACACCAAGCGCTGCCAGCCATTCACGTGTTTCTTCCGCAATAAAGTGGAAGAAGTTGATCAGCATTTCAGGCTCACCGATATAGTGTTCCTGACGTAAATGATCTTGTTGTGTTGCAACACCGGTCGCACAGTTGTTTAAGTGGCAAATACGTAGGTATTTACAACCCAATGCGATCATCGGTGTAGAACCGAAACCGAAACTTTCTGCCCCAAGAATCGCTGCTTTCACAACGTCTAGACCCGTTTTCAAGCCGCCATCAGTTTGTACACGGACCTTGCCACGCAGGTCATTCACACGAAGCGCCTGATGCGCCTCAGATAGACCAAGTTCCCATGGTGAACCTGCATGGTGAATTGAAGAAAGTGGAGAAGCCGCTGTACCACCGTCATAACCAGAAATGGTAATGAAGTCTGCGTATGCTTTTGCTACACCTGCCGCAATCGTACCGACACCCGGCTCAGAAACCAGCTTAACGGACACCATCGCCTGTGGGTTAACCTGTTTTAAATCGAAAATTAACTGTGATAAATCTTCGATTGAGTA
This sequence comes from Acinetobacter sp. YH12094, assembly GCF_013419295.1. Classification (NCBI taxonomy): domain Bacteria; kingdom Pseudomonadati; phylum Pseudomonadota; class Gammaproteobacteria; order Moraxellales; family Moraxellaceae; genus Acinetobacter; species Acinetobacter sp. YH12094. Next base: position 46,279 of record NZ_VPAK01000015.1, read on the forward strand.
GATGTCGTGATGCGGCGGCGGAGAAATTAATGTCACACCCGGTACTGAGTAACGTAAACGTGCAATTAAGCCATTCACTTTACCGCCCGGCAACTGACCACCTTCACCTGGTTTTGCACCTTGAGCCACTTTAATTTGAAGGACTTCTGCAGATGTAAGATATGCAGGGGTCACACCAAAACGGCCAGATGCAATTTGTTTGATTTTCGAGTTACGGATAGTGCCGTAACGCGCTGGGTCTTCACCGCCCTCACCTGAGTTCGAGCGACCACCAATGGTATTCATAGCGATTGCAATAGCTTCGTGCGCTTCAGGCGATAATGCGCCTAAAGACATCCCAGCCGAGTCAAAACGTGGCAGAATTTCTTCCACGGATTCAACTAGATCGAGTGCAATCGATTGATCTGTTTTGAGCTTGAATAAGTCACGAATCGTCGCGATTGGACGGTTATTCACTAGCTCTGCGTATTCTTTAAAGTCCGCATAATTACCAGAACGTACAGATTTATGCAGCGCATTGATCACGTCTGGGTTAAATGCGTGATATTCCTTACCGAATACAAACTTCAGCATACCGCCTTGATCGATTGGCTTACGTGATTTCCACGCCAAATCTGCCAATTTTTTCAAGTCATTTTCTAGGTCAGAGAATGTTGCGCCTTTAATACGGCTCGGTACGCCAGTGAAGCATTTTGCAACCACTTCATCAGAGAGGCCGACCGCTTCAAACAGCTGACCGCCACGGTAAGAGGCAACAGTAGAAATACCCATCTTAGAAAGGACTTTCAATAAGCCTTTCTCAATACCTTTACGAAAGTTAGCTTGCGCATGAATTGGATCACCCAATAACTCGCCTTTCGCGATCAAGTCATTGATCACGTCATAAGCTAGGTACGGATAGATCGCAGTCGCACCGAAACCAAGAATCACCGCAAACTGATGCGCATCACGCGCCAAACCTGTTTCGACAATGATGTTGGCATCTGTACGTAGACCCACATTGATTAAATAGTGGTGAACCGCGCCTGTTGCCATTAATGCATTTGCAGGTAAGAAGCCTTGACGGATTTTCTTATCAGACAATACAAGTAAAGTTTTTCCGTCTCGAATCGCTTGTGCAGATTCTTCACAAATACGCGCGATGGCAGCTTCTAAGCCTTCATCTTCTGCATAGTTCAGGTCAATGTCTGCAATCTCGTAACCTTTACGACCAAGGGTACGGATTTGATGCATTTTCGAATTTGACAGTACTGGGCTTGAAATGATCAGACGATCTGCATGCTCTGGACCTTGTTCAAATACATTTTGTTCACGGCCGAGACATGTCTCTAACGACATTACGATCGATTCACGTAATGGATCGATTGGCGGATTCGTAACCTGAGCGAACTGCTGACGGAAGTAGTCAGACACATGGCGCACTTGACGAGACAATACTGCCATTGGCGTATCGTCACCCATTGAGCCCACGGCTTCCTGACCACTTTCAGCGATTGGACGAAGCAATTGGTCACGCTCTTCAAAGGTAACCATGAACATTTTTTGTGAAGCTTTCAGGTCATCGCCTTTTAAGCCTTGATCACATAAATATTCTTCCAGCTCTGGACTGCCTTGTACACGTACTGAGTTTTCACGTAACCACTGACGGTACGGACGCATACGTTTGAGGTGATTACTCACATCTTGAGTATCGAGCATTTTGCCAGTAAAGGTATCGATCACCAAAATTTGACCTGGACCGACACGACCTTTAGACACAACGTCTTCAGGTTCATAACCCCAAACACCAATTTCTGACGCCAAGGTGATGTAACCATTTTTGGTAATCACCCAACGTGCTGGACGTAAACCATTACGGTCAAGCATACAAATTGCATGACGACCATCTTGAATTACCAGACCTGCTGGACCATCCCAAGCTTCCATATGTTTCGAGTTGAATTCATAGAATGCACGTAAATCCGCATCTAAAGTTTCAACATTTTGCCAAGCTGGCGGAACCAACATGCGCAGCGCACGGAACAAGTCCATACCGCCGCCGACAAGGATTTCCAGCATATTGTCTAAGCTTGAAGAATCTGAACCTGTACGGTTTACAATTGGGTTCAGGTCAGTTAAACCTGGCAATAATGGGTTTTCAAATTTTGGTGTACGCGCCATCGCCCAGTTACGGTTTGCGGTAATGGTATTAATTTCACCATTGTGCGCCAAGTAACGGAACGGCTGTGCCAAAGGCCAACGCGGTAATGTATTGGTTGAGAAGCGCTGATGGAATACCACGATGTGTGACTTTAAACGCTCATCAGCAAGATCGGTATAGAAGTCAGCAATCGCTGCTGGCATCATCAAACCTTTATAGCTGATCACAGTTGAGCATAAAGTAGTTACATAGAAGTATGGGTCAGCAGTCAGCTGTTGTTCTGCACGACGACGTGCCATCACCAACTTACGGTTGAATTCAACCTCTGAAACACCCATTGGGCAATTCACGATAATTTGTTCAAAGGCTGGCAATGATTGCATCGCGATTGAACCCAACGCATCGTTATTGGTTGGCACAACACGCCAAGCGATGACTTTACAGCCTTCGTCTTCGATTTCTTTGGTTAAAATTTGTTTTGCATGTGCGGCTAATGCAGGGTCTAGATTTAGAAATACCGTACCCACAGCAAAGATTTCACTCAATGTAATGTCACTGAGTTTTTTCGCTTCTTCACGGAAAAATTCTTTTGGCATAGCAAGGAGTAGACCGCAGCCGTCACCGGTTTTGCCATCTGCGGCAATACCACCACGGTGGGTCATACAACTTAAACTATGCATTGCGGTTTTGACGAGATCATGGCTTGCATCACCCTGCATATGGGCGATTAAACCGAAACCACAGTTATCTTTAAACTCATCCGGTTGGTATAAACCTTGAGCGGGAGCTACAGTATTAGGCGATGGCATGTGCATAGCGTACCCTTCTTTTCTTTACAGCTCTTTCGAGCACTTAACAAACTAATTTCTTGTTGCGATTCGTCTTAACTTACTCACATGAATTGTTCTGTCGAGCAAAATTATTTCTTATTCACACCCTTAAGATAAACCGAATTCACCTTTGATGCATGAATAAAAAGTCAAATTTTCTGCTTTTGCAGTTCAGATCAGGGATAACGACTGGATTAATGACTTCGCACTTTTATCGAATCATTTTCGCGCCAAAACAGGGAGAAAAGTTCAATTTACGCACCAATTAAGCAATTTATATGCCAACTTGATGCATTTTCTCCTAAGATGGCTGATTACAAGCATTTTTTAGTTATAACAAATAATTCAAATTGTTCTTTTTTAATTTTATGCACTTTTTCTGTGCAGTTTAGACTTTTCCTAAGAGGTCTTGCGCTATTTTAGAACTAATTAAATGGATCGGTTACTTCTTGTTCTACCGGTGCAGGTTTTGGACGTGGTGCATCTACACTACTTTGTGATTTTTGCACATCAATCACATTCCCTTCAGCATCACGACGAGTCACCGTAGTACTTGTCGTTGCATTAGTGGGTGTTGTTACCGTCGCTGCAGCCGCCGCTTTTCGTGCGGCGATTTGAGCTTCATCAATTTTCGGTAAAGGCACAGATTTTAATTTAACAGCATATAACTTTTGACTCGACGACATTTCTTCCGTGCCCAAGTCATTCACATATGCTTGATATTGTTTAAATTCCACCACTTCAGGTTTAATTGAAGCAGGCAAAGCAATGTTGAGGCTCGACATTGCAGCTTTGGCATCATTTTGCGACGAATATGGTCCAGTTAAAATGACGTATTGCTCAGGATGGTCTTCACCTGAAAGACGAAGATAAATAAATTTGTGACGCTCAGGCTGCTTGCGTAAGAAGCTTTTTAAAATATCTTCTTCAGAAACCCGAAATAATTCAACACCATAAAGCTTGGCAGAGTCATTAATAAATTTAGTGCCGCGAAATTCTGGCTCATGTTGAGCTGTAGCAACCACACGGGTCGTCATATCAAGTGGACGTACTTCTTCATTTAATGCACCAAGATGGGACATTGCTGCCACTTTCTCTGGCTGAATTTGCAAATCCACTTCGGTTTCAGCTTGCTTTTCAACTTCAACCAATTCTTTGGTATCTGTAATCGCCCAGAAAACCAATGCAGCGAACAGACACACAGCTCCACCCACCAACCATGTGTAGTGATGAACTTTTTGCCATTGAGACTGCCGCGCTGCCATGATGTACCTACTCTGCCTGATTTGCCAAAATTGCCTGTTTCATTAATTCGACATCAAACTCTTTGGTGATGATGGCCTGACCTAATGATTTCAGTAAAATAAGTCGTAATTGCCCATTCAATACTTTTTTATCATGGGACATATACGCCAAAAATTCCTCTAGCGGAATTTTAGGGCAAACTATCGGTAATTGTGCACGTAAAATGATTTTTTTTGTACGCTCTAAATCTTTAACTGTGATCCAGCCCATACGATGGGACAAATCTGCAGCCATCACCATCCCTGTTGCAACGGCTTCGCCATGTAACCATTCACCATACCCCAAGTACGATTCAATCGCATGGCCAAAGGTATGACCCAAGTTTAATAACGCACGCTCACCTTGTTCTTTTTCATCATTGGCCACAATACGCGCTTTATGGGCACATGAACGATAAACCGCTTCAGCCAACAAAGTTGCATCACCTGCAACTAAAGCATCCATATGCTGTTCAAGCCAAGTTAAGAATTCAACATCACCCAACAACGCATATTTGATCACTTCAGCCAAACCTGCAGAAAGTTCACGCGCTGGCAAAGTTTTTAATTGCGCCATATCCGCAAGGACCACTTGGGGTTGCTGAAAGGCACCAATCATGTTTTTACCTAGTGGATGGTTAATCCCTGTTTTGCCACCAACACTTGAATCCACTTGAGAAAGTAAAGTCGTCGGCACTTGAATAAAATATACACCACGTTGATAGCATGCAGAGGCAAAACCGGTCATATCTCCAATAACACCACCACCTAATGCCAAAACCGTACAATCGCGGTTAAAGCCTGCTTCAAGCAAGGCATCAAAAATTAAATTCAAATGGTCTAAATTTTTATACTTTTCACCATCAGGCAAAATACATGTCGCAACAGTTTTCCCTAATGCCTCAATTGCTTCTACATAATGTTTTAAATAGAGCGGTGCAACTGTGGTATTAGAGACAATCATCACTTGTTTACCCTGAATATAAGGCTCAAGTAAAGTTTGTGGATCGAGGTCACTCCCAATAAAAATAGGGTAGCGACGATCACCGAGTTCAACATGTAAGGTTTGCATGAATTTAACCTTTTCTAACGAGATATATTTTGTGAAACAATTAAATTAAAAATTTTTTGCGCAAGATCTCTCGCAGCACCTTGATTGGTTTCAATAATATAGTGCGCGACTTCACGATAAAGCGGATCACGGGCAGCCAATAAATCTCGTAGCTTTTGCTCTGGATTTTCCACTTGAAGAAGTGGGCGATTTTTGTCGCGGTAAGTTCGTTGTAACTGAATTTCCACCGGAGTATATAGATAAACAACAATACCACGTTGTTTTAAAAATTCACGATTTGGGGGCTGAGTCACAGCACCACCGCCAGTCGCCAAGACCAGTTGTTTTTTTGCAGTTAACTCATCAATGACATTCGTTTCACGACTTCTAAAGCCTTTTTCCCCTTCTTTTTCAAAAATCCAAGGAATGGTCGCACCTGTTTTACGTTCAATTTCATGATCACTGTCTAGAAATTCACGTCCTAACAATTCTGCTAAATGTCGCCCTACGGTTGTTTTTCCTGCCCCCATTGGCCCTACCAAATAGATATTTGGTAGGGTTTCAAACTCTTTGCTTGGCAAGGAGTCACCTATTTCTTTTGTTAAATTGAAAATATATTAATGATTTCTGGTAACACTGTCATTAACAATTCGCGGAGTAACAAAAATCAGGAGCTCTGTCTGTGCGCTAGTTTTCACATTATTTTTAAATAAGTTTCCGAAAACCGGCAAATCCCCCAAAAAAGGTACTTTGGTATATTGATTTTGTTGAATGTCATCAAAAATACCACCTAGGACCACTGTTTCACCATCACCGACTAAAACATTAGTCTCAAGTTTATTGGTATTAATTAAATAACCAGCCGCGGTTAATCGACCAACAGTATCCTTGTTAACTTTTAAATCCATCTGTACCCTCCCATCTGGCGTAATACTTGGGGTCACTTCCAGTTTCAAGTTTGCATCAACAAAACTAGTTGTCGTACCACCTTCAGCACTCCAACTTTGATACGGAATTTGATCGCCTCTTAAGATTGTTGCTTTTTGCTTATCACCCGTTAAAACTTTTGGTGCTGCTAAAACTTCACCGTGACCATCCGATTGTAAAGCTGTAAGTTGTAGATCAAGCATAAAGTCTGAAATTTTAAGCAACCCAAAACTAAAATTTCCTGCTGATGCCGTCCCTAAATCTACCGCTAAATCTAACTTTGGAGAATAATCTCCACCCCAAACATTTGATCCATTAGCACCACCACTTAAACTCGGATTATTACGCTGTATACCCCAGTTAACACCGAGTTCTCTCGAAAATTCTGTTTGAGCGGTCACAATTCTTGTTTCAACCATGACTTGTTTGACAGCAACATCTAATAGATCAATCATCTTACGAACTTTATCAATATTCTCAGATGTATCATTAACAATAAGTGTATTGGTCCGGTTATCAGAAACTACACTACCTCTTGGGCTCAGCATACTTTCTAATGCAAGTGATGTACCTCCTGCTGTGCCATTCGACTCGGCTCCTTTTCCATCTCGGGAATCTTCTAATAATTTTAAAATATCTGAAGATTTCGCATAGCTCAGCTGAATATATTCAGTTTGAATCGGCGCTAATTTTATTCGCTGTGCAAGTGCTTTTGCTTCATCATCTTCCGCTTTAATCAACTCAGATACAGGCGCAATCCAAATCACATTACCATTACGACGTTTATCCAAATTCTTGGTTTTCAAAACAATGTCTAGCGCTTGATCCCAAGGAACATCTTTTAAACGAAGTGTAATATTTCCTTGAACCGTATCAGCAGCAACCATATTGATTTCAGTGAAATCAGCTAAAAGTTGTAGCACACGACGTACTTCAATATCTTGGAAGTCTAATGAAATTTTCTTACCGGTATAATGATTTACGGCTTTAGGACGTAATGGATTCTTATCTTCCGGACGTTTCAAACTTACCGTTAATTTATTATCAGTTTGGTACGCCATATATTCATAGCTGCCCGTCGACTGAATGGTAATCACACCATTACCGCCATCATTATGTGCGTCCACCGTTGCAACAGGTGTTGCAAAATCATTGACATTTAAACGGCGAGTCAAATGTGCAGGTACTTTATTACCTAAAGTACGAATCACCACTTTACTGCCTTGTTGCTGAACATCAACAGGGGTATTTCCACCCAGTAAATCAACAACAACTTGACCTTCACCATTAGAACCACGGTGGAAACCAATATTTGAGATGCCCTGTTGCTGACGTTGTGCTACAGGCTGTACATAACTAGTAGCTTGTGCAGAATTAATTTTTAAAATAAAGGTATTACCTTCAACACGCGTGGTAAAAGCACCCGCATTGGCCAAATTCACAGTTAAGCGCGCACGTTGTGCATCCGAACTCACATCCACAGTGCTCGCTTCAGCCGTTGCCACAGGAATTGAACTTTGTTTTAAATTTTGCTGTGCTTTATCAAAGTCTAAAACCAGTCGTGATGGTTGATCGAGTTGATAAGCTTGTGGTTGCGGCGGCAAGCCATTAAACATCACGCGAATTTCAGTCCCTTGATCTGGAATTTGCATTGGTACCACATTGGTTACACTCACCTGAGCATTGGCAACTTGCATCATCGCCATTGCAACAGCCCCCATCGAAAACTGACGAAACACATGATTCATTGTATTGCCATCCCCAAAAATAAAATCTTGTACACTATTCTTCATTTTTATTCCTTTAAGCTTAAGGTGCTAGTCCAATTAATATGAGACTTCTAGGACGCTCTACATATCCTTCTCGCCCATCCGGAATAATCTCAATCAAATCAATTTGAGTCGGGGTAATATTTACCACTCGACCATGATTGAGCCCCATATAACTTCCACGTTGAATACGTTCAACTTCACCATCAGGCGTCTGAATCAAGGCTAAAATTTGCCCAGATTGGTTACGCATACTACCCTTCATATTCAGGGTTTCGAGTGCATAACTTTCCAAAGGTTGAGGCTGACGACTCAAGTTTGGATAAACACGCTTACCCGCCATGATTTTAAGTTCTGCTGCCAATGAACTTGGCAAGAACGGACTTTTTAATGAATGCGCTGCATAATTAAAAGTCTCGACAGGCACAAAATCTGGCGCAGGCTCAATCGCTAGTGGCGCTTGATTGCGTATATTTGCCATCTCTTGATTGACCACATCAATACGTGATTCACAACCTGCTAATACAAATCCAACCATCACAGAAAGTGCCAATTTATTCATTTTCATTTTGGAGCCTCCTGTGTACTTGCTGAATCTGCAGCTTTCACAGCAGTTTCAGTATTTCCTTCGTAACGATATGTTTTCGCAGAAATTACATAATCAATTTTTGGAATATCTGAGTTCTTTTCTTTATTTTCAGTTGCTGTAATCGTTAAATTATGCAAAGTCACAATCCGTGAAAGCCCGGCAATGCCACTAACAAATGAACCAAAGGCATGGTAATCACCCGTTGCTTCAATACGAATTGGCTGTTCCGTAAAGAACTCTTGCTTCACTTCAGGTTCAAGACGAATAATTTTAAATTTCAGTCCAGAATTCACGCCTGTTAAGTTGATATCTTCAACCAAACCTGGAATTTCAGTTTCTTTCGGCAATTGTTCTAATTGTTGATTAAAACGTGCTTCCATATCCTGCAACTGCAATTGATATTGTTGCAAATTACGTAGTTTTGAATCTTTTTCACGAAATTCATTCAACAAATTTTGTTCTTGTGCATTGGCACTTGAAATAGCTTCAATCTTGCCTTTAATCGCCAAGAAATAGCCCAAAATTGCCACAAGGATAATGATAAAAATCCAGCAGGTAATTTTGACTGAAATTGGCCAACTACCATAGTTATTCGGATCTAAGGTATTGAACTGCTGTACAAACTTATCAAAAGTCATTTTCTTTTTCGGAATGACAACAGCATCTTGATTCAATTGTTCAAATTCATCACGACTCATTTTGCAGCCTCCGGAGTTGGTGTTGCTGCAGTTTGTGCGTCAGATGTTTGCGCCGATGAAGCTGACTGTCCTGCATTTGCTGCTGGATCATTAATGGTCGGCTGCGCAATTTGCTCCAAATCAGCAGTCACAGTAAATGCACCATAAGATTCTTCTACGCGAGGAACCACTGACGTCGGCGCTTTGTCTTTTTTCTCTTCAGCCACAAGGAATGAGCTCATGAAGGCATTACGATACCAAGGTGATGCTTCCAAATTACGCAGTAAATCGGCAACAGTATTTGGACTTTCCGCACGCCCTTCGATCATAAATTTGTCGCCATTACGCTCAAATTTTGTGATGTACATATTGGCAGGTGTCACACGAACCAATTCATCTACAAGATGTACTGCGATTGGACGTTGACCTTGTAAGCCTTGAATCAACTTCATGCGTTCAATAATGGCATTACGCTGTTCTTGCAAACCGTCCAAAGACTTTAATTGAACATCTAAATTTTGGTTATGACTGATAATCAATTGGTTCGCTTGTTCTTGATCTTTTAATTTGTGATCAAAGTACAACCATGTTAAACCAACCCCAATTACCCCAATTAAGAAAGCCCCAATACAAAGTGCAATAAATTCTTTTTTTCGTTTCTCTCTTAGCTCATCACGCCAAGGGAGCAAGTTAATTTTTGCCATTAATCAAAACTCCTCAATGCTAGACCGCATGCCACCATGAGTGATGAGGCATCATTTTCAATTTTTTTAATATCAATTTGAGGTGAAAAACCCATTTGTAAGAATGGATTGGCAATCGTGACGCGGTAACCCAATTTTTGTTGAAGTAGTTTTGCAAGCCCCGGAATATTGGCATTCCCCCCTGCCAATAAAATATGGTCAATTTCGTTGAACTGTGAAGATGAGAAGAAGAACTGTAAAGAACGCGCTGCTTGTTGAACGACAGCTTCTAAGAAAGGTTCTAAGACTTCAACATCATAGTCATCTGGCAAGGCACGTGTTTTTTTCGCACGACCCGCTTCTTCGAAAGACAATGCATAGCGATTTTGAATTTCCTGTGTCAATTGTTTGCCACCAAACACTTGCTCACGGGTATAAATCACTTTGTTATTCTGCATAACAGATAAGGTCGTCATACTATGACCAATATCTAAAATACCCACGGTATTTACACCCATTGGCAAAGTATCTGAGAAAACTTTAAATGCATTTTCAATTGCAAAGCTTTCTACATCGCCAATTTTTGGTGTCAGACCCGCAAGCTGAATAACTTCCGCACGCGCTTCGACATTTTCAATACGTGTAGCGACAAGTAAAACATTGACACGATTTGGATTGGATAGACGATCCGGCAAGACCTCAAAATCAAGGCTTGCTTCATCCAATGGGAACGGAATATATTGCTCAGCATCATCACGAATCTGAATTTCACGTTCATCATCATTCATATCTGCATCCATTTCGATGATTTTTGTAATCACCATCGACGTTGGAACCGCCAAAGCTGCATTGGTCGTCTGTGTATTGGCCAAATTAATTGCGCGCTCTAAACAGTCACCGACAGCTTCCGGATTCAATATGTTCTTTTCAACAACACTTCCTTCTGGTAATGGGACCAAAGCATAGCTTTCTACCCAATACCGCCCACTCTTTACAGAAAGTTCCAAAACCTTAACAGAAGTCGAACTAATATCTACTCCTATTAACCCCTTATTTGGCTTACGATATAACCTGAGCACAATATAATTCCTATTATTTTTTTATCCCCAAAAAAATTAACCCACTAATTAGCATTGGTCTATAATTTTATACAGATACAATAACTCATCTAACAATCCGTATATCGAAAGGATATACTGACCACCAATTAGTTTGCCATTAGCTCTTATTAAAACTTACTTGTTATGAAAAAGCTATCTTGTTCAGGCCTTGTTCATCCATTTTTTTTGGCCATTATTATTATTTTGGTCGCAATTCCAATGGGTTTCTATGGCATGTATCTCTATATTGCCCCGTCTTTGCCTGAAATGTCCATCTTAAAAAAGGCTCCATTATTAAAACCATTGCAGGTTTATAGTGCTGATAATGAGCTGATTGCAGAATACGGTGGCAAACTTTCGGTCCCTGTAGAGTACGACCAAATCCCGTCTCATTTCATTCATGGCTTTTTAGCTGCGGAAGATTCTTCATTTTTTGAACACAGCGGTATTAGTTTCAAAGGATTGGGGCGTGCTGTCAGTGAAAGTATTACCGGTTCAGATGTGCAAACCGGTGGTTCAACCATTACCATGCAGGTTGCAAAAAACTATTATCTGACTCCAGAACGTACGCTAAAACGTAAACTGACCGAAGTTTTCCTTGCTCGAAAAATTGAACAAAATCTAAGTAAAGAAGAAATTTTAACGCTGTATGTCAACAAAATCTTTTTAGGAAAAAATGCCTACGGGATCGCAGCAGCAGCAAAAATTTATTATAACAAGAGCTTGCAAGATTTGAGTTTGGCTCAAATGGCAATGATTTCAGGCTTACCCAAAGCACCATCAAAATATAATCCTGTAGCCAACCCAAAACGTGCTTTAGAGCGTCGTAATTGGATTTTAGGCCGTATGTTGCAATTGGGTTATATCAATCAATCGGAATATCAAAAAGCGATTGCTGAACCGATTAATCTCGATATGCCTGACCGCGGGGTCAGCAACAAATTCCCCTACGTCGGGGAAATGGTTCGCTCTGAGCTCGTAGAAAAGCTTGGTGAACAAGCGACGGATTCTGGCTATAAAGTCTACACCACTATCAACAGCCAACGCCAAGCCTATGCTGAGCAGGCTGTACAAGAGGGTCTCGAAGCTTACGATAGACGACATGGTTGGCGTGGTGCAGAAGCACATGATGAACCCTTAAAAAACTTTATTCCATATGCCAACACCTATCCTGCCGAAGTAACCAAAGTCAACAACACCAGTATCGAAGTGTTGATGCAAGACGGCAGTAGTGTGACAGTTCCATGGTCAGGTTTATCTTGGGCACGCCCCTATCGCAATGCCAATAGTGTAGGCAATGCGCCTAGCAAAGCCTCTCAAATTGTAAAAGTAAAAGATATTATTCGCCTACGTCCGAATGCGGACAAAAGCTCATGGGCTTTGGTGCAAATTCCCAAAGCGCAAGGTCAATTAATTGCACTTAATCCCAATAATGGTGGTATTGAAGCCATTGTGGGTGGTTATAATTTTTATCAATCTAAATTTAACCGTGCTCTACAAGGCTGGCGTCAGCCGGGTTCAACTATTAAACCCTTTGTTTATGCTTTAGCACTTGAACGTGGCATGACTCCGTATTCCATGGTCAATGACAATCCAATTACGATTGGCAAGTGGACGCCTAAAAACTCTGACGGTCGCTATTTGGGGATGATACCTCTACGCCGTGCCCTCTATTTATCACGTAACACAGTTTCAGTTCGCTTATTACAAGTCGTCGGAATTGAACGTACTCGCCAATTATTTATGGATTTTGGCTTACAAGAAAACCAAATTCCACGTAACTACACCATTGCTTTAGGTACCCCACAGGTGTTGCCGATTCAAATGGCGACAGGTTATGCGACTTTTGCCAACGGTGGATATCGTATTCAACCGCACTTTATTAGCCGTATTGAAGATGCTTATGGCAAAGTGATTTATCAAGCCAATCCTGAATATGCATGTATTCAATGTATCAATCAAAAGGACGAAGTTGAATCAGCAGATCCGACCACGCCGGATGATGAAGTGATTGAAGTCACTAATCAGGATAATAAACCTGCTGAATCGAAAATTTCCGATACTGAAGCAGCAAACTATAAGCAAGCTCAGCGAATTTTGAAGTCGAGTTCGGCCTTTGATATGGCGAACATCTTGCGTGACGTGATCCAACATGGTACAGGTCGAGCGGCTTTAAAAATTGGTCGCGGTGATTTAGGCGGTAAAACCGGTACAACCAATGACGCAAAAGACGCGTGGTTTGCTGGATTTAATGGAAAATTGGTCACTGTGGCTTGGGTCGGTTTTGACCAACCCTCTACCTTAGGTCGTCGTGAATATGGTGGTGTTGCAGCTCTGCCAATTTGGTCAGATTTTATGGCGAAATCACTCAAAGGCACACCTGAAGCTTGGGTGCGTTTAGATACCCATGCCAAGAATCCAATCAACCGTAATTCGGCTAAAGCGACTCAAGGTCAACCTGAACAAGATCGTGCAGCAACGCCGCCGATGGCTCAACCGCTGTATCGTCCTACTCCTGTTGCACCAAAGCCGCAGGCTACGCAAAATGATTTTGACGACCTTCCTGGGTCTACTGAAACCAATCTTGCACCGACTCGAACTGCGCCTCCGCCAATGCAGCCTAAACCCCAAGGTACAGAGCATAAAACTGACGCACTTGATCATCTCATCGATCAAGTTCAGTAAATACTGCATAAAAAAAGCCCTCAAACGAGGGCTTTTTTTATCACTTAAAATGCATTATTTCTTTTTAAAGAGATAAATTTGATACTGTGCTTGCAACTCAAATTGTTCATTTTTTTCTAGAGCTTCTCGACGCTCAGCTTTCACTTTATATGCATAAGGCGTCATTGCAATTAAGTTTTTGAGATCCTGCTGAGAAAGTGACATTTTCGCTTGAACCACTTGTTCACTTTCCAATTCAAAATCATTCGCCAGTTGTTCCACAAATTTATGCGGTTCATGTGGTTTTACTTCTTCAAACAAAGCTTCACGCATAGCATAAAGATGCTCTGGTGCAGGTGTAACCACCATCAAGTGCCCCTCAGGCTTTAATACGCGAAGGATTTCTTCTTTTGGAATAGGACTAAATAAACTCGTACACAAGTCAATCGAATGGTCTAATACAGGTAAGGTTGCCCCTGTCCCAACCACCCAAGTCACCTCTTTATTCAGTTTAGCGGCCACTTGTACTGCATTTTTAGCAATATCGACACCCACACACTGTAGTACTTCAGCTTGCATCGCATCAGTGTAATAGCCTTCACCACAGCCAATATCCAACAAGTTTTCAACCCTTAATTTTTGAATCAAAGCCACCACTGCCTGTTGCAAAGGTGCATAGTGACCTGCACTCAAAAACGCACGACGCGCCTGTATAGATTCAGGCGTATCACCCGGATTTTTACTGTGTTTATGTTGAACCACATGTAAATTGACATAGCCTTGTTTTGCAACATCATAGCTATGATTATTTTCACAGCGCCATGTCCGCTCTGTGAGTTTCAATGCTTCACGGCATACAGGACACATCAACAGGTTCATCATTTACTCCACTATATTTTGAAATAAAAAAACCGGCATCTGTGGGAGCAAATGCCGGTTTCGTTTATTTATTTGCTTAACGTAATTTTAAAGTCATTAGACCTAAAACTACCAGCATAATTGTAATAATCCAGAAACGAATCACCACCTGCGTTTCACGCCATCCCTTTTTCTCATAATGATGGTGCAGCGGTGCCATTAAGAATACGCGCTTATTCCGCATACGCAGCGAGCCAATTTGCAAGAAGACAGAAATAGCTTCAACCACGAAAACACCGCCCATAATGGCAAAAACGATTTCTTGGCGAACCATGACTGCAATCGTACCGAGCATCGCACCTAGAGATAAAGCACCAACATCACCCATAAAGACTTGAGCAGGATGCGCATTAAACCATAAGAATGCTAAGCCAGCACCGATCATTGCCGCACAGATCACGACAAGTTCAGATGCATATTTCACATAAGGAATATGTAAATAATCGGCAAAACGAACATCACCAGCCAGATAAGCAAATACACCTAAACCTGCGGCAACCAGAACGATTGGCATAATCGCCAGACCATCCAAACCATCGGTTAAGTTCACAGCATTAGATGCGCCGTTAATCACCAAATAAGTAAAGACAATAAAGCCAATACCGAGTGGAATAATAGACAATGGAATGCTAATTTCTTTAAAGAATGGAATCAGCAGATCCAACATATTTGAGGTATGTACTGGGTTTGCTTGCTGTGTCGCAATCACATAGAGCGCAATACCGGCGCCTAACGATGCCACAGAAGTCCAAAAGAATTTCTTCTTCGCAGGCAGACCGGCATTGTCTTTATAACGGATTTTAATCCAGTCATCGGCCCAGCCAACAGCACCAAAGATCACCATCACGCCAAGTACAATCCATACATAAGGGTTTGAAAGATCGGCCCAAAGTAAGGTTGAAATCCCAATAGACAGTAAAATCAACACACCGCCCATAGTCGGTGTGCCCATTTTTTTGGCATGATTTTCAGGTGCAAATGAACTGACTGCCTGACCATATTTGAGAGCTTGCAATTTGCGGATCATCACAGGTCCAAGCAACAGACCAATGGCCAATGCCGTTAAGACACTGAGTAGCGAACGAAGCGTTAAATAACGAACAACCTGAAACGAGCTGTGATAACCCGCAAGCTGCTCAAATAACCATAACAGCATTAAAGTTTCTCCATCAATTCAGCCATCAAAGTTTCCATGTGGGTATAACGAGAACCTTTAAACAGGAAACTCATGGACTGAGGCTGATGTGTTTTGACTAGACTAATTAATAACGGTAAAGCCTGTTCTTGAGTAAGAAAGGCCTGTAATTTTTTACCATATTGTGTACTGCGCGCGCCTTCTTGCACAGCAGGTGAAAACTCACCGACAGCAACGACAAATTGAAGACCAGAGTGTGAGACAAGATCACGTCCCAACATGTAGTGCTGCTGTGCAGCAGATGAACCTAACTCACCAATATCCCCAATGACCATGACTTTGATGCCATCTTGCTGCGCAAGTACATCAGCAGCAGCACGCATTGAGGTTGGATTTGCATTGTAAGTATCATCAATAAACAAATAATCTTTATGCTGAATAAAGTTTAGACGGCCTTTGGCACCTGTCGCATGTTCAAGCCCCACAACGATATCATCTAAACTCACACCAATCGATAATGCGAAAGCTGCGGCTGCAGTGGCATTTTGCACATTATGTTCACCAGCAAATGGCAGTTGAACAGGACGTGCACCTTGTGGCGTATTTAAGATAAAACGTGAAGATTGAGCCTGAAGCTCCGTCTCAGTCGCAAAGACATCCCCGCCCTGACCAAAACTCATTACTTGCTCAGTTTGCACAGCTTGACGAATGGCATCTGTAAAATCATCTGCCGCAGGCACAATCGAAGTTCCTGTTTTCGCTATATGTGCATAAATTTCAGACTTGGCACGACAGATGCCATCACGCCCACCAAACTCCCCCATATGAGCGGTGCCAATATTTAAAATTCCGGCAACCTGAGGCTGTACCAAATTTGAGGTGTAATCAATTTCACCTTTATGACTGGCACCAAGCTCCATCACGGCATACTGATGTTCTGGACGCAACTCAAGTAACATCATCGGCACACCAAGGTCATTATTTAAATTACCGCGCGTAATTAATGTTGGTGCAAGACGAGAAAGGATACTCCCGAGCATCTCTTTGGTTGTGGTTTTACCACTGCTTCCTGTCAAGGCAATGACTTTTAAAGCTGGGTTTTGGGCACGACGAAATGCACCCAAATGTCCAAGCGCCAAACGTGTATCTGCAACCACCAACTGACAAATATCCACATCGACCGGATGACTCACAATGGCAATTTCACAACCCTTTTCAGCCACTTGAGCAAGGAAGTCATGCGCATCAAAGCGTTCACCTTTCAGGGCAAGAAAAGCATCGCCTTGCTCTGCATGACGTGAATCGGTCAAAATTCGTTTCACAGGACCTGTCGGCGCTTGATTATTATGCCAGTGACCTTGTGTCGCTTGAACCAACTGTTCGGCAGTCCATGGTTCTAATGGAACCGTACTGGTCGTTGAAGTATGCATATCTGTTTCCTATTGCGCTGGATAAGCCGAGTCAGTGTTGTGATGCTGTGAATCAATCGCTGATTTCACTTCCACCACATCATCAAACCAATGTCGAACTCCATCAATTTCTTGATAGTTTTCATGGCCTTTACCAGCAATCACCACAATATCACCAGCTTGCGCATGGCTGACTGCGAATTTAATCGCTTCACGGCGGTCATGGATTTCATGGACAGTTTTTCCAGTGAAATCAATACCAGCCTTCATATCTGCAAAAATTTGTTCTGGGTTTTCAGTACGTGGATTATCCGAGGTAATCAATGCAACATCTGCATGGTTTAATGCCGCTTGTGTCATCAATGGACGCTTACCACGGTCACGATCACCACCACAGCCAAACACCGCCCATAGCTGTTGCGATACATGACGTTTTAAAGTCTGTAACACTTGAACTAAAGCATCTGGTGTATGTGCATAATCCACCACAAACAGGCGTTCATCATCACGAATCACTTGCATACGACCCGGTGCACCTTTTAACTCGGGCGCAGTTGCGATCAAGGCAGATAAGTCAAAACCCGCTTGCTCCGCTGAAATTAAGCTCGCCACAATATTTTCAATATTGAAGTGTCCCAATAATGGACTTTGCACCACAAATTCCGCTTGACCAGTACGCAATTTAAATTGCGCGCCTGTTAAGCTGTATTGAATATCCGTCACTTGATAATCCGCAGCCTGACGCGTTGAATAGGTCAAAATTTTAGGCTGAGCCGGATTTTGGCATGCGGCATTCAGCATCACTTCTGCATGTTCATCATCGAGATTGATGACTGCAACTTTGAGCGATGGAAACTGAAACAAACGTGATTTCGCTTCAGCATAGGCTTCAAGGGTTTTATGATAATCCAAATGATCACGACTTAAATTGCTATATGCGGCAATTTCAATTGCACAGCCATTTAATCGACCTTGTTCTAATCCGTGCGAACTTGCCTCTATGGCAGCAAACTCTGCACCCTCAAGCGCATAGGCATGCAATGCATTTTGCATATGTAACGCATCTAAAGTAGTGTGAGATGAGGCTTCTAAATTCGGTAAAATCCCGTTTCCAGTGGTTCCCATCACTGCACATTTTTTGCCTTGCAGCATGAGTAATTCAGCGATTAAGCGTGAGATCGTGGTTTTACCATTGGTACCCGTCACAGCCAAAATCCGTGCAGCTTGAGCTGGTTGAGTCGCCTGTAAATATTGCTTTTGCCACTGCCCCATCAATTGACGCACATCCGCGATCACGACACTTTGATCCAAGCCCAAATCAGTTTCTGAAATGACAGCCAACGCGCCATTCTCTAACGCTGCACGTGCAAATTGTGCTGTTTTTTCAGGTTGCGAAAACGAAGTCAGGGCAATAAATATTTGCCCTGCTGTAACTTTGCGACTATCCAGATTGAAGCCCTGAAAGGATTGCGACATCCATTCAGCGGGCTGTTCAACGGTGTATAGATCTTGAAACGTAATTTTCATTCATCACCTATTACTGGATCTTAGGAGTGTCTAAAGGTTTATCTAATGGTACGTTCATTAAACGTAAAGATTCTTGCATTACACGAGCGAAAACTGGTGCAGCCACCAGACCACCGTAATACTGACCTGTCGGGTTTTCCACTACAACAATCATAGCCAAACGTGGATCACTCACTGGTGCAACACCGGCAAAGAGTGCACGATATTCTGAAGTCGAATAGCCTTTACGGTCTGCACGTAATTTATGTGCTGTACCAGTTTTACCTGCCACGCGATAACCCGGAATATTGGCTTGACGTGCCGTACCACCCGGTAAGGTCACCGCTTCCATCATTAAAAGCACTTGATCAGCAATTTTAGGGTCAACCATCTGCTCACCTTTCGGCTTTTCCTCAAGCTTGTACAAGCTCAGTGGCATTTTGACGCCCTTGTTGGCAATCATGGCATATGCATCAGCCAGTTGGAGCACTGTAGCGTTCAAACCATAACCATAAGCCATGGTCGCTACTTCAGACACATTCCATTTACTCTTCGGCAAAATCAGACCAGCACTTTCACCGGGGAATTTCACCGCTGAACGTTGACCAAAGCCAAGACGTTGATAGAACGTTGGTAATGTTTCATAAGGGAGAGATAAAGCGATTTTTGCCACACCGACGTTAGACGATTTTTGAATAATGCCGCCCAAAGTCAGAGGACCATAGTTATGCGTGTCTCGAATAGTATGATTGCCAACGCGCATAGAACCCGGTGTAGTATTTACCACCGTATTTGCCGTGTATTTACCGCTTTCCAACGCCATTGCCACGGTCATTGGCTTCATGGTTGAACCCGGCTCAAAGGAGTCAATTGCACCACGGTTACGCATGGCATCTTTATTTAAGACACCTTTTTTATCATTTGGGTTGTAAGACGGCCAAGAGGTCATCGCTAAAATTTCACCCGTTTTGACATCGACAGCAATCGCTGTGGCAGAACGTGCATTATTGGCTACCCCGGCTGCAGTCAACTCACGATACATAATGTATTGCAAACGTGAATCAATACTCAGCGTGATATTTTCACCCGACTCAACTTCTTTCACGATCTCAGGGTCTTTAACGCGGTTGCCTTTTTTATCTCGGACAATTTGCTGCGCACCATCTACGCCTGCAAGACGTTCATTCAATTGCATCTCTAAACCTTCGATGCCCATACCCTCACTATTGGTTAAACCAATAATTTGTGAGTTTGGCTGAGGCTGTGGATAGTAGCGCTTATAGTTTTTCTCGGTATATACCCCCTGAAAGTCACGTTTCATGATCAATTCAGCTTGTTGTGGTGGCACTTCTTTCTTTAAAACTAAATAACGTGAACGTGGACGCTCATTCATTTTGCGTCTCAGTTCAGCACGATCCATCCCTACAGCATCAGCGAGTTCATCTAAATTCAGATTTTTATCTGGTAATTGACGTTTTAACTTACGATTGTTTGGATCTTTAGCCAATTCCGCCGTAATTTCTTCAAAGAGTTTTTTATTGTCAAAATAATCACGTGGATCGATCACGATTTTCATGATCGGAGTACTAATGGCTAAAGGAACGCCGTGACGGTCATAGATTACACCGCGCATGGCTTTTAAGGTTTCAGTTCTTAAAATTTTGGCATTGGCTTTATTTTGTAAAAAGTCTTTATTGATGATTTGTACATAAAAAGCCCGCCCGACCAATGCAATAAAGCACAGTAAAACCACCGCCCACATCAAGTGATAGCGCCACATCTCCACCGAAATGGCTGTACGACCAGTAACAGACTGCTGTTTTTTACGCGGAGTTTGTTTGTTTCTCTTTTCAACCATGTGACCGGCAGCCTATTTTTTCTGTTCTGGAGTTTGTGGCAATGAAATAACAACGGTTTGTGCAATAGGAGGCGAATACATCCGTAATTGGGTAACTGCACGTGTCCCAATTTGGGCTGTTGCACCAAAAGTTTGTTGTTCGATCAGCAAACGTCCCCATTCTGCGTTGAGGTCATCCCTTTCACGCATATAGGTACTCAATTGACGATAATCTTGGCGATATTCAAAGACTTGAAACACCACCATAATCGCACTCACAAAAACCAAGAGCAATAAAATGCCGTATGTAATGATTTTCTTTGACTGCGATTGATCAGAGTTTTTTTCGATTGCTTCGGTTTTCATTCTTTGCCTTTTAAGCTAAACGCTCTGCCACACGAAGCCAAGCACTACGAGATCGTGGATTGGCTTTAACTTCTTCTTCACTTGCTTTAATTCGTGACACTTTTTTTAAGCGGCGGGTATCTTCGCGTTTTTGTGGTAAACCCCAGCCTGTGTCTTCTGCAAGTGTAGATTCTTTTTGAATAAATTGTTTAATTAAACGATCCTCTAAAGAGTGGAAACTGATCACTGCAAGAGTGCCTTCAGGTTTCAGCATATCCACCGCTTGAGGTAAGAAGATATCAATATCGTCGAGTTCTTTGTTAATAGCAATACGAATTGCTTGGAAAGTTCGTGTCGCTGCATGTTTATTTTTTTCCCATTTCGGGTGGGCAACTTTCACGATTTCAGCCAATTGAGCTGTGGTTTCAATATACCCTGCCGCTTTAATCGCTTTGGCAATACGGCGGCTATAACGTTCTTCACCATATTTAAAAATAATATTGGCCAAATCTTCTTCTTCAATATCAACCAACCACTCTGCGGCTGTTGGGCCTTGTGAGTTGTCCATACGCATATCAAGTGGGCCATCTTTCATAAAGCTAAAGCCACGTTCTGCTTGGTCTAGCTGCGGAGATGACACCCCTAAATCCGCCATTATACCGTCGACCAAATCGATACCACGACTACGCAGTTCTTCTTTTAAGTCTGCAAAACTGGCGTGAATAATTTTAAAACGCGCATCTTCTTGTTCTAATTCTGCTGCAACGGCCAATGCTTGTGGGTCTTTATCAAAGGCATAAACACGTGCATTTTCATCTAATTTAGACAGTAATAAACGTGTATGACCGCCACGCCCAAATGTGCCATCTACGAAAATTCCTGTATTGCGATCTGCCAGTAAAGCATCAACAGTTTCATGAAGTAATACAGAAATATGCGACATAAGGGTTCGTTCAA
Organism: Acinetobacter sp. YH12094; assembly: GCF_013419295.1. Classification (NCBI taxonomy): domain Bacteria; kingdom Pseudomonadati; phylum Pseudomonadota; class Gammaproteobacteria; order Moraxellales; family Moraxellaceae; genus Acinetobacter; species Acinetobacter sp. YH12094. The sequence continues at coordinate 68,099 of NZ_VPAK01000015.1, forward strand.
CACAGCTAAAAATGTAACTGCACATTATTACCTTGTTTTAGCAAAGCTCCAAACGTCTTTTTGTACAGAAATATTACTTTCCATAGAGAAAACCGTTTTTATTTTTTGCCATCCATTAAAAAACCTCCCGAAGGAGGTCTTTGAACATCTCAAATCATAGATTTCGATGTATTAGCGCTTGTTATTGTAGATCTGATCGAAGATCGCACCATTCACAAAATGTGTTTGTTGAGCTTTTGCCCAACCACCAAACACTTCATCAATGGTAAAGGTTTTTAATGGCGGGAACTGTGATTTATATTTTGCTAAAACTGCTGCATTACGTGGGCGGTAAAAATGACGAGCTGCCATCTCTTGACCTAATGGAGAATAAAGATAATTGATATAGCCTTGAGCTAACCATTTATTACCATTTTTATCGACAGTTTTGTCTACGATTGCCACTGAAGGCTCAGTCAAAATCGACATCGATGGATACACGATATCAAATTTGTTTTTACCCAAAGTTTTTTGCGTAACTAAAGCTTCGTTTTCCCAAGTCAATAACACATCACCAATACCACGTTCTGCAAATGTAGTCATCGATGCACGTGCCGCAGAGTCCATTACTTTTACGTTATGGTACATCTTACCCACGAAATCTTTGGCTTTCGCTTCATTACCACCCGGCTGTTTCAAAGCATAACCCCAAGCTGACAAGTAAACCCAACGTGGGAGACCGCCAGTTTTCGGGTTCGGGGTAATAATTTGTACACCCGGTTTGGTTAAATCAGACCAATCTTTAATATGTTTCGGGTTGCCCTTACGCACCATGAATACAATCGTTGACGTATATGGCGCTGAGTTATGTGGAAACTCTTTTTGCCAACCCGGCTGAATCTGACCAGACTTCACAATTTCTTCGATGTCATTGGCCAAGGCCAAAGTCACGACATCACCTTTTAAACCGTCAACCACAGAACGGGCTTGTTTGCCTGAACCACCATGTGATTGTTTAAATGCGACCGTTTTACCGGTACGCTCTTTCCAATATGCACCAAATGACTTATTAAATTCGTCATAAAATTCACGCGTTGCATCATAAGAAACATTTAAAAATTCACGATCAGCGGCCTGAGCAGACGCTGAGAAAGCAACACCAGTGGCAAGCAACGCAGCACTGAGCCACGCCTTAAATTGAGTTTTCATAACAGCCAGCATAAATTTATATTCAATACTGCTAAATATATGAAATAAAGTCATAAATCGCAATTGCAGCAAGTTTAGACCCTTTGCTGGATACAACTAACGCAGCGAATTTAATTGTTTGTTTTTCATATTAAAATACACAAAATCAATCTACTTATTCCCTATGTATAGATTTTTATGCATTACATATGCAAAAAACGGATAATCTAAATTATCCGTTTTACACCACTCAACGTTATTTACAGACTTACTCTTTATTCTTTTCACTATAAATTTGATCGAAAATCGCACCATTCACAAAATGTGTTTTTTGCGCTTTAGCCCAACCGCCAAACACTTTATCAATGGTAAAGGTTTGAACTTTCGGGAATTGAGCAGCGTACTTTGCAGTGGCTTTTGCATCGCGAGGGCGGAAGAAATATTTACCTGCCAGCTCTTGGCCCTTAGGTGAATATAGATAGTTCAAATAACCCTTCGCCAAATTTCGATTACCATTTTTGTCGACAGTTTTATCCACTACTGCCACCGAAGGTTCGGCTAAAATCGAAATAGACGGATAAATAATGTCATATTTATCTTTGCCTAGGCCCTGAGTCGCTAATAGTGCCTCATTTTCCCAAGATAATAAAACATCTCCAATGCCACGCTCAGCAAAGGTCGTGAGTGAACCACGTGCACCAGAATCCAATACTTTGACATTGCTATAGAGTTTTTTCACCAATTCTTTGGCTTTGGCATCATTGCCACCCGGTTGTTTTAAAGCATATCCCCAAGCTGATAAATAGATCCAACGCGGTGCCCCACCTGTTTTTGGATTTGGCGTAATAATTTCAACACCCGGTTTGGTCAGGTCATTCCAATCTTTAATTTTTTTCGGGTTGCCCTTACGCACCAAAAATACGATAGTTGAGGTATACGGTGCAGAATTATGTGGAAATTGTTTTTGCCAATTTTTATTGATTTGTCCAGTCGCCACAATTTCATCAATATCATTGGCCAATGCCAAAGTGACAACGTCTGCTTGTAAACCTGTTGCCACTGCACGAGCTTGTTTGCCAGAACCACCATGTGATTGTTTAAAATTAATCTCTTGTCCTGTACGTTTTTTCCAATATTGTCCAAATTCTTGGTTATATTCCTGATAAAACTCACGTGTTGGGTCATAAGAAACATTTAAGAAATCTTTTGCGGCATACACCTGTACCGCCACCCCACCCAATAAAGCGAAAATACCCGATGCTATTATTTTTTTCATCTGCTCAAACTCAAATTGATCTTGAGAGCACTATATAAATCAAAAATAACTTTAACAATCAGCTATCTATAATATAAATTCAAATCTATTTCTGTTTTAAAGATATCTAAAAATAACGTATTTAAAGCTTTAATTCTGCTAATACAGCAACAATCAGAAGCAATCTCCATGCTATCTTCATAGTTGTTTGCTAAAACATCCGAAAATTTGGAGAAAACAGTCTATTTAGGTAATCCCAGTACAGACTTTTTTAGTTTTTTTGTAAAAATTGTGACGTAGTTCTACTTTTTAATTACGAAAGATGGTTAAATCGTAGTCTAAATATTAAAACTATTTTGCAAATAAAAAGTTCCATCACCAAAACTAGGGGGAGATTTGGACATGAAATTTTCATACGCACTATGCCTAGGCTTAAGTTTAAGCGTGACTGCACAGACTGGATTTTGTGCTGCAACCAGCACCGCATCGAATAACAAACTTACGATGCCTGCTGAACGTACCTCATTGATCGAAAAAGCGATTAATCAGCAAAAATCTGAAGGTAAAGGCCGTACAGACGATAATTTAAAAGTACTTACGTCTATTAAAGCTGCACCGACTCAAAGTTTCTTTGCATCACAAAACCAAAGTTTTTCTCGTTTTGTTCAAGCCATTTTTTCTGGTAGCAACTCATAACGACATCAGCATACTCATGTCATCCAAGCTATTGTTTTAGACGAGTTCCCCTACTGTCGTCTAAAAAATACTTAAAAATGCCTGATCATTCAATGTTGAATTAAGCATTAAGTGATCAGGCTTTTTCGTTATAATAGATCCCAATTTACATTCTGATTAAAAGCTGATTATGACTGTTCGTACTCGTATCGCACCTTCTCCTACTGGTTTCCCGCATGTTGGGACTGCTTATATTGCATTGTTTAACTTATGTTTTGCGAAGCAACATGGCGGTGAATTTATTCTTCGTATTGAAGATACAGACCAACTGCGCTCTACCCCAGAATCTGAGAAAATGATTTTAGATTCATTGCGTTGGTTAGGTTTGAATTGGTCAGAAGGTCCAGATGTGGGTGGCCCTCATGCGCCATACCGTCAATCTGAACGTATGGACATTTATAAACAATATGCGTTGGAACTGGTTGAAAAAGGTCATGCATTCTACTGCTTCGCAACAGCAGAAGAACTCGATCAAATGCGTGCGGAACAACAAGCGCGTGGTGAATCACCGCGTTACGACGGACGTGGCTTAAAACACACTGCGGAAGAAGTGGCGCAGCGTTTGGCTGCTGGTGAACCGCATGTCATTCGTATGAAAGTGCCTGAAGAAGGGATTTGTAAATTTAACGATTTACTGCGTGGCGAAGTCGAAATTCCTTGGGCGCAAGTCGACATGCAAATTCTACTGAAAACCGATGGTTTACCGACGTATCACTTGGCAAACGTAGTTGATGACCATTTAATGGAAATCACTCACGTGATTCGTGGTGAAGAATGGATTCCCTCTGCGCCTAAACACCAATTATTGTACAAATATTTTGGTTGGGACATGCCGGTGCTTTGCCACATGCCGCTGTTACGTAACCCAGATAAATCAAAACTGTCTAAACGTAAAAACCCAACATCAATTAACTACTACAAAGACATCGGCGTTTTACCAGAAGCCTTGTTGAACTACTTAGGCCGCATGGGCTGGTCAATGCCGGATGAAAGTGAAAAATTCACTTTGGCTGAAATGATTGAACACTTTGACATTCAACGTGTATCACTAGGCGGTCCAATCTTTGATGTTGAAAAGCTAAACTGGTTAAATGGTCAATGGATTAAAGGTTTAACACCGGGTCAATTGCTCGATACCCTACTGGCTTGGAAATCAGATCGTAATACCTTGGAAGAAATTGCTGCTGCGATTCAACCACGTATTAATTTATTGTCTGAAGCAGTGAATTGGGCAGGTTTTTATTTCAACCAATTCCCAACACTCAGCAAAGAACAGTTTGAAAGCAAAAAATTGACTGAAGAACAAGTGCGTCAAAGCCTTCAATTTGCCATTTGGCGTCTAGAAAGCATGTTCACTTGGAACAATGACACTGTCAGCCAAACGCTTATGGATTTGGCGAACCAAATGGACATTAAACTTCGTGACTTCATGCCAACCTTCTTTATTGCTATTGCTGGTTCGACATCTTCGACACCGGTTATGCAATCGATGGTAACCATTGGTCCTGATTTAACCTTTGCTCGCTTACGTCATGCGCTTGAAATTGTGGGCGGTCCGAGTAAAAAAGAAACAAAAGCATGGGAAAAACTCAATGAAAGCCTAAAACTGCCGAAAAATGATGCAGTTGATGAAGCTTAATTGATTTTTTAGTTGACGGATGGGCGTTATCCCCCTAATATAGCGCCCATACCGAGAGATGGTGTCAACCAACTCTAAGTTGCCTCAAATTGTCCCTATCGTCTAGAGGCCTAGGACATCGCCCTTTCACGGCGGTAACCGGGGTTCGAATCCCCGTAGGGACGCCATATTCAAGGTGATGCAAATCATCTTATAAAAAACCCAAGCATTATGACTTGGGTTTTTTATTGCCTAAATTTTATCTGATTTAAATTTACGGTATTTTTGCTTTCTGCGTCATTCTGATTAAAATAAACCATAGATTAAAATTATGGAGTTGCAATGCAATACCGTTGCCCTAAATGTCAAAGCCCTAAAATTATGCCTCTTGCGCAAGCAGGCCAGCCTGTTGCTCGTCCTGTCGTGCCTAAAAGCCTGATTATCCTCATCCCTGCGGTATTTATTCTTTTACTGTTGGTGATTATCAGCATCGCAATGTGGATTTTTGGTGACGGTGTAGGTACTACATTACAAACTGCGACTGTTGTTGTATTTATTGCCTGCTTGATTGCTGGCTTCATGTTCTATCGCGACCTGCCAGATTTTAAAATCTCAATGCAAGGTTTTATGCAATCACAGAAAAAATGGAAATGCCGCGAATGTAATCATGAGTGGGAAATCTAAGCAAGCCATTTAAATCACATCAGCATTAGTGCTGATGTGATTCATCATGAGAATGCGCATGATCATCTTGATGATGTTCATGATCAGACTTTTGGGTGTGTTGGTGCACCACACATTCATCTTCTTCGATTTGTAATGTCATCTCTGTGATTCCGTGCTCATGTTGCAACATTTCAATCGCCTCAAAATACAAGGCATTACGATCGGCTTCAGGTGCAAAGAGATGAACCGTCAAATGCACATTCTTTGACGTTATTGCCCAGACCTTTAACTGGTGAATGCTCTCCACCCCTTTGAGTGCCAATAAATCATTGCGTAACTTTTCTATGTCGATTTCTTCAGGCACGCCTTCCAATAAAATATTGATACTTTGTTTGAGTAAAATCCAAGTCCTTGGTAAGACCCAAAAACCAATGAGCACCGCTATAAGGGTATCGACCCACATCCAGCCCGTAAAATAAATAATCGCCGCGCCAATAATCACACCCACCGAACCTAAGGCATCACTCAACACCTCTAGATACGCTCCTTTCACATTCAAGCTTTCTTGCGAACTGGAAAATAAAATACGCATCGAGATTAAGTTAATGATTAGACCGATGACGGCCACAATCATCATGCCCATACTTTGAATTTCCGGCGGCGTTGAAAAGCGCTGATAGGCCTCATACAAAATATAAATCGCAACCACAAATAGCATCAAGGCATTAAACAAGGCTGCCAAAATTTCAAAACGCTGATAGCCAAAGGTACGTTTGTTATCAGCAGGAAGCTTGCCAATTTTGATCGCGACCAATGCTATGGCAAGGGCTGCAGCATCGGTGAACATATGTGCCGCATCTGACAATAGCGCCAAACTTTGCGTCATAAATCCAGCAATGACTTCAACAATCAAAAATGTCGTGGTCAGTGCTAAAGCAAAACTTAATTTTTTGACATTCCCTTCTGTGACAACGGCATGGCTGTGGTCATGCCCATGATGCTCACTCATTATTTTCTGACCTTTATAAATTATATATTCTTCAGTCATGAGCTTAACAGGTGCAGCAAACGTAATAAAATTACATCATTCAACCTTCAGTATTACGTTTTACTTTCAAGCTTAAAAACTGCTTTTTCAGCATCCTCTTTCAATTTATTCAAATTAATTTTTCGCGATCTAGATGACTGAAATTACTTTTGACATCCTCACCCCCTTAAACATAGGTATCTACACATTTTTTATAAATTGAATGCGATCTGAGCAATCGCATTCAGCTCATCAGACGAATACTCTGACAACAACTGAAGAGTGTTCAATAGTATTGAAAGCCCTGCCAGTATGGCAG
>NZ_VPAK01000016.1:0-73849 GCF_013419295.1 Acinetobacter sp. YH12094
TCCGCCTGTTTTAAAATGGACATGATCTGGCTGTCAGTAAATTTAGATGTTTTCATGCAGAATCTCCTGCTCGTATCTTAAGAGAAAATTCTACTTTTAGATCCTTTTATTTTTAGGGGGGATTACCGTATGATGAGTGAATTTTTATTGCCAGTACCCGTTTTGATCATTGATCATCAATCAATGACTTCAAAAACAGTGCTGTTTAACATCTTAGGAGACCTCGGTTATCCTGAAGACCTCATTACATTTTCAGAAAATTTAGCAGATGCGGAACAACAAATTTTCAATCAATTGCCCAATTTAATCTTTTTAGTGGTCACGCAACAGTCTGATATCTCATTCATACATAAAATTAAGAAAATCTATCCTTCAAGTAATCTCATCATTTTAGTCAATGAACAGTCTGCAGATTTAACTTTACATGCGATTCAGTTAGGTGCAACTGCCTATATGTTGATTCAACAGCCAATTGAAGACACTTATAACCAGCTGAAAACCATTTTAAGAGGTGGCGCTGCCCTTCATCCTAGTTTTGCTAAATTTTTATTGAGTGAAACTTTTAGTCCGCAAAATGCAGCGCCGAAACAGCTCAGTCTAAATCCAGCAGAATATCAAATTTTGGATATGGTCAGCCATAGTGCGACTCAAGAGCAGATGGTCAATGAATTAAAACTTTCAACGTATCAAATTGATGGTTTTGTCAAAAATATCTATAGAAAAATTTGTAGCTACAGCTAAATTTAGCTGAGATAAACGATTCAAAAACAATCTATAAATTTAAAAAAATAAAGGGGCATTGCTCCCTTTATTTTTTCTGTACTTTTATTTAAATGCGTCTAAAAGCACATGCTGTGAATTATGCGCTTCCTCGCCCTCTTGAACATGGGTACGAATCCAACGTCCATCACTTTGGAGCAACCAAGCTTGCTGATTATCTTTTAGATAATTCACTAAACCTAATTGATAAATACGCTTTTTCAAGGCTGGATCTTCAATTGGGAAACAGGCTTCAACACGGTTAAATAAATTACGATCCATCCAGTCTGCACTTGAACAGTAAATCCGTGCATCGCCATTATTACTGAAATAATAAACTCGGGTATGTTCTAAGAAACGGCCAACAATAGAACGTACGCGAATATTTTCAGACAGCCCCGGTAATCCCGGACGCAAACAACAAATAGAACGAATAATTAAATCAATCTGTACACCCGCTTGTGACGCTTCATACAGTTTATTGATCAACTGAACTTCAGTTAATGCATTGACCTTGACAATGATTTGCGCAGGTTTACCTGCTTTAGCATTAGCAATTTCATTATCAATATAATTGATCAGTTGAGCATGTAAGGTAAATGGCGCATGCAGCAATTTTTTCAACTTCGCCATTTTGCCCATACCGGTCAGCTCTTGGAAAATGCGATGTACATCCTCGCAGAGTTCTTTATCGGTGGTTAATAGGCCATAATCGGTATAGATACGCGCATTGCCCGCGTGATAGTTCCCCGTACCTAAATGCACATAACGCACCAATTTATTATTTTCACGGCGTACCACCAAAATCATTTTGGCATGGGTCTTATAGCCCACGATGCCATACACCACCACTGCGCCCGCTTCTTGTAATACATTGGCTACAGCAATATTTGATTCTTCATCAAATCGTGCTCGAAGCTCAATTACTGCGGTAACCTCTTTACCATTACGTGCTGCTTCCGCTAAGACTTGCACAATTTCAGAGTCTGCACCACTTCGATAAAGCGTTTGTTTAATGGCCAAAACTTGTGGATCACGTGCAGCTTCGCGCAGTAGGTTGATTACAGGTGCGAATGATTCAAAGGGATGGTGTAGCAAAATATCTTGCTTTTGCATCGCACTAAAAATGTTTTCAGATTTTTTGAGTACTTTCGGAATAACTGGAATATGCGCATCATAACGTAGATGTGGACGTTTAAAGTTTGACAGTAAACGTGCAAGGTTAACTGGCCCATCTACTTTATAAAGTTGCTCTTCTTCTAAATCGAACTCATCAAGCAAATATTCATAAATATGCTGCGGACAATTTTCTGTCACTTCCAAACGAACGGCGCGACCAAAACGACGAGAATTCAACTCACCTTTCAGAGCTTTAGCTAAATCTTCAACATCTTCATTTAAAGCTAAATCGGCATTACGCGTCACGCGGAATTGGTAGCAACCCGTCGCCGTCATGCCGGGGAACAAATCAGAGACATGTTCATGAATAATTGCCGATAGCATCACATGATGCTCTTTGCCACCGGTTAATTCATCAGGAAGCCGAACGACACGTGGCAGCGAACGCGGTGCAGGTACAACGGCTAAGTCAATCTGACGGCCAAACGCATCCTTCCCTTCTAAAGTCACAATAAAATTCAACGACTTGTTGACCAAGCGAGGGAATGGATGTGCGGGATCTAAGCTAATTGGCGTTAAGACTGGAGCAACTTGCTCTTGAAAATATTTTTTCACCCATGCCGACTGTGCAGGGGTTAACTCACCACGACGTAAGAAGCAAATATCTTCTTCACGCAGTTTGGGTAAAATTTCTTGATTTAAAATACGATACTGGCGCTCAATTGCCGCATGCGCTGTCGCAGAAATTTCATCTAATACTTGTTTTGGTGTTAAGCCATCTGGACTGCGGCTTTCATTACCTAAGTCTAGCTGTTCCATCATTCCCGCAACACGAATTTCAAAAAATTCGTCTAAGTTACGTGAAAAGATCAGCAAGAAATTCATGCGTTCAAGTAATGGATGTATCGGATCAACCGCTTGTTCGAGCACACGCAGATGAAAGTCGAGAATCGATAACTCTCGATTAATATAACGATCATTATAAGTATATTCAGTAGGTACTTGCGCGACTTCAGCTGCGGTATTCATTTCAAACCCATATTAAAAAATGTGTGCTGTACTCAGTTTAGTATGCTTCAAATTTGTGACAATTTCATAAAAAAAGCCCATTAATATGAGCTTTTTGTTGTAATTCAAATCGCTGCCATGCCATTTGACGAGTGTTTAGATCGTTCTTAATCTGGGATATGGCTATAACGCATATATTTTTGGATCATGCGCTTACGATAATTTAGCTTACGATCTTGTCGATTTTCATCATAATATTTTGGATTGGGTAAAATAGCCGCAATAAATGCCGCTTGCTCTCGGCTCAAACTCCGTGAACTTTTACCAAAATAGTGCTGAGTTGCAGCTTCTACGCCATAGATGTTGTCCCCAAACTCAACCGAGTTGAGATATACCTCTAAAATGCGTTGCTTCGTCCACATACGTTCCATCATCCATGTTGCAACGGCTTCCTGTCCTTTTCGGATAAATGAACGCTTATTATATAAAAATAAGTTTTTTGCCAATTGCTGCGAAATGGTAGACCCACCTGCAACCACTTTGCCTTTATCTTTATTGCGTTCTAAAGCATTTTGCATGCCTTCCCAATCAAAACCTTTGTGTTGTAAAAACTTGCCATCTTCCGCGGCAACAACAGCATGTTTGACATAATCACTGATTTGGTCGTAATCACGCCATTCGTGTTTAATCGGTTTGGATGGCTCAGACCAATAATCTAAACGCATCATCATCGTCGATTCCACAGGATGCGTACGCCACCACACCAAACTTCCAAAGATCCAAAGCTGCACCAAAAGCACAAGACTGACAAGAATTAACAATGTACGAACAATAAAGGCTTTCATGTCAGTGTGTTACTCCAGAAATTCTGTTTTTTCATGTTAAGCTTATTTTTAAATATTTTGACACAGTACAAGAATAGCATGTCTGAACTCAGCCCTCCTGCTGTATCAACCCGTAAGCTGCAAATCCAACTGTGGTGGATCACGGCACTCTTAATTACCATCAATGTTGGACTCTTTGGCTGGCAAGTGTTGCATGGAATGAACGTTAGCCAACCCGAAACACTGGATGCTTTGCGTTGGGGTGCTGATTATGCACCTTTAACCTTTTTAGAGGAACCCATCCGCTTATTCAGCAGTATGTTTTTTCATTTTGGCCTGATTCACCTGATGTTGAATATGTGGGCTTTGTATATTTTTGGCAGTGTTGCCGAGCAAATGTTAGGTCGTTTCTACTTCCTCGGCCTGTATGTTTTAGCCGGACTGATGGGAAGTTTATTGAGTGGTTATTTAACCATTCAAGACAGTTATGCATTATTGGCCGAAGGTGCAGCCAATCAGCAACTTTTTCCGAGTATTGGTGCAGGCGCATCGGGTGCAGTGATGGGTCTCGGTGCAGCGCTGACGATTATTTCGCTGCTCCCCATGTTACCTAAACAGCAATTTTATCTGGATAAAAAAACCTTATTGATGGTGATGGGGATTAACCTCGCGATGGGCTTTATGATTAGTGGGATTAACAATGCCGCGCATATTGGCGGCATGTTGATGGGGGCTGCGTTGGCTTTTATTTGGTATTTAGGACAAAAAGTACATCAATCCCTAATCATTCAAATGATCGGTCTAATCGCCGCAACTGTCGGATGCTATCTGTTTTATCTGCATTGCCAACAATTAATCCAACCGATTTTACCGCTTTGGGAACACTTTATCCTGCTGATGAAGCAATCGCTCACAGCACATTAAATAGTGGAATGAACCCAGTGGCTATCAACACAGACATGTTGAAAACACGTCAAATCTTGTCTAAATCCAAACTACGCACTAGGTTCTTGCTCCACTTTTAATTAGCTCAACCGTTAACCTTCTCCACGCTTAACTATTTAGTTCACGCAAACTTTCTAAGGGTGGGATGTCGCAAAGATAACTTAAGCGATAACGTCCGATCAATGTACAGACTAAGGTCATTACCAATGGGAGGATCAACCAAATTTCTGCATGTAGTTGGATGACCAGTTCCATTTTATAACTGACAATCGCACTGATTACTTCGGCAAAAATACACGCCACGACACCTGAAATTAGCCCCATCAAACCAACTTCCAAACTGAGCATCGACTTTAGCTTTTGCTTGGAACTGCCAAAGGAACGCAGTAATGCCACTTCTTTTTTGCGTTCATCCATAAATAAGTTCAAACATGCGATCAAGACCAAAATGCCTGAAATACTGACCAATAGCGCCAAGATAGTAATAATCTGAACCAATACACTGACGATGCGTTTGATCTCATCCAAAATTAGACTAACATCAATAAACACGGTATTCGAAAACTGCTGAATTAAACCAATCAATTGATTTTTATCTTGCGGTGGAACATAGAAACTCCCCAAATAGCTGCCGGCATTTTCATCCATAGTTTGGGGAGAGAAAATAAAGAAGAAGTTTGGACTAAAACTTTCCCACTCCACACTGCGAAGGTTGATCACCTTGGCTTGTAAAATCCCTTCAGGAAGGCTAAAACTCAGTCGATCTCCAATTTGAATACCCAGTTCTTGTGCGGTTTTCACCTCTACCGATACTTCATTGACCTGTTGAAACTGCTGACTACCCGCGATGATTTGATTATCTTTCGGAAAAGTTGCAGCCTGCGTAAGATTTAATTCACGGCGTAATGAATTATTGCTTTTAATTAAGGCATCCGAAAAAGGGAGATCATTTTTGGCAACTAAACGCCCACGAATATTCGGGTACATCGGCGTCCCTTGCCAACCATGCAGCTTGAGTTGTTGATTAAAATCCTGTAACTCAAATGGCGGTAATCCATAGACAAATTGGTTAGGTGTCCCTTGTGGCAATTGTTGTTGCCAACGTTCCAGTAAATCTGTACGTAATACCGCTAGAACCGTGATCAGACTCAGCCCCAATGCTAATGCAGTAATTTGAAATGCCGTTTGATACGGTGTGCGTATATACGCTGAGATTTTCGTCCCCCAACTTTTCAAGGCCTTTAAACTGAGCCAGACCATTATATATAGGCCAACACATAGGAAGATGATGGCGCAAATCAGCCATAAGGTGAGCTGTAAATTTTCAGTTAAAACCACACAAAACACCACCAAACTAAGTGTGCCGAAACTGAGCATCCAAAGCATGGAACGTACAGAACGCTCTTGTTGTCGTATCACGCGTGCCGGCGGTGTCCTTAATAATTGCCAAAGACTTGGAAGAACAAATCCTAATAGCACAATCGCACTGGTGAATATTGCAATTTGAAGCGGGCCAAGCAGCATAGACAGGGCTGAAAACTCTAATTGTAAATTTGGAATCAGCTGTAGCATCAGTTGCAATAAGCCATAACCCAATCCCAGACCAATCAAACTTCCAAACAGGATTGAAAGCCCGAGTACTACCAACAGTAAAGCCAGATAAGCACTTAATATTTGCTGTTTGGTCGATCCAATACAGCGCATCAGTGCAATGGCATTCTGATTTTGTTGGACATAGCGCTGACTGGTTAATGCGATGGCGATACCACAAAGTAGAATGGTTAAAATATTCGCCAGTTGTAAAAACGTTTCTAGGTTTGCAATCGGCTTCATCAAGCGGGTATTGCCTTCACTGGCATTTCTCAATTTCAAACTGCTTTGAGCCGCATCCTGAACCTGCGCATGATCTGAGTTAGCAGCACGGTCTTCACTTTGATAACCAAATTTCTGCTTATACAGTTTTTCAAATCGCTGGGTATTTTGTGCATCTCCTGCCATTAACAGGCGATATTCAATCCGACTCCCGACTTGAATGGCATTGGTTCTCGCCACCTCAGACTGCGCAATCATAACTGTCGGTGAAAAACCACTGAAACCGAGTTCCTGATTGGTGTCATGGATGATTTTAGCACTGACTTGAAAAGCAGCATCAGCAATATTGATCTGATCTCCAACCTTAACACCCAACAAATCCATGGCACGCGGACTTAACCAAACCTCACCTGCTTGTATGGAGCGGTTTAGTTTCGGTTCTGTTTCGATTTCACCTCTTAATGGAAATGCGGCATCAACGGCCTTGACATTGACCATGACAAATTGCTGATCAGTGTGCGCCATGCTGCTAAATAGCGTGACATTGGATTGTTTTAATTGCAGTGCTTTGGCTTGTTGTTGCCACTCTTGTGGAATTGGTTCATTGGCTGTCAGCACCAAGTCTGCTGCCAACATTTCAGCAGCTTGTAGCGCTACAGCATTTTGAATTTGTACATTGCTAAACTTTAAAGCAGTGGTGGCACTGATCGCCAAGGTTAGTGCGATCAATAATAAATACACACCCGTGGTTTTAAAACTCAGCTGTAAGAGTGGTCGAAACAGTGCCAAAAGATTCATGCAGCATCTCCTGTTCGATGCTCAATCAATTGACCATTGACCAATTCAAAATGGCGCTGACATTGACGGGCCAAATCGACATCATGCGTCACCAATACCAAAGTGGTTCCCATTTCACGATTTAACTGAAATAACAGTTGTTCAATTTCCTGTGCTGTTGCACTGTCTAAATTGCCTGTCGGTTCATCTGCAAAGATCAGATCAGGTTCACTCACCAAAGCACGTGCAATCGCAACCCGTTGCTGCTCACCACCCGATAAAACTTTGGGGGCTTGTTGCGCTTGGCGTTCTAGTCCGACCTTTGCTAACAGTTTTAATGCTTTTTCTTCGGCAGCTTTGACCTGAAAATTTGCTTGTAACCGTAGCGGCAGCATGACATTTTCCAGAGCCGTTAAATGTGGCAACAACTGGAAAGACTGAAAGACAAAACCAATATGGGCCAAGCGAACTTGAGCACGCTGTTCTTCATTTAATAGATGAATGTCTTGACCACAGACCCGTAATTGTCCAGAACTAGCCTGATCTAAGGTCGCCAAAATCCCCAACAAGGTGGATTTACCTGAACCAGAACGACCGGTAATCGCAACTTGTTCCCCGGCAAAGATTTCAAGATCGAGTTGTTCAAAGATCGATAATTGTTTTTGTGGAAGTTGTATCTTTTGTGTCAATTGCTGTGCAGAAATAATCGCCTGTGGCATGATGTCAACATCTGTCGTGAGTTGGGTCATATCTTCCCTATATGCAAAATCGCATTCAAAATAATCGTCTATTGAGTTACTTGCTGGCTATTGCACTGATGTTCTGCCCGATGCTGCTCTCTGCCAAAACCATTATGATTTTGGGCGATAGCTTAAGTGCAGGTTACGGTGTTTCAGTGCAGCAAGGTTGGGTCCACTTATTACAAAAACGTCTAGACCAACAGTATCCGAAACAACATAAAGTGGTCAATGCAAGTGTCAGCGGTGAAACCACCAGTGGTGCTTTAGCGCGACTCCCCAAACTGTTGCAAACTCATCGTCCAGACCTTGTGGTGATTGAATTAGGTGGTAATGATGGTTTACGCGGACAGCCCCCTGCACAAATTCAAAAAAACTTAGCGCAGCTGATTCAAAAAAGCCAACAGGCCAAATCGAAAGTGATTTTATTTGGAATGAAAATTCCACCGAATTATGGCAAGGCATATAGCCAAGCTTTTGAAAATAACTATCAAGTGTTGAGCCAACAGTACAAAGTCAAATTATTGCCTTTCTTTATGCAAGGGGTGGCGGGACATAAAAACTTAATGCAACAAGATCAGATTCACCCGAATGCCAAAGCGCAAACAATTTTGCTGAACAATGCTTATCCATTGATCAAAGCAAGTTTATAAATTTAGTGGGTGAAAATGGATTCGTTAAAAAAGGCGCATCATTTGAGCGCCTTTTTTTAAATCTTGTATTTACTGTAATTTGCTTAGAAATCGTAGAAGCTCACTTCACCCGTTTCGAGTGAATACTCAGCGCCCACCACTTTTAATTTGCCTTGCGCAATTAAGTTTTCGAGGACTGCTGAACCATGACGCAGTTGATTTACTGATGCAAAAACGTTTGAACGTACTGCATGCATTGAAAGTTTTTCAAGGTCATCTTTCAATTCAGTTTGCATAAGTATTTCTACAGATGGACGAACGCGATTCACAATCGACATCAAGTTAGCTGATGGTGGTGTCGCAGGGTTAGTTAAAGCTTCAATCGTAGAATGAATCGCGCCACAGTGTGTATGGCCCAATACAATTACAACAGGACAACCGAAGCTTTCTGCTGCAAATTCCACGCTACCGACTTGAGACGGTGCCACAATATTACCTGCAACACGAATCACGAATAAATCGCCTAAGCCTTGGTCAAATACCATTTCAGCAGGAACACGTGAGTCTGAACACCCTAAAATAATCGCAAAAGGTTCTTGGCTTTCGGCCATTTCAGCGCGTTGTTGATGCGTCAAAAGCTTTGGGTGATTCGTTTCACCGTTTACAAAACGTTGATTCCCTTTTTTTAAACGATCTAAAGCTTCTGCTGCTGTTAGCATGTTCTAATTACCCTTATCCGAAGTTGCAATATTTTAATCCCAGTCGAATCGATTGTCACTTGCAAAAACAATTGCTATGAATTTTTTCTAAGACGATGCTACTTGATAGAAAATGCTAGTCTACATTCATCAAAAAAAAATATTTTTTCTGTAATGGTTCACATTATTAAAACGCAAGTTTAACCACGTCAAAAAAGCAATGGATGACAAAGGTCATTTTTAATTTACAATATATTTCATAAATATACGCTTTCGCTATTTCAGCCCATTCTGATAATAGTCATATAAATGATCTAAAAAAATATATCGATTCGATTTAACTGGGGTAAACGTCAATGAAAGGACATCATTCACGCGTTTTTGGCTTTTTTAAGCTAGCAACAATTTGCTGTATGACGTTTACTGCCAACCACACTTTGGCTGCAAATCCATCTCCCATCAGCAAAAATCTGGCCGTACCTGCTATCGTGCAAAATTATTTGAGCCAAGAACGTAAAGCGGCAGGTTTAGTCACACACAGCGTTCAAGTCGGCAATGTGAATTGGAGTTATAGCGAAGGTGGTCAACGCTCTAAACCGACCATCTTGCTCATTCATGGTTTAGGCGGCACACGTGATAATTGGAATCGTGTTGCGCATTATTTAACACCGAACTATCATGTGATCATCCCTGACCTTCCGGCCAATGGCGATACCCATGTCCCTGTCGATTTTGATGTCTCAGTGCCGAATGTCACGGAACAACTACGCCAGTTTGTCCTTAAAATAGATATTGAAGATAAACTGAATGTTGCAGGTCACTCATTGGGTGGTTCCATTGCCACGGTATATGCCTCTCAATATCCTTTTGATACCCAAAGTTTATTTTTACTCAACAGCGCGGGCATTTATAAACAGGCCAATACCAGTTACACCCGCGACCCGTATAAACTTAAAAATTTAATCGTTTCAAAACCGGGTGATTTAGATGATGTCATGCATAAACTCATGCAAAATCCGCCCAATGTTCCGACACAGCTTAAAGAAGCGCAGGAGAATATCTTAATTGCGCGTGCGCCCTTCACCAGTAAAATGATCGATCAAGTCGTCACGCTCAATCGAATCTACACCCCTGAAACTTTTGCTCGTTTAACACGAACAGTAGAAGCTCCAACCCTGATCCTTTGGGGCAAACAAGATAAAATCTTTAATGTGGAAGTGGCTGGCGAACTCAAGTCTTTACTGAAACGTGCAGAAACCCCAGTGATTTTAAATAACGTCGGTCATATGCCAATCTTAGAAGCTGAACAACAAGTTGCAGACCATTACTTGCCTTTCCTTGCGAAAAGTCAAAAGTTTAAAAACCCTTTGGTAGATAAACTGATTCAGTTAAACTGAGCATTCGCCATTTTTAGATCCCCATCACTGGGACTTCAGGGAAAGTATGCAGAAAAACCCGATGATTGAGCAGTTGATTGACGCTCAACTGAACTTTTTAGATCAGAGCTTTTCACACAATGATACCGTAGCCACTGAATTCACCCATTTTTATCAATGGTTTCGTAAACAATCTTTGCAGCAGATTTGGAGTTTTGATCAAATCAATGCCTTGTTGCAGAAACAAATTTTAAATACCCCTGCAAGTCAATTTCTGATTGAGCAAATTGCTGAACATATCAAATTTGCACTGATTCATCCTGCAAATGACAGCACCACGATTGCCGAAATTATTCCTGTGTTGACCATTGATAAAATTGCGCAGTATGTGGCAAGTAAACAGGGACATCGTCAGCGTTTAATTCATACCATGGTCAACAATCCTGCATTTTCAGCCATGATCAGTCAGTTGATTCAACATGCGATACAAGATTATTTAGACAACTCAGTGATTGCAAAATCGGTACCCGGTGTTTCACGATTTATGAAAATGGGGAAATCGGTACTGGAAAATGTCACAGATACCAATTTAGATAATGCTGTCAGCAAATACTTGCAAAAGAATATTTTAAAGCTCAGTCAAATGAGTGAAACCGTATTAAATCAGCACTTTGATGATCATAAGCTGTACCACTTTCAAGCCAATTTGTGGCATAAAATTAAAGCGCTACCAGTTTCGGTATTAAAGAACTATGTTGAAGTTCAGGACTTGCCGCAAACGGTTGCGATGGGTCATGAAATTTGGGACTTTATGCGACAGTCCGAGTATATGAAACAGCAAGTGCATGATGGCGTATACGCTTGGTACGTGCGTAATGCAGAACGCCCTTTTGATTTATTGCTACGTGATTTAAATATTGATGAAGCACTGATTCAGCATGAACTTCAAAACTTACTCAATCCTATCGTTCAACAAATGATTGAGTCGGGTTATATACGTGAGCGTTCACGTCTCTATTTAGAACAGTTTTACTACTCAAGTGAAGCACTGAAAATTTTAAATATCCCAACATAAAAAAAGCCGCGTTAAGCGGCTTTTCTTTTGGAAATACTTAGAACTGGTATTTCAAACTTGCATAATAAGCTCGACCCGGCTCGTTATATGTTTGGTTGACCGTTTTATCACGCAGTTTTTGCTCATCAAATAGGTTATTCACACCGATACGAGCACTTAAAGCCGCATTAAATTTATAACCAAAGTTAATGCCTGCAATGCCATAACTTTTCACGCTATCCATCGCCAAGCCATTTTTGCTTTCAAGACTGGTTTCTGCATATTGACGTGGTTTTTGACGACCATATTGGGTATAGACAAAGTTACTGTCTAATCGATCCGTGATGTTGTAGTTCAAAATAGAGTTTATGGTGTAATTTGGAATCACTGAAAGTGGATTGCCAGTACGTTTATCTTCAGAGTTGATCATATAGGTGACGTTATTGGTCCACGTGATATCACCCCAGCCCAAAGAAATACTTCCTTCAACACCTTCCACCAAGGCTTCTGGCGTATTCATCCAACGCAGTACATTATATGTTGTTCCATTTACTTCTAGTTCTTCTAGACGTGTATCCCCTGCAACGATCTTATTTTTATAATCATTACGGAACCATGCAAAGCTTGCATTTACGATGTCTTTTTCAAACTGTACACCTAATTCTTTATTCACTGAAGTTTCAGGTTTGAGATCGCCATTACCTTGTAATAGACATTGGCTCAGCCCAATCGGACAGCCATTACCGCGAGTGCTTAACAGATAACCTTCCGCATTTTGGTACATATTAGGTGCTTTATACGCCTTAGCCACACCACCTTTTAATGTCCAATAGTCGCCAAGCTTTTGCGTAATATTGAGACTTGGACTCCAGCTATCACCCGATTTACTATGATTATCATAGCGTAGTGCCAAAACGACATCGGTGCTCTCGCCCAAATTCATATTGTTTTCAATGTAGGCCGACGCAATCCGTGAATCCATGTGTGAACGGTCACCTGAAGTCAGCACATCACCAAAACCGCCTGCGCCAGCTTGTGTATTAACCGTATCGGTAAAGTCATCTTCAACCCATTCAGCGCCTAAAGTTAATACCTGTGGAACATACCATTGGAACGGCAGATTGGTTTCTGCATTAAGACGAACGGTTTCTAGATGTGACGTTTGTTTATTTTCAAGATTATTAATCTGTCCCTCTGTACTACCGCCTGTACCTTCAGGTAAGCGCTTATTTTTGGTTTTGTCATATTGCGCTATGATTTTACTGTCACCCCAACCCCACGTACCTTCATGGGTTAATGCAAAACTATCACGATAAATGGTATTGGTTTCTTCACCGATTAAAGCCGATAAGATTGGCGCTTTATTTGGATCCGCTGGATCAAATACACTGTTTTGACTGTCACCTGCAAAACGGTTACCTTGGCGGCCAACACTTGCGTCAAACATCAAGACTTGTTGATCGTTCAACTGCCAAGCCAAGCGCCCTGCGATATCTTTATTTTCAACGCCTTCTCGACCCGCCATACGCGCGCCATTGTCCATTAATGCATTAATATCCGCAGCATCTGAATCGGTTTTGTTATAACTACCGTATAAACGATATGAAAGGACATCTTTGAGAATTGGGCCGCTTAAGTTAAAGCTCTCACGGTGACTTGCGCCCTCTTTAGCATCTTCAGGCTGATTGGTAAAAACCTCGGCAGAACCATGCACGTCGTTGGTCACTTTCTTGGTTTTAATATTGACCACACCACCCATCGCACCTGAACCATAACGCGCTGCTGCTGGACCTCGCAGTACTTCAATCGATTCAATGGCATCTGCAGGTACCCAGTTCGAATCGCCACGTGTATCACGCTCACCGCGCCAGCCATAACGTACTGAGTTTCTCGAATTTACAGGCTTGCCATCAATTAAGATCAACGTGTTTTCAGGCCCCATACCACGGATATCAATCTGACGGTTATTACCACGTTGGCCTGTGGCACTGTTACCAGTCAAATTCACACCCGGCATACGGCGCACATACTCTGAAATATCATTCACAACCGGCATTTTTTCTAAATCTTCTGCCGTAATTTTTGAAGCACCTAATGATTGTTTAACTTGTTCTGCTGCAGTAACAACAATGGTTTCCATCTTCGTTACGGATTCATCTGATGCTTCAGTGTGCACATTTTCTGCATGCGACAAACTCACCAATGCACAGAGTATTGAAAGTGTAAGCGTTGATTTTAATAGTTGTTTGGTCATTGAGTGCTTCCAAATAAACGTATTTATGGAGAAATCTAGAATAATGTGTTGCACATTGTAACCAACACAAATAATATTGCAATTAATTTTAATAATCATTCTCATTTATATTTGTGATATCGCTTATCATTTTTGATGTAAAAACCCTAGAAATATCTGAAAATCTTCGTTTTTTTGATTTAGACAATAAAAAAGCCGCAACGTTGCGGCTTTTTATAAAAATACTGAACTTATTTGAAATAAGCACCTTCAGTATTACTGTGATCCGTTTGGTCAACAACACGCATTAACTCAGGTACATGCTGCTTCAATGTTGTTTCAACACCTTGTTTCAAGGTTAAATCGATTGAAGAACAACCTTGACAACCACCACCGAATTTAAGCACTGCAGTTAAACCATGTTCTGCATCTTCAACCACTTCTACCAGTGCACAGTTACCACCATGACCTGCAAGGCCTGGGTTAATTTCTGACTGTAGAACATAAGTGATACGCTCTTCTACAGAGGCATCTGGACCCACACGTGGCACTTTTGAGTTTGGCGCACGGAATGTTAACTGACCACCAAAACGGTCTTTGTTATAGTCAATCACCGCATCCAAAAGATATGGAATAGACGGTGTGTCAATAAATGCAGGGAAATCTGGATAGTCTTGTTTATAGTCTGTAGGCACAACTTCTTCTGGTGCACTGTAAGCCATACAACATTCAGCACGTGGCGTACCCGGATTTTCCACAAAAACACGTACACCAATGCCCGGTGTATTTTGTTTATCCAAAAGATCTTTCAAATACTCTTGGGCATTTGGAGTGATCAATAGGTTTGGAATTTCTTCAGCAACTGCTGTGCTGTTGTTCTCAGTCGACATTACAATATTTCCTCAAGCTGAAGTCGCTATTTTAACTTAAGATGCGGGGCATTAGAAAAAAATCAACTAAAATTGTCGGAATTATTCTGAAAGTTCACGCTTTAGGCAGATTTAATGGCATTATTGAGCATAAATTTTAACAAGTAGAATAGTCATATATGTTGGGCCTACCCTTTAACCACACCGTGACCATTATCCTGATTACTGTGGTGATTTCACTGATTGCATTTTCAAATCAGAAAGTGATGAATCGTTTGTTATTTTGGCCGCCAGCCCTCAGTCGTGGCGAGTATGACCGATTTATTAGCCATGGCTTTATTCATGCAGATGGCGCGCACCTATTGTTCAACATGATTACCTTATTTTTCTTTGGTAGCGTGATTGAACGTTTTTATCGCCAATATTTCTTCGACATGGGCTTTGTATTGTTTTATTTAGGCGGCTTGATCGCGGCGATTATTCCGAGTTATTTAAAACATAAGCATGATACCCATTGGGCAAGTTTAGGGGCTTCTGGGGCGGTGTCTGCGGTACTCTTTGCGTATATTCTGTTTGAACCGTGGAAACTGATCTTTGTATTCTTTATTCCTGTTCCTGCGATTATTTTTGCCGTGCTGTATGTGGCTTATAGTATCTGGTCAGATAAACGTGGCAACAGCAATATTAACCACAGCGCACACCTTTGGGGCGCAGCGTATGGTGTAATCATGACGATTATTCTTGAACCGAAGCTCATTCCACATTTCTTAAGTCAGTTATTAAACGTTCCTTTCTAACATTAAGTTTAAAAAATCAGCCTGATGTAACCAGTAAAATGACAGCCTAAACCGTTTCAGTTTAGGCTTTTTTATTGTGCAGAGTTTAACCTCATGACCATTGATCTTTTCTTTAGCCAATTTCCCACATCTACAACACCGCACTTTGAATATCGAGCTATACAATTTCACAGCAGATTGAAACGCTATCTATCCTTGCCCTGATTTAAACTGAAATGACACAGAATAAAAAAGGGAAAATTCCAATGAAAATAGTCCTGATGTTCTCAAGTTTGCTGTTGACCTGCGTGTTGAGTGCTTGTGCCGTTCACACCCGTGAAGGCAGTATCGTGGTCGACCCAGATCGTAATCACTATCCTTATAAGTACCCAGATCGACATGGCGACTTTTGCCCGCCCGGACAGGCTAAAAAAGGCCGTTGTTGATTTGCCGTTGCTGATTTCATGCCCTCTTCTTTTAAGCCTTCAAACCGAAGGCTTTTTCAATTCCGGCAATAAAATTTGAAGCTGTATATTCTACGAAAGTTCACAAAAGCACATGACAAATCATATAAATCTGGCACTTTATGCCACCCTATTTTTTAATTTGGCATAGATAATGTATACATCTGTATATTAATGACAAAATTAGCTGAGATATTTTGCATGTCGAGTTCAACTGAAGGTCTTCAATTTCCCATTTCGGCTTCAAACCAAAAGCCGAGTACATCTAAAACTGGTCGTGAAATTATCGCTGAAGCCTTAGCTGCAGTTGACCATCACTCTTCTGTACGTGCAAAACAAGAAAAAAACTGGCGTAAAAAATATCCTGAATATTTTAAAGCCTTGGTTGAACAAGGAATTCAATCATCTGAAGCTGCGATCAACATTGCTGAGCAAGGTTTAAATAAAGCGCATCACGTCTTTGAGTTTTATCGTAATCAAGAAAAGTATACGCTCAAAGATGCAGTAGCTTTGACTGCACATCCGCTGCATACCGTGAAATTAAAAGGTGAAAGTGACGCAGCGCCTGAGTGGTATGTGCCCTATCATGGTCAAAAACTTCAAGGTGAGGCTTTACTGGCTCAGATTCAAAAATGGCAAGATGCTGGCATCATTGAAGCCAGTCATGCCGACGCATTACGTGAAGCCATTGCACACCCAGAATGGTTCGATTTGTCAGATCGGACTATGGTGCTTTTTGGTGCTGCCTCCGAAGCTGGCCCTCTGACGTGGTTAGCAAAATGGAAAGCCAATATTGTGGCAATCGACCTCAATAATGAACGTGTTTGGGATCGAATCTTAAGCACGGTTCAGGCCGGTAATGCCACTTTATATGCACCGAGTCTTGATGCTGTGCATGAAGACACTCCCATTCAAGAACTAAAACACAAATTGGGCGCCAATTTACTGACACACATTCCTGAAATTGCACAGTGGCTTGCACAAAGTGAACATCAACTTGATCTGGCTGCAATTGCCTATTTAGATGGTGAAAAGCATGTTCGTGTTGCAATGGCGATGGACAGCATCATGGCTTATGTCAGTCAACAAAAAGCCGACACCAGCTTGATGTTTATGTGTACTCCGACCGATGTCTATGCGGTTCCAGAAGAGATTGTTACGGCAGCGCAAGCCAAATTCCAAAACCGTGCGTCTGCACAAAAGCTATTGACGCAAAGCATTGCCAAAGTCACAGGTCAGCATTTCTTTAAGCAAAATAATGAGCAAACCACCACAACAGACAATGGAAAATCCTATGGTATCGCTGACTGTTTGGTGGTGGAACAAGGTCCAAACTACGCACTCGCAAAACGTATCCAACAATGGCGCGCAACTGTCGCACGTCAAAATGGTCAGCGGGTTAGTATCAATATTGCGCCATCCACCACGACTCGCTCAGTGACGAAGAATCCATTATTAAAAGCCGCATTTAATGGTGCGAGTTTATTTGATGTGGAATCGTTTCAACCTGAAACCACCAATGCACTCATGGCTGCTTTATGGATTCATGACTTGAGAAACCCTCAATCAGTTGCTAACCCTGAGACAGCACTAGACCATCCTTTAGAACTCATGATGCATGGTGCCAACCATGGTGGCTTATGGCGTGTGGCTTATTTGGCGCGTACCGCCTTACCTTTTGCGGCGCTGTATGGTTTTGCTGAAGAGAAATTGCCCGTAAAAAAAGTATTGGGACTGTTTAAAAAAGCGTAACGGCATTGGTTCAAATAAGTGTTGAACTTTTCAAAGCTTCAACTTGTTAGTTTGACTATTCCATTTCAGCTCAGCCATCCCATTCAAATCGGTGATGTCTGAGATAAAGCCATAAAAAAACGCTGCCGAAGCAGCGTTTTTTATATCTGGAATTTGAGTTGCTTAGAACACTTTCAAGAATAACCAGTACAAGCAACCTGATAGACAGATCGTTGCAGGTAAAGTGAAGACCCAAGCCGATAGAATGGTCTTCACTGTTGCAAAGTTCAAACCTGACTTATTCGCAACCATGGTACCTGCAACCGCAGAGTTAAGTACGTGTGTAGTCGATACTGGCATACCAAAACCATCCGCAGCAGCAATCGTTGACATAGCAACAAGCTCGGCAGACATGCCCTGACCATAGGTCATGTGGTTTTTACCAATACGTTCACCGACAGTCACAACAATACGTTTCCAACCCACCATGGTTCCAAGACCCAGTGCCAATGCAACAGCGACTTTCACCCATGTTGGAATGTACTGTAAGAACGAATCTAAGTGACTACGATATTCCTTCACTGTCTTTTGTTCAGCTTCTGCCATTGCTGGTAGTTGCTCAGCTTTATCTAGACGTTTAAAAGCAGTAGTACTTAAGTACATGTCATTACGAATCGAAGATACTTCTTGTTCAGGAATATCTTTTAAGTCGCCATACTGTGCAACACGCTCACCTAAATGATCGGTCAAACTTGCTAAAGCTGGCACAACTTCTGGGCTGACTTCTTTGGTTTGAATGTATTTGGTGAGTACATCACGCGCTTGTGCATCAGGAATATCCTTATGCTCTGCGTAGATCGCAGTCGCAGTTTGAGCAGATAACTGATGGAAAGATTGAATATGTTGATTATCTAAGTTCTTATTCAATGAATAAGCCAATGGCACACATCCGATCAAAATCAGCATGATCAGCCCCATACCTTTTTGACCATCATTTGAACCGTGCGCAAAACTTACACCTGTACAGGTAAAGATCAAAATTGCACGAATCAGTGGTGGTGGCGGCTTATTGCCTTCTGGTGGCTGAAACAATTCTAGCTGTTTGCGGAAAATACGCTTCACCAACAAGAAAACGAGTGCTGCAAATGCAAAACCAATCAGTGGAGAGAACAATAACGCCTTACCGACTTTAAGCACCTGCTCCATATCTACACCGCTCGCACCACCGCCTGCATTTAACAGGTAGTTCATGATGCCAACGCCAAGAATAGAACCAATCAAAGTATGCGAACTAGACGCTGGGATGCCCAAGAACCAAGTCCCTAAATTCCACAAAATCGCTGCGATCAACATAGCGAAAACCATGGCAAAGCCAGCACCTGAACCGACATTCATAATCAATTCAACAGGTAACAAGGCAATAATGCCGTAAGCGACTGCACCACTGGCAACCATTACGCCTAGGAAGTTACAGAAACCCGCCCACATTACCGCAACCGGTGCTGACAAGGCGTTGGTATAAATCACTGTTGCTACTGCATTTGCAGTGTCATGGAAACCATTTACAAATTCAAAGCCAAGTGCGATGAATAAGGCTGTGCCCAATAAAATCATTGAATAAAGACTTAAAGGCGGAACATGCGCTAAATCGGCAGTCACCTGAAAACCAATATAAATCAACGTTGAAATAATCACCGTCAAAAATACCGGCATAAAGAATTTCGGTGTAGGCACATGAACATTCGTGGACTTTTGAGGAGTCGACGTGTGCGCTGAATCTACGGGAGTTTGTTTAGAATTCATGCAGGCAGGGAATAGAGGATTTTAAAATCCCCATATTGTTCAATTTAATTATGACAATTATATGACAAAGCGGTGTCATATAAAGCAATTTTTCATGCTTTATTTGTTTTTTTTAAGTGTTAAAAACCGACTTCCACACTCTACTTTCATAAAGTAAATCAGTTATTTAAGCTTCATATTTAAACTTTATTTTCTTTGAAACCCAATGTTTCAGCTTATATTTCATCTGTCATGTTTTTTTGTCATATTGCATAGCCCTGCTGGATGTTTTTTAATCTTGCCTGAGCAATATGACAAATTCATGAAGCTTTCCATACATTTATATGAAATTGGAATATGAAATTAGCAAGTTGCAATATTGCTCATTAATTCAACAAGCTAATAATTGCGCGCTGTGAAGATGATTGAATATCAATAAAACTGCAATGAATTCTGTTAATATATTTGCCGATTTTATATTCCATCGGATTGGGGTTATTTATGTCCACGCTTGCCACCCTAAAAGAGCTGCTCGCTCAACGGATTCTGATTATCGACGGTGCAATGGGCACCATGATTCAGCGTCATAAACTCGAAGAGGCTGACTACCGTGGTGAGCGTTTTGCAGATTGGGCATCTGACCTCAAAGGCAATAATGACCTATTGGTGTTGACTCAGCCGCAAATTATTCAAGGCATTCATGAAGCCTACCTCGATGCTGGCGCAGACATCATTGAAACCAACAGCTTTAACGGCACTAAAGTTTCAATGTCTGACTACCACATGGAAGATTTGGTATCAGAGATCAACCGTGAAGCAGCGCGTATTGCCAAAGCCGCTTGTGAAAAATACTCAACGCCTGAAAAACCGCGTTTTGTAGCAGGTGTGCTTGGCCCGACTTCACGTACTTGCTCGATCTCGCCAAATGTAAATGACCCAGCATTTCGTAACATTACTTTTGATGAGTTAAAAGAAAACTATATTGAAGCTGCGCATGCCCTGATTGAAGGCGGTGCAGACATTCTTTTAATTGAAACAGTATTCGATACCTTAAACTGTAAAGCTGCCATTTTTGCAGTGAAAGAAGTCTTCAACCAAATTGGCTACGAATTGCCATTGATGATTTCAGGCACGATTACCGATGCCTCTGGCCGAACTTTAACTGGCCAAACTGCTGAAGCGTTCTGGAACTCTGTGCGTCATGGTGATTTATTGTCGATTGGCTTTAACTGTGCCCTAGGTGCAGATGCCATGCGTCCGCATGTAAAAACCATTGCTGACGTTGCTGATACTTTTGTTTCGGCGCATCCGAACGCTGGCTTACCAAATGCCTTCGGCGGTTATGATGAAACCCCTGAAGAAACAGCTGCCTTTATTAAAGAATTTGCAGAAAGTGGCTTGATTAACATCACTGGCGGCTGCTGCGGTACAACGCCGGATCACATCCGTGCTATTGCCAATGCCGTAAAAGACATTGCGCCGCGCCAAGTGCCAGAAACCAAACCCGCTTGCCGTCTCAGCGGTTTAGAGCCGTTCAACATTACAGAAGATTCGCTGTTTGTGAACGTCGGTGAACGTACCAACGTTACAGGTTCTAAAAAATTCCTACGCTTAATCCGTGAAGAAAACTTTGCCGAAGCTTTAGAAGTTGCACAGCAGCAAGTTGAAGCTGGCGCGCAGATTATCGATATCAACATGGATGAAGGCATGCTGGATTCAGAAGGCGCAATGGTGCACTTCCTGAATCTTGTAGCATCTGAACCTGAAATTTCACGTGTGCCGATCATGATTGACTCATCTAAATGGGAAATCATTGAAGCAGGCTTAAAATGTGTACAAGGTAAAGCGGTTGTTAACTCGATTTCTTTGAAAGAAGGTTATGACGAGTTTGTACACAAAGCACGTTTGTGCCGTCAGTACGGTGCAGCTGTGATTGTGATGGCATTTGATGAACAAGGTCAGGCAGATACTGCTGCACGTAAAAAAGAAATCTGTAAGCGCTCTTATGACGTGTTAGTGAATGAAGTTGGCTTCCCTGCTGAAGACATCATTTTTGACCCGAACGTGTTTGCCGTGGCAACTGGTATTGAAGAACACAATAACTATGCTGTGGACTTCATTGAAGCGACTGGCTGGATTAAGCAAAACTTGCCGCATGCCATGATTTCTGGCGGTGTGTCTAACGTATCGTTCTCTTTCCGCGGTAACGAGCCTGTACGTGAAGCGATTCACTCAGTTTTCTTATACCATGCCATTCAGCAAGGCATGACTATGGGTATCGTCAACGCAGGTCAAATGGCGATTTATGATGATATTGATGCTGAACTGAAAGCTGCGGTTGAAGATGTGATCTTGAACCAAAACCAAGGTGAAAGTCAGCATGACGCGACTGAAAAGCTGCTTGAAGTTGCTGAGAAATACCGTGGTCAAGGCGCTGCACAAAAACAAGTTGAAAACTTGGAATGGCGTGAACTTCCAGTTGAAAAACGTCTTGAACACGCTTTGGTTAAAGGCATCACCACATTCATTGATGAAGATACTGAAGAAGCACGTCTGAAAGCTACACGTCCTTTAGATGTAATTGAAGGCCCACTCATGGACGGCATGAACGTGGTAGGTGATTTGTTCGGTTCAGGCAAAATGTTCCTGCCGCAAGTCGTGAAATCTGCACGTGTCATGAAGCAAGCCGTAGCTTGGCTCAACCCATTCATTGAAGCGGAAAAAACAGCTGGCCAATCTAAGGGTAAAGTCCTGATGGCGACTGTTAAGGGCGATGTGCATGACATCGGTAAAAATATCGTAGGCGTGGTGTTAGGCTGTAACGGCTATGACATCATCGACCTTGGCGTGATGGTGCCTTGCGAGAAGATTTTACAAACTGCGATTGATGAAAAAGTCGATATCATTGGCCTGTCTGGCCTGATTACGCCGTCACTGGATGAAATGGTTTTTGTTGCGAAAGAAATGCAGCGCAAAGGCTTTAATGTTCCATTGATGATTGGCGGTGCAACCACTTCTAAAGCGCATACGGCAGTGAAAATTGATCCACAATATTCAAACGATGCAGTCATTTATGTTGCCGATGCATCTCGTGCGGTGGGTGTAGCAACAACTTTACTTTCTAAGGAAATGAAGCCAAAGTTTGTAGCAGAAACCCGTGCTGAATATGAAAAAGTCCGTGAGCGTATTGCTAACAAACAGCCGAAAGCAGCTAAACTGACTTATGCTGAATCGGTTGAAAATGGTTTAAAAATTGACTTTGCAGCCAATGCGCCTGTGAAGCCAAACTTTATTGGTACGCAAACGCTGACCAATTATCCATTGGAAACATTAGTTGAGTACTTTGACTGGACACCGTTCTTCATTTCTTGGAGTTTGGCAGGTAAATTCCCTGCAATCCTGAAGGATGAAGTGGTGGGTGAAGCAGCCACTGACTTGTATGAACAAGCGCAGACCATGCTGAAAGACATCATTGATAACAAACGTTTTGATGCACGCGCTGTCTTTGGTATTTACCCTGCAAACCGTTCAGCAGCGGATTCGGTTGAAGTGTATAGCGAAGATGGTCAATCGGTTACGCATACCTTCCATCACATTCGTCAACAGTCTGATAAAGTGACAGGTAAACCAAACTTGTCATTAGCGGACTTTATTGCGCCTAAAGGTGTCGCAGAAGACTACTTGGGCGGTTTCACTGTATCGATCTTTGGTGCAGAAGAAATGGCCAATGAGTACAAAACTAAAGGCGATGACTACTCTGCAATTCTTGCGCAATCTTTAGGTGACCGTTTTGCGGAAGCGTTTGCGGAGCATTTGCATGAGCGCATCCGTAAAGAGTTCTGGGGTAACCAAGCGTCTGAAACCTTAAGCAATGAAGAATTGATTAAAGAGAAGTATGTGGGCATCCGTCCTGCACCGGGCTACCCTGCTTGCCCTGAGCATTCAGAAAAAGCGCCATTGTTTGATTGGTTAGGTTCTACCGATAAAATTGGTACGCAATTGACTTCTAGCTTTGCAATGTGGCCGCCTTCATCTGTCAGCGGTTTCTACTATGCAAACCCTGAAAGCCAGTACTTTAACGTGGGTAAAATCGCAGGCGACCAGCTTGAAGATTATGCGCAGCGTAAAGGTTGGACACTGGATGAAGCGAAACGTTGGTTAGCGCCAAATTTGGATGATTCGATTGTTTAATCCCCCTTTCTTACACAAGATTTAAAGCAGTGCTTTAAATCTTGCTCAGGATGAAGAATCCATTCGTATCGAATACAAAAAAAATCCCCTCATTTGAGGGGATTTTTCTTATATATACTAGACCTCTTGCGAAAGTATAGTTTCATCTAATTTTTGAATTGGCTAAAACCTTATAAAATATAGCTTTTCACTGCTTAAAATTTGACTAACGCAAGAAGTCTACTTTTTAAAAATTAACTTCGATAAAGCATATGAAATAATAGTTATTCCGAAAATTAATATAGCATAAGAAATAAGAACGTATGTAAACATAGAATTCAATTTTAATATAAATATTTCCACTAATCCTGGCATACTGGCAAGTGTTGCTGCGACCCCTAATAGTGCTAATAAATAAACTCTAAATTCATCTGTTTTCCTATTTAAATCCCTTATTTTTTCTTGCTCACTAATATTTTCAATTTCAATTATTTCATGAAGAAATTTAATCTGATTAATCAACTCATTATTTCTATTTAATAAATCATATTTTTCAATAATTTTAGACCAATAGGCATTTAACTCAACACTACCATCAGATATAGGTTTTATAAAAAAATATTTTGCGTTAAATAATGCTACATTCTTTACAAGTGCTCTCATTCTATCTTGACTAGTAGTTAAACTAATACCTCTAAGATTTTCAGAAAGATCATTTATCACTTTTATATAAGCTTGACTCAGAGCATACAATAAAATAAACCTTTGAAAATTTTGATCAGCATTATATCCTACCTCATTCACATACATAATATTTTTAGGCTCAATAAATATTTTTGCATTTCTAAAATCTAAGAAATCTTCTCTCCTAATTGAAGATTTACCTCCCTTTAATCTTATTGAATTTTTGATCAAATTTTCTTCTTTTAAACCATCAATATCACAATAAACCAACGTAGCAAAAGGTAACTTTTGACCTAACGATTTTTTTTTATCTTCATACTGTTCTTTAGTAATTAATTTACTAAATTGAGTTTCGAAAAAAGAAATATTATATTTAGTCTCATATTCTTCACCTTTAAAAAAAATCAAACTCCAACTTACTCTGCCTTTGTCTATATTCTGATAAAAATCAAAACACTTTAATTCATTTCTAAAAAATAAAATATCCTTCTCATCAATTTTTAGCTTATCAGAACCCTGAGGAATGTTCTCCATTTCAAATAAACTACATATTCTTATGCTTTCCATAATGCCCTACTGTTATTAAGTTAAAGAATAAAGTTAAAAATTACAACTAAGTTAACACCTTCAATGGGCTTTGTTGCACAAAGATTTCATAACTATATGATTTTAAAAGTTTTGATTATTTTTTGATCCAAAATTAAATTTATTTAAATCAGATGCTTACATATTTATGCAACAAAGCCTCTTCATCTAAAACCGCCCTTTTTTACACTTTTATGTCAGCAAACATTATGTTTTTCGATAATAATAAACTTTTTTACATTCTCCCCTATAAATACAGATTGGTACATCCATGAAAAAACTCATGAACGGTGCAGAAAACATCGTAATTGAAATGTGCAAAGGCTTTGTTCTTGCCCATCCAGAACTCGCATTTAACGAGTCGCACAAAATCATTTCACGCAAAGAAAAGCACAATAACGTGGCACTTATCAGTGGTGGTGGTAGCGGTCACGAACCTGCCCATGCAGGCTTTGTCGGTACAGGCATGTTAGACGCTGCCGTATGTGGTGATGTATTTGCATCTCCATCGCAAATTCAGGTCTATAAAGCCTTACAGCAAGTCGCAACTGACAAAGGCGTGCTGATGATCATCAAAAACTATTCTGGCGATATGATGAATTTCCAGAATGGCGCAGCCCTTGCAACTAAAGACGGCATTAAAGTTGACTATGTAAAAGTGGCAGATGACATTGCGGTTAAAGACAGCCTATATACAGTAGGTCGTCGTGGTGTTGCAGGCACAGTATTTGTACATAAGATTGCAGGCGCAGCAGCATCAAAAGGCTTAGAACTTGCAGACGTAAAAGCGATTGCTCAAAAAGCTGCGGACAACGTCATTAGCCTTGGTTTTGCTTATAGCTCATGTACTGTTCCAGCCAAAGGCACGCCAACGTTTACTTTGGCTGATGACGAAATGGAATATGGCGTCGGCATTCACGGTGAACCCGGCATCCGTCGTGAAAAAATCTTGCCATCTAAAAAAATGGCACAGCGCATCGTGGATGACCTGTTCCTTGACCGCCCAGACATGAAAGAAGTTGCAATCTTGGTCAATGGTTTTGGTAGCACACCGCTGCAAGAGTTGTATGTCTTTAACCATGATGTATGCGAACACCTTGCACGTAAAGGCATCAAAATTTACCGCACATTTGTCGGCAACTATATGACCAGTATCGACATGAATGGTGCATCTGTGTCCTTGCTTGCTGTCGATGATGAATTGAAAACTTACCTCGATGCAGCAGCCAACACCCCTGCATTTAAAATGGATGGTTCAGCAGCACAACCTTTAACTTTCGCAACTAAAGATGCTGCCACCGAAGCTGTGGTAAATACCCAAGTTGAAACACAGCCTGAACATGCGGTGATTAGCAATGACAATTCACCATCGAAAACATGCGTTATGTGGTGGATGTGATGTCTGCCTGTATCATTAGAAATGAAGTGCTATTCTGTGAGCTGGACGCGCATGCAGGTGATGGCGACTTCGGTATGAGCGTGGCGAAAGGCTTTAAGCAATTAAAACGTGAATGGCAAAGTCTGATTCAAGCGCAGCAGATGGATGAATTCATGCTGAACTGCTCAATGATCATTATGGAACATTGTGGTGGCGCGTCTGGCCCAATCTGGGGTTCAGCATTCCGTGCAGCAGCGAAATCAATTCAAGGCAAATCAGTTTTAACTGTCGCTGATTTTGCCGAGATGCTACAAGCAGCGGTCAAAGGCATTCAAACCACAGGTGAACGTTCATTTGGACGTGGTGCAGTGGTGGGTGATAAAACCCTGAT
The DNA here is from genome assembly GCF_013419295.1 of Acinetobacter sp. YH12094. NCBI lineage: Bacteria > Pseudomonadati > Pseudomonadota > Gammaproteobacteria > Moraxellales > Moraxellaceae > Acinetobacter > Acinetobacter sp. YH12094. The sequence goes on from NZ_VPAK01000016.1 coordinate 26,805, forward strand.
TGATGCACTTGTGCCATGCGCAGATTCTTGGTCTGCCCATACAGATAAAACCTTTAAAGAAAACTTTGTACTTGGTGCAAAAGCGGCGGTTCAAGGTGCTGAAAAGACCAAAGAAATCGTGGCGCGTATGGGACGTGCGGGAACTGTAGGCGACCGTAGTCTTGGCTATCCAGATGCTGGCGCACATGGTTTAGGTGTAATCTTTACGGATATTGCAGAACATATTAAATAACTGAACATCTTTAAAAATTGCCAGACCACATCAAAAGCATCGATTCGTCGGTGCTTTTTTTATGGCTATTTTAAAGCACTTTTTTTCATCAAATACCTCATTCATACAATACCTTTAGCATGAAATCCTTTTTCGAATAGTGCTTAAAAATTAACACAATTGAGCTGCTTTATCGCCCAGCGCTTTGCTAAGTTAAAACATATAACGATAAAAAAGGATGAGACATGGATTTCGCTCAAATTTTCATCCATGACACCACATGGACCTTTGCTGCCGAAGTGATTTTGCGTAGCGTCATTATGTTCGTTTTAATCATCGTATTCTTACGCCTAACGGGCAAACGCGGCGTGCGTCAGTTATCCATCTTTGAAGTTGCCATCCTCCTTGCTTTGGGTTCTATTGCAGGCGACCCGATGTTTGAGGAGGAACTCCCTCTCTTGCAAGCGCTCATTGTGATGACGGTGGTGATTGGTTTATACCGCGTAATCACTTGGCTCATGATGAAATACCAACCCTTTGAAGATTTAATTGAAGGCAAAGCCCTCTACATTGTGGAAGATGGTGAATTGGTTTTAGAAAAGATTAAACAAGGTAAAATGTCACATGATGAATTCTTCTCTGAAATGCGTCAGCAAAATGTGGAGCATCTTGGACAAGTTCGAGTTGGTTTATTAGAAAGTGATGGAAAATTTAGTATTTTGTTTTATCCACCTGAACAAGTGCGTTATGGACTGCCACTATTTCCGAAACCCTATAAAGCGGTTCGAGATATCAAAATGCATCAGCTGTATGCCTGTACGCATTGTGGCAAAACCATGTACATTCACGGTGCTCAGGATGTCTGCCCGCGCTGCGGATGTTGTGACTGGGCTGAAGCGATTAATACACAGCGTTTAGCTTAAGCATTCAAGGCTTAAATTTTAAAATTCTGTACCGTTTAAATTTAACACTTCATCAAATACAGTAAGATCCAACGACCATCACCACAGACCCACCCTTGAATGTTTTTCGCCATCTAAAAGTGCAGCAGCAGAGATTTCATTGGTTAATATATGTGCATTATTTCAGTTCAGGCAAGCCATCCAGCTTTCATCTTTTGAAGACTACAAGATGCTCAGACAGACTCCCAAAAATGTATCATTCGTCAATTTTCAGTTCCATTATCGCGCTAACATCTATCAATCAGATAAAAATACAAAATAATGAATTGCCCTGAATTAACTCAGAAATGGCGCAATTTGTTTTTCATTTTTTAAATAGATTCTAAAAACATAGTTTTTCACTTAATAATCATTCATTTAATTTTGTCATTGCAAATCACCATTGCACTATTTTAGTGCATTGTTGTCATACTCATGCAAGTCTTTGCTTTATATCGAGTCTTCTACATTTTTTAGTTTTTTTAATCAAAATTTCCCTCGCTCACTCCTCTTTTCGAAATTATTCCGCTCGATATACTGAACTTCTTTTCGTGAACTAGCGCACTAAACTGGAACACCTTATGCAAAATATAGATCTCCTCTTTCTCCTTCTTGGTGCAGTCTTGGTTCTTGCCATGCATGCTGGCTTTGCATTTTTAGAATTGGGTACAGTACGACATAAAAATCAGGTCAATGCGCTGAGTAAAATTTTGACTGACTTTTCTATTTCCGCAATTGCATACTTTTTTGTGGGTTATTACATCTCTTATGGTCAGCACTTTTTTCATATTGGGGACACTTTAGCAGCCGATCATGGCTACAACTTAATGCGTTGTTTCTTCCTGCTGACTTTTGCCGCAGCCATTCCAGCGATTATTTCTGGTGGTATTGCTGAACGTGCAAAAATGCGGACTCAAGCGATTGCCACATTATTATTGGTCGCTTTGGTCTATCCATTCTTTGAAGGCATGGCATGGAATGGTAATTTTGGATTACAAGCTTGGTTAGAACCTACATTTGGCGCAGCCTTTCATGACTTTGCAGGTTCGGTCGTGGTACATGCGATGGGCGGTTGGATCGCTTTAGCTGCAGTACTTTTACTTGGCGCACGTCATGGGCGCTATAAAAAAGACGGTCGTATCAGCGCTCACCCCCCTTCAAGTATTCCATTCCTTGCCTTAGGTTCTTGGATTTTAATCGTCGGCTGGTTTGGCTTTAACGTGATGAGTGCGCAACGTTTAGATGCCATTTCAGGACTGGTTGCAATTAACTCTCTCATGGCAATGGTGGGCGGCACGCTTGCAGCAAACTTTATGGGTAAAAATGACCCCGGTTTCTTACATAACGGTCCCTTAGCAGGTTTGGTTGCAATCTGTGCAGGCTCAGATGTAGTTCATCCTGTCGGTGCGTTAATTATCGGCGCTATCGCAGGTCTGATCTTTGTCAAACTATTTACATACACTCAAAACAAACTCAAAGTCGATGATGTACTTGGCGTATGGCCACTACACGGTGTTTGTGGTGCTTTCGGTGGTATTGCAGTGGGTGTATTTGGACAAAAATGGTTGGGCGGTTTAGGCGGTATTTCAATGATCTCTCAATGTATCGGTACGCTGCTCGCGATCGTGATTGCATTGGCTGGTGGATTCATCATTTATGGTCTACTCAAAGTAACGATGGGCATTCGCCTAGATCAAGAAGAAGAATTCCGTGGTGCAGACTTAAGTATTCACCGTATTTCGGCAAACTCTGAAGAAAACATGTTCTAAACAACACAATCTAAAGCGGCATTTATGCCGCTTTTTTTACCCTAAACTTCGCTTAAAGCTTGAGTTTAAATCACCTTATTTTAGAAAATCTAAGACCTGATCCAAATGCTGAATTTTATTCGGAATGCTGTGCTGTTGTTCAGCACTTAAAGTATGAAAGCCTTCAAGCAATACAGCAGACATCCCTGCTTGGCTCGCACCGTAAATATCATTGACAGGATGATCACCAATAAATAAACACTCGGTTTCCGTCACGCCCAACTCACGACAACTGTACTGAAATATTTCAACTTTGGGCTTACTGATGCCTGCACTTTCCGAGCTGATGATCTGATCAAAATACGATGCAAAACCTAGTCCATTCAAAATATTCAGGCGTGTGGCATGTCCACCATTCGACACCACCGCCAGTTTATACTGCTGCTGTTTTAGTTGCTGCAGCAAGGTCAATGCTCCCGGCATCGCCACGGCGAACTGACCAAAGTGCTGAAACCAAAATTGTGTGAGCTCATCAAAATCGGGTTGATGTATCCAATCCAGCTCCGTTTGTAGAGCATAAGCGACAGATGCCCCAATACTCGGATGAGTAAGGAGTTCTTTTTTCGGATATCCCCCATTATCTATACGATTAATAATACGTTTAATCTGTACAAGGTCTACCTCCACCAGCGTCGACTGATAAGACTCGGCTAAATACTGCGTATAGGCCTGAACGCTGTGATCTCGATGAGTCAAAGTATTATCTAAATCAAAAAGGACTGCACGTATGCTCATAAATCTTTATTACTGAGTTTTCAAAAACTTTAACACAATGCCCGTTTTGCTTTATGCACCTTCTTCGCTATCGATATCGATACAGTTCACATAGCCGATTAAGTCTGATTTAAGCTTCGTGGTTTCAAATAGCAGCATTCAAACAAAATAATTTCAGCACATCACACGACTTATGCTCTCGAACCGTTCCTTTTTATTACGACAAGCGCTGCTGCTCACACTCAGTTTGGTTGGCCTCCTTTATGTTTTCCCCGTCGGTGGTTCGCTCGACCAAGCTTTTATTCAGCCTTGGGTCGACCTACATGGTGGTTTTCCTCATCGTAATGATTGGGCACTTGCTGTGCTGAACCATCGCTATATCAAGAATATCGTTATAGGCGTTTATGTTCTCTATATCGCAGCGTGGATATGCAGTTTTAAATATCCGCATCTGAAAGCACGTAAGTTTGAATTTGGCTATTTTATCGTGGTGGCTCTACTCAGCACGGCAATCATTGGGTTGCTCAAATCACAATCTGCGCATGCCTGCCCTTGGAATATGACTGTCGCCACAGCCCAAGGCTTTTCTTGGGATTTTTCAGCACGCCAAGGACACTGCTTCCCCGGTGGCCATGCTGCGACTGGTTTTGCCTTAATTACGGGATATTTTGTTTATCGAATACATCGACCTGCCCGTGCCTATTTCTTTTTATGTGCTGGGCTGATTTTAGGCTTTGCTTTTGGCTGGGCGCAAATGATGCGGGGTGCGCATTTTCTGAGTCATAACCTTTGGACCGCATGGATCATTTGGGCATTTAATTGTGTCATGTATCTATTGTTTTCTCGCCATTTCAATGCAATAACTATGCAGCAAAAGAGCAAAGCTGTTACATGGATCTAATTAAGTCCCTGAATTAATCTTGATCTGAAAATGATTGAGTCACTCATGATTCACTAAATGGGATCTGTAAACTCACTTTCAGACCGCCCAATGTTTCACTTTTAGAAAACTCCAATTCCGCACCGATATGTTTTGCGGCTTTATCCACGATCGCTAGCCCTAAACCACTTCCAATTTCTTCATGATTATAAATTCGATAAAAGCGTTTTCGAATTTGCTCATATAAAGCTGGGTCGATGCCAGGCCCACTATCTTCAACCTGTACAACCGCCTGCCCCGCATGTTCAAAGACAGAGACATTTATCACGCCCTGTGCAGGGGTATATTTGATGGCGTTATCAATCAAATTAAAAATGATTGAATGTACCGTAGGCTCAAGACTATATAAGGCTATGCTCTGTTGTTGCTCCATGCCAAGGTCAATATCTTTTTGCATGGCCAAATGTACCAGTTGCTCGACACAATTGGTTGCGACTTGCTTAAGATCAAAATGTTGTTTGCGCTCAAGTTCAAAGACCGAGGCGTCTTGTTTTGCCAAACTCAATAATTGACTGACCAAATGCTGAATACGAATTAAACCTTTACTCAAATTTTGTAGAGCGTCATCTTGTGGAAATTTTTGTAGCAAAATCTGCATTTGCAAATTCAGTGCGGTAATCGGGGTCCGTAACTCATGCGCTGCGTCAGCAATAAACTGGCGCTGTTCCTGCTGCGACAACGAAATTCGTTCAAACAACTGGTTCATTTCAATAATGGTTGGTGCAATTTCCTCTGGATACGGCATTTGAGAGATTGGAGAAAGTTCAAAGGCATCCCTTTTTGCCAGTTCTTTTTTAAATTTTTCCAGTGGGTTTAAGCTGCGTTGAATCAACCATCCCAAAGCGATTAATGCAAAAGGTATAAAAACCAAATAGGGAATAAACATACTACTGGCCAATTCTGCTGCAAGATGCTGTCGTACCGATTCTTGCTGACTGACCTGAATTTGCCGATCTGTGAGTGGCAAAATATAGGTATGCCACTCATCCTGTTGGGTACTGTGGGTATAAAAACCGGCTTTGGGCTGAGGCGCGACCAATAATTTTAATTGATGGGTTTGATGTGCATTGGATTGATAGGTCCACACATCAACAAATAAATCTTCTTCGTGATAATGCTTATGTTGATCAAATTCACTGCGAATGGGCTGCGGATCATGCTCTGCAACACGTTCCGCCAAATTTTGCATTTGCGCATCTAAAATTTCATTAATTTCTTCAAGCGCAATTCGATATGCTGAAAACACCAAAAGACAGCCCAAAAGCATACTGAAAACAGACACATAAATAATTAGTCTCTTTTTCAGAGAATAAGGCTGGTGCATGGTTGATAATTCCTTTGCCTTAACCGAGTCGATAACCTAAACCACGAATGGTGCGAATAAAATCTTTGTCTAATTTTGTTCTGAGATGATGCACATACACTTCAATAGTATTACTGCTGATATCACTATCAAAATCGTAAAGCTTATCTTCTAAATTGGCTTTAGAAAAAATCTTATTCGGATGTGTCACCAATGGAATCAATATGGCCCATTCACGGTTAGATAAATCGACATATTGACCCTTATAGCGTGCAAGATGCTGCTCAATATCTAAAATCAATTCACCATGTTTTAAAATTTTCTGTGGTGCTTCGACTGAACTCAGCCCTGTGCGTCGAAGAAGCGCATGAATCCGTGCAAGTAATTCATCAAACTCATATGGCTTAATCAGATAGTCATCTGCCCCATGGTTTAATCCATCTACACGATTTTGTAATTGATCACGTGCCGAGATGATTAATACCGGCAATTTGGGCTGCATTTGACGAATTTGTTTCAGGACTTGCATACCATCCATCATCGGCAAACCCAGATCTAGCAAGACGATATCAATCCCCCCTTGCATTATGAGCTTTAAGCCATCGATACCATTATTCACCCACTCGACTTCAAACTGTTGATAGTTCAACAAGGTTTTAGTCGATTCGGCAATCATGAAATCATCTTCAATAATAAGTATTTTGTGCATGGGCTTAAGTCCTGCGCTGTACTGAAGTACATTGTTGCAACATATTGTTTTTTTCATCAATCACTTGAGTCTGCACATCGAGCAAACTCAATAGCGATGGAAATAGATTATCCTGACTTAATTTTTGGCTTTTTTGTGCCATTAAACAAGTATATTGCGCTGAATTATTTTTTTGCCACGCCGGTGAAAACCACATCAACATCGGTACATGGGTTTGCTGTGACGGTGCAATTGCGTATGGAGAACCGTGTAAATATAAGCCATGTTCACCTGTCGACTCACCATGATCGGACAAATACCACAGTCCTGTTTGATAGTTGTTAGTCAATTTTAAGGTGTTAATCAATTCACTCAGCACATGGTCAGTATAGACAATACTGTTGTCATAACTATTTATTAATTCTGTCGAGCTACATCCCTGTATGGCATTGCTATTACATGTTGGCTTAAATTTTTGAAACGCTGTGGTACTTCGTTTGAAATAGGCAGGGCCATGACTGCCCATTTGGTGTAACACAATTAAACGGGGAGTTTGATCTGCTTTGGGAATCGAAGCCAAATATGCCTTCAAACCATCCACTAAGATTTCATCATGACATTCGCCATCGGCATCACACCACTTTTTCTTCAGTGCTTCAGGAAATTCATATTTTTCAACACGTGTACATGTGCCCTTACAGCCTGAATTATTATCTAGCCACGTCACCTTATAGCCTGCACGCTGTGCAATATCGAGTAAACCTTCGCGATGACTTGCAAGCTGTTCGTCATATTCGGTTCTCGACATACCCGAGAACATACAAGGAACAGACACAGCGGTTGCGGTGCCACATGAACTGACTTGGCTAAAATTGATAATATTTTGCTGACTGAGTTCAGGATTGGTATTTTTAGCATAGCCATTGAGTGAAAAACTTTCCGCGCGCGCAGTTTCACCAACCACTAAGACCATCAATTTTGGTAAGCTTTTGGCGCTTACGTTTTCAACCATATGTGCATCTTCACCATAGTTCAGCAATGGCAAATTCTGTTTCGGTGCTTTTTTGTGATAATAGGAAAATGTCGAAGCAATACTGTTTTGTGGTGAGAGCATGCCTTTTAAGTCACGATGCTCACGAAAGATCGCAGCATAATCGACAAAATAAACAAACAGCAAAGCACCCAAAAGGATGAGCGATAGCACTATATGTAGACCCTTTTTGGCTACGACCGTGCTTAGGGCTTCTTTATGCAGTGGCAAAAGCCAGATCAATAGCACTGGCAAAATAACCAGTCCAAAGACCCAGATAAAAAATTGTGGCGAGATTAAATCCTGCACTTCCTTTACATCTGTTTGCATCATGTTCTGCACTTGGTCAGATGTAATGGTCACGCCTAAACTATTGACGAAATAAGCACTCAAGCCACCAATGATCAGCAAAACACTCGCCAAAAGTTTTGAATTCCATCGCCATTGCAGGAGTTGCATCAGCACATTATAAAGTGCCACCACCACCAGTACGGTTGCCGCCAAAAATAGTCCGGCCTTCACACCCGTATAAGGTGTGAGCTGCTGGATTTGCTGATAAAACGCGAGGTTCAAAACCACCCCAAGCCATAAGGCAAGCACGAGGTTAAATTGACTTAAACTGAGTCTTGAAATTTTTTGCTGTATTTTAGCTATGACCTGAAGCATATTGGCATCAATTATTGATCTTTGATGCCCTAATCTAAAAATTCAAACTTAAAAATCACTTAAAACTGATCAAAACCAAGCAAGAAAAATAAAAAAAGGCGATGTAAAACATCGCCTTTTGAACAACTTAAATCAAGGTCTTAGAATTTAAATTCTAGACCTGTACCCAATACGGGTTGTTTGCTTTCATCTGGACCTTGTTCAAGTGCTAAGTAACCTGCATAACCATAAGCTTTCACTTGTTTGCTAAATGCATAATCTGCACCTGCAATGAGTTGCTGAGCTTCGTAATCATCACCCACTTTATAGGTCGTAGTATTTTGACTATATTGTGCTTTTACTGTCCAAGCTTTTGCAGAAGGTAGATTGTATTCTGCACCGACTAACCAACCTTGAGCATCATCAATATTTGCTGCATTCTCTGCATTCGTGTTTGTGTCTTCTTTGCTTGAATATGGTGTTTTTTCTACTTCAGACGTTTGATATAAAGCTTTCAGTGCCAAACCACCCTTAAGATTTACACGACCAATCGCACGAACGGTATTTGCGGCAGCAAAAACTTTGGTACCTGTAACTTCAGGAGTTTGAGCATTTAAGATCCCTACACCACCAAAGTTCGATGGAATGGCTTTGTCATAGGCTAAACCTGCGACAACAACGGGGCTGTCATAGACAACAGACGCCGACCAAGCATCGCCAAGACCACGACCTGCAGTTTTTACTACTCCTTTATCACTCTTGATTCCTGAAGACTCACCTGTTGCAAGCAATGCATTAACTTTAATTGCACCTTCAGCAATTTTAAAAGCTGGTGATTCATAGACAACAACGTTATCTACACGGTTTTCACCCGTCATGATGCCTGTAACATCAGCACGGTTACCCACGTAGTTGTTGAATGTATCAACCGGACTAGACAATTGTTTTAATGGTGTATCGTGTGCACCGACTTTCAATGTACCAAGTTTCGCATCTTTCAAACCAACGAAGCGGTTACGCTTAGACCAGTCATCGCCTTCGCCGTCTGAGTTAAATGCCCATTCAATTGCATAAACTGCGCTTAAACGGTCAGTCAGTTTTTCATCGCCCTTTAAACCCAAGAAAGAACTGTTTGAACTGATTTCAACGACATCTTTGTCTGAAACACCCGTTTTATTATCTTCAGGTAAATAATCAACAGATGCATCAATTTCACCGTAGAAGGTTGGTGCTGCAAAGGTTGACCCAGCCAAAAGGCTCAATGCGATAGCCGCTGCTAACTTAGTTTTCATCAAAGATTTTCCTTAAATTATTTTGTAACAGATATTACACACGCGAAACATATTACAAAATTATTAAAATAATATTTGCATTGCTCTTTTAGTGCTTTAGCTGATAAAAAACAACCAAAATCATGATTTAGAAGTGATTTTGGTCATTTTTTGATGCTTTTCCCCAAAATAGAATCGGGACTAAGCTCAATGCAGCCAAACCTGTGATCCAAACTAAATAAGTGCTATACCCCAACTGATCGGCCACTATGCCACTGATGCTATACAGCCCTCCACTCACCGTCGCCATAATGGCAACCTGAAATGTAAAGTCCGTTGCTGCAAATGCTTTACGACTATATTGCATCACCAAAGTCAGCATGATCACGAGCAGCATGGCTGAAATCATATCTTCGGCAGCATTAATCCCATAGATCAGCCATTCATGAACCTGCCGTTTTGCCTCGAACTGCAAAGCCAACCATGCATAGGTCAATAAACTGAATATTTTCAATACTGAATAGAAAACCAAGGCCTGTGCCCGAGAAATATACTTCAAGCTAAGACCTGCAAGCCCTGCCCCAATTAAAGCAGCCACCGCACCCAGCATGGTGACATATAGACCGATTTGACTAAAACTCAATCCTAAATCGACCATCAGTGGCTTAAGTAGTGGACCTGCCAGACCATCTGCAAGCTTAAAACTCAATAAGATCATCAACCACAGTGTGAGGGTTTTAGTTTGGGTAAAATAAGTCAAATACTGGCGTATAGCGTAGAACAAGCCTGAATTATGTTTATGGTTGTTATCATTCTCTGGACTAGATTTTATGTTGAGTGGTGGCTTTGAAGGTTCTCGATAGATAAAAATAGGAATCGTATTGATGAACACCAATGCCGCTAAAAACAGAAAGGTGGCTTGCCAATCCAACCAATCCAAGGCCCAAAGGACAGCGCCACCACCCACGATAAAGCCGAGTCTTGAACCAATCACCTGAAAGGTATTGCCCCAGTGCTGTTGGTCAGTTTTTAAAATATTGACAGCCAAGCCATCGGTTGCGACATCTTGAGTTGCACCGACCAAATTCATACTGAGTAAAGCCACAAAAAACAGCAGCAAATACATTGGTTCATTCAAACTTTGGATCGGCAAAAATGACAGGAAGACCAAGACCACCACGGACAACAACTGCATTGGAATAATCCAACTCCGATAGTGCCCTTTGGACCTTGAACCATGTCGATCAATCCACGGTGCCCAAAAAACTTTGATCGACCATGGCAGCATGAGTAATCCAAAGCCACCTATATGTGCCAAAGACACACCTTGCGCTCTTAAAATCACTGGTAAAGCATGCGTCATAAAACCGACAGGTAACCCTTGCGCCCAATATAAAGAAAACAGTAAAAGATTGAGCTGACGAAGCTGGATCATAAGTTCCTAAATGTTGAGTGCGCTGAAGTTACATTTAGAGTAGTCAAAATACGGCTATTTTGCCAATGATCTAAAAAAATCATCAACCTAAGATAAAGGTCAATGCTGATGCCGTACTTTTAAATGTGCATCACATCAAAAATGGATTTCACCTATATAAGAATATGCAATGAATCAAAAGACTCAATTATTTCCAGTTTTGCCCGATCAAGTTCCATCACGCGGCTCCCCCCTGAGCCGCGCAATATTTAAAACACTTTTTTTGGCACAAGGATGGAAATTTGACGGCGAATTTCCCAACCTTGCCAAAGCTGTAGCGATCATTTCTCCGCATACGTCTAATATAGATGCATGGCATGGTTTTCTTGCCTTGCTTGGAATCGGGATAAAAATAACCATTTTTGGTAAAAACACCCTTTTCGATACTCCTTTAAAACCACTTTTGGATTGGGTCGGCGTGATCCCTGTGCAGCGTGAAAATCCACATGGACTGACGCGTGAAATTGCTGAGATTGTCCAAGCGACAGATCAAATTTGGATTGGAATGGCACCTGAGGGAACACGAAAAAAAGCCGATAAAATCCGCAGTGGTTTTTACTATATTGCCTATGAAGCACAGATACCAATTGTGATGTTTAGCTTTGATTATGCAAAGAAAACCATTCATTGCTTGGGTGTTTTTGAACCCAGTGGAGATTTTGAAACTGATCTCGAAAAAATTTTGAAGATTTATGATGGAAAATTTTCCCCGAAAAATCCCGAATGGTTGGCCTTGCCGTTACAAAAGCACTGGAAAAAGCCCTAGTCAAATGGCTATTTTTTTGATGTGATGTGCACTTTGTATATTTAACAATCAGATTTCACACATGAAACTTTTGCATTACCTGACTCCTAGCCTCTTTGTATTGGCACTCACTGGCTGTGATTCTGCAACCAAAACACCTGCGACCACGACACCTACACCAGCCAAAGCACGTGAACCGGTGATCGCGATTGCGCTCGGTGGTGGCGGTGCCAAAGGTTTTGCTCATATTGGCGTGCTTAAAGTACTCGAGTCACATGGTATTAAACCTAAAATTGTGACTGGGACCAGTGCGGGTAGTTTTGTTGGCAGCTTGTACGCCAGCGGTAAAACGCCTTATCAAATGCAGCAATTGGCCCTGAACTTTAAAGAGTCTGATATTCGTGACTTAACCTTAAATAGCCAAGGCATTATTCAAGGGCAAAAATTGCAAGACTTTGTCAATAAAAACGTCGGCAATAAATCAATTGAACAGTTTCCAAAGCGCTTTGCTGCTGTAGCCACCCGTTTGGATAATGGCAGTAAAACTGAATTTAACCGTGGTAATGCCGGCCAAGCGGTACGTGCATCGTGCAGCATTCCGAATGTATTTGTACCTGCAACCATTGCAGGGGTGAAATATGTCGATGGTGGCTTAGTCAGCCCAATTCCAGTGAAAACCGCACGTGATATGGGTGCAGATATCGTGATTGCAGTTGATATCTCTGCGCGTCCTGATGGTAGCAAAGCCGTAAGCATGTTTGGTTTACTCGATCAAACCATTAACATCATGGGACAACAAAGTATTAATGAAGAACTGAAAAATGCCAATTTCGTGATTCAACCTAAAGTGGGACATATCGGCACACTCGATTTGAAGTCGAGCAATGCGACGATTTTAGAAGGTGAAAAAGCCGCACAGCTCAAAGTGAATAGCATTATTAAGGCGATCGATAACTTTAAACAGTCCCCTGCGGCCTTTAAACCAGCACCAAAAGCGAAAATATAATTCAACGATTTTTTTTATATTCATTGAGTTATACATCTGCTACATTGATATAGATACTGGTTCATCTATATCAATTCACCCTTATATAAGAGTAGATGTATGGAATTTATTTTAGAACCTTGGCACTGGTTTGTATTGGGCGTCGCTTTGATGCTTTTTGAACTGATTTTGCCGTCTTTTGCTGCGCTATGGTTTGGCGTTTCTGCAATTTTGGTTGGGATCTTATATTGGATCTTTCCATCCATGGACTTTAATGTCCAAATTGTGGTTTGGATTATTTTTGCCGTGCTTTGCACATTTTTGTGGTTCAAATTTATTAAGCCTTTATCCATTGATAAAACCAAAGCAGGTCTGTCGCGTGAAGCGACGATTGGCCAAGTGGGTATGGTGATTCAAACCCAGCTCAATCATGGCAGCGTTAAAGTTCGCTTCCCGATGCCTGTTTTAGGTTCAGACGAATGGCATTGCCGTACCCAAGATGCACTTCAAGTCGGTGATCGTGTTCGCGTGACCGATATTTTAGGCAATGATTTAGTCGTCCAACTGCACAGCAGCAACCACCCCACTGACAATCCATAAATAAGTGAGAAATGACATGTCTGGTGTTTCTATTGTTTTTTTAGCGCTCTTAGTTTTTGTAGCCGTCACCATTTTTAAAGGTGTCCGTATTGTTCCCCAAGGTTATAAATGGATTGTTCAGCGTTTAGGTAAATACCATACCACGCTCAATCCGGGACTGAACTTTGTGATTCCGTATGTCGATGAAGTGGCTTATAAAGTCACAACCAAAGATATCGTGTTAGATATTCCCTCTCAGGAAGTGATCACACGTGACAATGCGGTACTGCTGATGAATGCTGTGGCTTATATCAACTTAACCACGCCTGAAAAAGCAGTTTATGGTATTGAAAACTACACATGGGCGATTCAAAACTTAGTTCAAACCTCTTTGCGGTCTATTGTTGGTGAAATGGACCTCGATGATGCACTATCATCGCGTGATCATATTAAGGCTAAACTTAAAGCTGCTATTTCTGATGATATCTCTGACTGGGGTATTACGCTTAAAACTGTAGAAATTCAAGATATTAAACCTTCTCATACCATGCAAGCTGCGATGGAAGAGCAAGCGGCCGCTGAACGTCAACGTCGTGCGACAGTGACCAAGGCAGACGGTGAAAAACAAGCGGCTATTTTAGAAGCGGATGGTCGTTTGGAAGCCTCTCGTCGGGATGCAGAAGCTCAAGTGGTACTGGCAGAATCTTCTCAGCGTGCAATTGAAATGGTGAGTTCAGCCGTCGGCGATAAAGAAATTCCAGTTGCGTACTTACTGGGTGAACAATACGTTAAAGCCATGCAAGATATGGCTAAATCTAATAATGCCAAAACTGTGGTATTACCTGCGGATGTACTGAATACGATTCGTGGTGTGATGGGACGTAATAACTAAATCTTCACATTAATAAAAATGGGTCGTGACATACGGCCCATTTTTATGCCCAAAACAAAAAAGAAGGCAAAGTTTGTGAATTTATGTTTAAATTTCACGTTATTTTTTTGACGTTTTAGGACCTATCGTTCGATTTCACCTACTTGGCTTAGGCAAATCCCATCGAGTCCCCTAATTAAACGCAATTGTCCAACGCCAAAGCGGATACCGTATGAGCTCCCTGAATCCCACCCTAATTACCTTTCTCTTTTATATTGTCGCCATGGTCGTGATCGGTTTACTTGCATACCGTGCGACCAGTAACTTTTCTGACTACATTTTAGGTGGCCGCCGATTAGGGAGCTTTGTCACTGCCCTTTCTGCAGGTGCATCAGATATGAGTGGTTGGTTGCTCATGGGTCTTCCGGGGGCGATTTACCTTTCAGGTTTATCTGAAATGTGGATTGCAATTGGTCTGATCATTGGTGCTTGGCTCAACTGGTTACTTGTGGCAGGTCGTCTTCGTGTACATACCGAAGTTCAAAATAATGCCTTGACCCTACCTGACTATTTCTCAAATCGTTTTAACGATCAAAAGAAAATCTTACGTATCGTGTCTGCGGTGATTATTTTGATTTTCTTCGCAATTTACTGTGCTTCAGGCATGGTTGCAGGCGCTCGATTATTTGAAAGTATGTTTGGTATGTCGTATAGCACTGCGCTTTGGATCAGTGCCATTGCAACGGTGAGCTATGTGTTTATTGGTGGCTTCCTTGCTGTCAGTTGGACCGATACCATTCAAGCGGGCTTTATGATTTTTGCCTTGCTACTTACCCCTATCGTGGTCATGTTGTCATTCTCTGATTTAAGCCAGTTCACTCTGGCACTAGAAGCGGCACGCCCTCAAGCGATGAATGTATTTGCTGACTTAAGTTTTGTCGCAATCATGTCTTTATTGGCATGGGGCTTAGGCTATTTTGGTCAACCGCATATCTTAGTCCGCTTCATGGCAGCTGATTCTGTTAAATCGATTCCCAATGCACGCCGTATTGGTATGACATGGATGACGCTCTGCCTCGGTGGCGCAGTTGCAGCAGGCTTCTTCGGTATTGCTTATTTCCAACAGCATCCAGAACTGTCAAGTGTCGTTACAGCAAACCCTGAAACGGTCTTTATGGAATTGACTAAAATTCTATTTAACCCATGGGTGGCAGGTATCGTATTGGCTGCGATTTTAGCTGCAATCATGAGTACCCTCAGCTGTCAGCTTTTAGTCTGCTCAAGTACATTAACTGAAGACTTTTATAAATCATTCTTACGCAAAAATGCTTCACAAAAAGAATTGGTTTGGGTCGGCCGTATCATGGTGTTAATGATTGCGTTGCTAGCGATCTATATGGCGGCTAATCCTGACTCTAAAGTCCTTGGTCTCGTCGCATATGCATGGGCAGGCTTCGGTGCTGCATTTGGCCCACTGATTATCATGTCATTGTTCTGGAAACGCATGACACTCAATGGTGCTTTAGCAGGTATGGTGGTTGGTGCTGTTATGGTTATTCTATGGAAAAACCTCTGGGGTGATACAGGCGTTTATGAAATTATTCCGGGCTTCATCTGCTCACTCATTGCAATCATCATTGTGAGCTTAATGGGCAAAGCACCATCTGCTGAAGTCACTGAAAAATTTGAAGAAGCAGATCGTATCTATAAAGAAAGTATTTAAGACCAATAGCACTTAAATTTAATTTCTAAGTTTTAATATCTGCAAAAAAGGACGCCTAGCGTCCTTTTTTGTTTTTTATCATGTCATCCATTTAGCTATTCCGTAGATGGTTTATTGACTTCTGTTCCAAATGTACTTGATATAAAAAAAGCCCACAACATGTTAAATGTGTGGGCTAATGTCTTTACTACGTCATATTAACTTTGACGTTTTAATAAAAACTGCGTGATCTTGTGTAATTCTGCCGCATCTTCTGCAAAATAATCCAAAGCTTGAAGCGCTTGAGCATGTAATTCTTCTGCATAAGCTTGCGCTTGCTCGAGACCCATTAACGCAGGATATGTCGATTTATCCACTTGTTGATCTTTACCTGCTGTTTTACCCAATGCTTCAGTGTCAGCAATAATATCTAAAATATCATCTTGCACCTGAAAGGCTAAACCAATCGCTAGACCAAATTCGCGGAGTTTAGGAATAGCTTGGTCTGTACCATTAAATATCGTCACTGCCGCCATCATGATTGCAGCAGAAATTAAAGCACCAGTTTTATTTCGATGAATGTTTTCAAGTTCATCTTGACTGACATGCTTGCCTTCCGCTTGTAAGTCTAGGACTTGTCCATTGACCATTTTTGAAGTTGCTGTCGCTAAAATTTGCATTTGCTTCAAGATGATCGGCGCTTCAACGGCTGGGCCTTGATCAAAAAGACGGCTGCCTAAAACTTCAAAAGCCATCGATTGTAAAATATCGCCAGCAAGTAAAGCCGTATCTTCACCAAAAGCCACATGACAGGTTGGTTGACCACGACGGAGTAAATCGTTGTCCATACACGGCAAATCATCGTGTGCCAATGAATAACAATGAATAAATTCAATCGCCACAGCAGCACGGCGTACGGCTGCAAAATTTGTATTGGGTTTTAACGCTGCTGTTGCATAACAAAGTGCCGGTCGAACGCGTTTTCCACCCAACATCACAGCATGATACACCGCCCCTTTTAAGGGTTCTGGAATTGAAAATGCATCAAGCGCTGTCAGTAAATCCTGCTGAATACGCTGCTGCGCTTCTGTCAGGGCATGTGTGGAAACGTCTGTTAAAGAAGACACATTCACCTCAAATACTTTAAATATTTAACTGCTTCGTTCATTAGCAAATCGACTGCCAATGTTTTCTGTCAATTTTGACCTGTTGCATCATACTGCTTTCTCAAATCTTTCTCTATGTTACGGCCTAAATCTATGTGTTTTTCCCACAGTCTGATGGTTTTTTAAATGTCGTTTCCTCAAATAGAGCCACATTTTGTCCATCATTAAAACAGGTACAATTTTTCGAGCCTTTCTTGGCTTGATACAAAGCCCGATCGGCACGTGCCAATGTTTCAAAAAATGACTCTGTACCATCCCACAAGGCCACTCCGCATGAGATACTCAGTTGTAGAGCTTTATCTGCATAATTCATCGAAGAAGCATAGATTTGCTCACAACATTGTTGTGCAATCGAACATGCAGTCGATATAGCTGTGCGTGGCAAAATCATTGCAAACTCTTCCCCACCCATGCGATATATTTGTGCATCTGCATGTTGACTAATTTGCATCCTTAAAAGCTGCGCACTTTTTCTTAAAACTTCATCGCCAAATGCATGACCGTAGATATCATTGATTTGCTTAAAATTGTCTAAGTCGAGCATCATCAAACAAATTTCATTGGCTTGTTCAACCGCGAAGCTTTTTTGCCACTGAGAAAGGTCTAAATCAAATCCACGTCGATTTTTTATCCCTGTCAGATAATCAAAATAAACTTGTTGTTCGAGTTGTTGGTTATGTTTCAACAGCGATAATTCGAATTGCTTTAAATTTGTAATGTCCGCACAGCACAACAACACATGTTCCAAATCGCCACTTTGTTGAAACTTTGGTTTGAGCGTAAACCAATAATGCCGTTCATTTTCACTATACATAAAGGGTTCAATGCTATCGTTCTCTAAACAGCGTAAATCAAACTCAGAACTTGTGGCTTTGGTTTTTTGCTGCATCACGGACACATGATTTAATACGATCTCTTGTAAGTCTGACTGAAATCGATGTTTAAATATTTGATTGGCGCATATCAGCTCAGCTGTCGCGGAAAATAACGCAGCAGGCATTGGCAACGCTTCTAATACAGCCAATTGTTCAGTAGGTAGGTCCGATTTTATTAAGTCTTTTTTAAGCATGGTTTCGCTACTTTTTTCAGGGTAAAGCTACGCAAAATGCTAACAAAATTAATCTGACATAAATCACAGAAAATTTCTAATATTAAATGCAGTTCATATTATATAAAAATATATACCAATTCATGATTTGCTTATTCATATAAAAGATAAAGGCAAAAAAAAGCCCCTGCAAAGCAGAGGCTGATTTCAAATGAGATGTTAAATACTTAATCTAAACTATCCGCAGGAATACGCACCCAGCCTTCCATTAAGACACGCGCACTTCGGCTCATCACGGCTTTTTTAACGACCCACTGACCATTTTCATAAATTGCTTGCGCACCTACACGTAGCGTCCCAGATGGATGTCCAAAACGCACAGCTTCTCGCTCCCCACCACCCGCGGCTAAGTTCACAAGCGTCCCCGGTATCGCCGCAGCTGTACCAATGGCAACTGCCGCTGTGCCCATCATGGCATGATGCAGTTTCCCCATTGATAAGGCACGAACCAATAAGTCCGTATCTTGTTCTGAAATATGTTTAGAACTCGAAGATGTATAGGCTTTCGGCTTTGAAACAAATGCAATCTTTGGAGTATGTTGACGCTGTTCTGCTTCAGCAATATCTGAAATCAAACCCATTTGCTGCGCACCATAAGCACGGATTTTTTCAAAACGGGCCAATGCCTTGGCATCACCATTGATCGCATCTTGCAGTTCAGTGCCGACATAACCAATATCTTCTGCATTTAAGAAAATGGTTGGAATGCCTGCATTAATAAATGTTGCAGGGAAACTGCCTTCATCGGGTACGGTTAAGGTATCGACCAAATTCCCTGTAGGGAACATAGCGCCGCCATCTTCACCATCATCTGCGGGGTCTAAAAATTCAATTTGAACTTCGGCTGCTGGGAAGGTCACACCATCTAGTTCAAAATCACCAGTTTCTTGTACTGCACCATCAGTAATAGGTACATGCGCAATAATGGTTTTTTGAATATTGGCTTGCCAAATACGAACCGTACATAAACCATTTTCAGGAATACGTGATGCCTCAACCAAACCATTTGAAATGGCGAATGCACCAACTGCTGCTGTTAGGTTTCCGCAGTTACCACTCCAGTCGACAAATGCTTTATCAATCGACACTTGTCCAAATAGATAGTCTACATCATGCTCAGGCTGTGAACTTTTTGCCAAAATCACGGTTTTACTGGTACTTGATGTCGCTCCACCCATCCCATCAATTTGTTTACCATAAGGATCTGGACTGCCAATCACACGTAATAAAAGTTGGTCGCGAACTTTTCCAGCTTGTTGTGCTGCAAGCGGCAAATCATCTAGCTTGAAAAATACACCTTTACTAGTACCACCACGCATATAAGTTGCTGGAATCTTAATTTGGGGAGCAAAACTCATTTTTATTGAATCCTTAATCTTTATCATTGTGTTTTGGCAGAGCGTTCTTTTCTGCGCTTTTGCATCATACAATGTTTAATTGAAGTTTTAACAATCACATGACTTAAGTATAAAAAAACAACATTCGATACCTTTTCCATATAAAGCCAAGTATAAGAATTTCAATTAAAATAAAATTAATCTATTGATTCATAAATTTTTAATTCAGCATTTAAAACGAAAAATAGGTTATTAAATATATAAATATTTTTCATAAATTTTGAGCTACTAGGCTATTCATTCTCTATACATTACAATTACCAAAATTAAACCATTCTCGGGAAGAGTAACTTGACTACCAATTCCTCCGAACTCAAGCGTGGCTTAAAGAATCGTCATATTCAATTGATTGCCATGGGTGGTGCAATTGGTACAGGCTTATTCTTGGGCTCAGCGCATGTGATTCAATCTGCTGGACCATCCATTATTCTCGGCTACGCCATTGGCGGTCTGATCGCCTTTCTAATTATGCGTCAGTTGGGTGAAATGATCGTCCATGAACCTGTAGCGGGTTCATTTAGCCATTTTGCATATAAATATTGGGGGAAATTTCCAGGTTTCTTAACAGGTTGGAACTACTGGATTCTCTATATTTTAGTGGCAATGACAGAACTCACCGCTGTTGCGAAATACATCAACTACTGGTGGCCTCATATTCCAGCGTGGGCATCTGTACTGTTCTTCTTCGTGATCATTACTTTAGTAAACTTAGGTAATGTGAAGTTTTATGGTGAATCTGAGTTTTGGCTGTCGATTATTAAAGTCACTGCAGTTATTTCTATGATCGTATTTGGTTTGTATTTGCTACTTACTGCAGATGCTAATTCAACAGCATCATTTACCAACTTATGGAGTCAGGGCGGCTTCTTCCCAAATGGTTTTGAAGGTTTGTTCTTCATGCTGGCTTTCTTGATGTTCGCCTTCGGCGGTATTGAACTGATTGGTATGGCGGCAGCGGAAGCTGAAAATCCAAAAGAAACTATTCCAAAAGCAATTAACCAAGTTGTATTTCGTATTTTGATTTTCTACGTGGGTTCTTTGACTATTCTATTGTCACTTGTGCCATGGAATCAGCTTGAACTAGGTGGTCTAGACAAAAGCCCATTTGTGATGATCTTTAGCCAACTGGGTATTGATTGGGCTGCACATTTACTGAACTTCATTATCCTAACTGCAGCACTGTCTGTTTATAATAGCGGTATGTATGCCAATAGCCGTATGCTTTACAGCTTGGCAAAACAAGGTAATGCCCCAAAAGTTTTCGCAAAAACTAACAAAAGTGGCGTGCCAATTCCAGCAGTATTACTTTCTGCAGTATTGATTTTCGGCTGTGTACTCTTAAACTACTTCGTACCTGAAGATGCACTTGGTCACTTAATGTATGTTGTTGTTGGTGCGCTTGTCCTGAACTGGGCGATGATTACCATGACTCACTTACAGTTCCGTCGTGCAAAACGTATTTTGAATTTTAAAACCTCATATCCTGCACTTTGGGCACCAGTCAGCAACTACATCGTTCTGATCTTTATTGCTTTAGTTCTATTTATTATGTGGACTCAGGGCTTTATGGAATCTGTTCTGATGATCCCTGTTTGGATTACAGTCATGTTATTAATGTTTAACTATCTTAATCCTAAAGATTTGAGCGACATTGACCCCAATGAAGTTCATAAAGACTAAGTAATTTAAAAAGTTATTGTTTCGGCAATAACTTTTTTTTTAGCTAAAATAGGAGTACATTAGCCTCCGTCTTGCGCTCTTAGCTTAACTGGATAGAGCAGTTGCCTCCTAAGCGACCGACGTGGGTTCGAGTCCCGCAGAGCGCACAATTTTTTGGACACCTCACCTCTCTGATTTTTTCAACTCACATTTATCAATAAAACTAAATTCAGAATTCTTAAATCTAAATTCAAAATTCATATCTAATTTTTTTTAACTTAATCTTTGTTTTTACTGATATTACTCTTGAGATTTTGTTTTTAAGAAGAATTGAATAGCACCTTTAGATTCCCTAACCATCTATTTGTCAATGCAAAAAACGACACATGGCGTGGTCTATAAGGCCAAAAAATCAATTTATGACTGCCCATATGAAAATATTTTTCAATTATTTTTAGGTTTAGAAAATAATGCAGTAACTAAAAATATTAAATAATAATCAAAATGTTATATGTATTAATTAGTACATTTACTCTAAATAGTTCGTTTTTCAATCATATTTTTTAATCTAGAGCATTTACTCTTATTTTAATTGTGCTATTTTTGTCACATGGAGTAACAATTAAGCCCAAGAGTATTAAAAAGTTTTCCATAACGAATATTTGCAGTAACCATAAAAATCAAATTCGTATCTCAAGGAATGACGAAGAATGAAATTAAAAACTTTAACTACAGCCATGATTCTTGCTTCAGTTCCAATGACAGGGGCTTTTGCAGCTGCACTAGATCGTTCAGGACAATCTATGTCTGCATTTTTACAACCAGGGAACTATTTTGAAGCAGGTATTTCGGTTTTAGATCCAACAGTAGAAGGTAAAGCTAAAGCTGCATATGGTGGTGGGAATCTATCCGATATGGCGGGTGATTATTATTTCCCAACAGCAGCAATTAAAGTTCAACCTACAAAAAACTTCTCATTCGGTTTGCTTTATGACCAACCTTTTGGAGCTGACGCAGCATATTCAGCAAATGACCCATTAGTAGCTGCTGGAACGGGCTTATTTCATTTAAATGGTGAAAATACTGAAGTTGAAGTAACTACTCAAAACCTTTCTTTCGTTGTTGGCTATCAGCCTGTTGAAAGTATCAATATTTATGGTGGTGCAGTTTATCAAACTGTGAAAGGTGATGTGCAACTTCGTGGTGCAGCTTATGGTTCAGCAAATGGTTTGGGTAAATATAATGCAACAATGAAGGAAGATTCAGCTGTAGGTTGGTTAGCTGGTTTTGCTTATCAAATTCCTGAAATTGCTTTAAAAGCATCGGTTACATACCGTTCTGAAATTGAACATGAAGCATCAACTCGTGAATTTGGCCAAAGTAACATAATGGCGTTAGTTACAAGCAATCCAGCAAACGCCATTTTCGATGAAAATACAACAACAAACATTACTACACCTCAATCCGTAAACCTTGATTTCCAAACAGGTATCATGGCGGATACAGTTGCATTTGCAAATGTGCGTTGGGTAAATTGGAAAGATTTTAGCATCCGCCCAGAAAAATTTGATCAAATTGGCCGCACTTTAGGCGCAGTAGGTCAAACACCAGATAACCCGAATGGTTTTGATTTAGTGTCTTATACTGATGATCAAATTTCAGCAACTGTAGGTGTTGGTCGTAAGTTAAGTGAAAAATGGGCTGGTAATGTCTCTGTAGGTTACGACACAGGTGCAGGCAACCCAGTTTCTACCCTTGGCCCAACTGAAGGTTATTGGAACGTCGGTTTAGGTTTACAATTTAGCCCTGCACCGAACTACTTCATTGCTGGTGGTGTGAAATACTTAATGCTAGGTGATGCTGATGCACAACCTGCGTCAATGTTTGGCACTAACAACTCAATTGCATCATTTGAAGATAACGATGCATGGGCTTACGGTCTAAAAATCGGTTACCGCTTCTAATTCTCGGTATTAGTAGATTGGAAATATATCCAATCTACTATTGTAAAAATAATTTAATTCAAATGTTCATAGATTGAGCATTTGAATTTCTTAAGTTCAAAGATAAACATTAAGTTAAATACTCTATTTTTTTATTTATAAATCATAAACATAAATAACACCCTCTAGAATAATTACTCTAGAATTGCTTATTTTTTAACTTATACAGTTCATTTTTAGAGTAGCAACTCTTATTTACTGTTTTTCTATTTATGTTACTTTCCACACATTGAAATAACATCAAAAGTTACAAACAGGGAAAAGTATGCGCTTAAATCACCTTAGCTACGCAATTTTACTTACCGCTTTACCAACAGCATCATTATTTGCAGCGGGTCTAGATCGTTCAGGTCAGTCTATTTCAGCATTCTTACAACCTGGTAACTACGCAGAAGCTGGCATTTCTATTTTAGACCCAAAAGTAGAAGGTCAAGATTTACTGAAAAATAAAGTTGATGACATGGGTGAAGACTACTACTTCCCTTCAGCAGCAATTAAAGTACAAGCGACAGATAAAATTTCTTTAGGTTTGATCTATGATCAACCGTATGGTGCAGATGCAGCTTACGACAGCAATTCACTTTTCTTCGGTTCAAACGGCACGGGTACAAGTGTTGAAGTTGATACACAAAACCTAACAGCGTTAATTGGTTACCAACCAACAGAGAACTGGAACTTCTATGCAGGTCCAGTATGGCAAACTGTTGAAGCAGATATCAAACTCCGTGGTTTAGCTTACCAAGGCCTTTCTGGTTATAACATCAAGATTGCTGAAGAAGAAGCATATGGTTGGTTAGCAGGTTTCGCCTACTCTATTCCAGAAATTGCTTTAAAAGCTTCTGTAACGTATCGTTCAGAAATCAAGCACAAAGCAACTGGTGAAGAAACTTATACGCTTTCATCTCCTATGACTGTTGCTCCTGATGTTACTCTACCTACAGGTACTACGATCGGTTTAGCTGACGCTCGTGTTGATGCAATTACACCCCAATCTGTAAACGTAGATTTACAAACTGGTATTGCTGCAAACACTTTAGCTTTTGCTAACCTTCGTTGGGTTCATTGGGATCAATTTGTAGTGACACCGCAAGCATTATTCCAACGTTCAGGCGGCAACAATTTAATTGATTATTCTGACGATCAGTACTCAATCACTACAGGTATTTCTCGTAAGTTCAATGATAAATGGGCGGGTACTGCAGCTGTCGGTTATGACTCTGGTGCAGGTAACCCTGTAACAACACTTGGCCCAACTGAAGGCTACTGGAGTGTTGGTTTAGGCGGTCAATACAGCCCTGCTGAGAACTATTTCATTCAAGCTGGTGTGAAATACTTCTGGTTAGGAGATGCGAAAGCGCAAACTGGCGGTACAGTTGTTGGCGAATTCAAAGACAATACTGCGCTTGGTTATGGCATGAAAATTGGCTATCGCTTCTAAGAATTAAAAAACTAAAAGCTCCTATATGGGGCTTTTTTTATTTTTGCATGTGACCCATTTCACACAATACATTTAGAATTTTATACAAGTTGCTTATTTTTCAAACAATTGATTTTATATCAATAATTTAATGGATATTTATTTTATATATTTAATAACAATAGTTTATCTAAAAATTATTAAAGTATTTATTCTAATTATTTAAAATCAACAGCTTTTTTTTACCCTAAGTTCAAATTTAGAGTCTTTACTCTTTTTTTATTATGCTATTTTTTGGTGCAAGATATGATTAAAAAAATTACATATCTTTAAATTTTATTAACGCATTGACGCGTTTTTTATACTAGGAAAGTAGAAAAATGAACTTAAAAGCATTAACAAGTGCCATTTTATTTGCCAGCTTACCAATGACAGGGGCTTTTGCAGCAGCAATGGATCGCTCTGGGCAGTCAATTTCTGCATTTTTACAACCGGGTAATTATTTAGAAGCAGGGATTTCAGTTTTAGATGCAGACGTTTCAGGGAAAATGACTGATAACTATTCGAATGCAGCTTCACGCGGTAAAGAACTGGGTGATATGGCAGAATCTTATTACTTCCCTAGCGCTGCTATTAAATTGCAACCACATGAAAAAATTTCTGTTGGTTTAATTTACGACCAACCATTTGGTGCCGAAGCAAAGTATAAACTTGAACATGGCGCATTTAACGCCAATATTAACCAAGTAAATACTCCTACAGAAGTCGAAGTCAAAACTCAAAATCTCAACTTTTTAGTTGGTTATCAACCAACTGAAAATTGGAATTTTTATGGCGGTGCTGTGTACCAAACTGTTAAGGGTGATATTCAATTAGCTGGTACAGCATACTCATTATTTTCTGGCTATAAAGCATCCATTGAAGAAGATTCAAGTGTTGGTTGGTTAGCTGGTGCTGCATTCCAAATTCCAGAAATTGCTTTAAAGGCATCTGTGACTTATCGCTCTGAAATCGATCATGATGTAAGAGCAGAAGAATCTTTTACTGGACTAATGAATCTAAGCATTTATCCGCAACGCTTGCGTACAGAAGGTGATACGACGATTACAACACCTCAATCTGTAAATTTAGATTTACAGTCAGGCATCATGGCCAATACCGTTGCCTTTGCACAGCTTCGTTGGGTAGATTGGTCTAATTTTGCAATTCGTCCTCATCAATTTGGCGAAGCAACCCAACGCCCATTAGTTGCAGGCCAAACAGGAAAGCCTCAAGGATTTGATTTAGTTGCATACGAAAAAGATCAAATATCAGCAAACGTTGGTATAGGTCGTAAGTTTAATGATCAATGGGCAGGTACAGTCATGGTCGGTTGGGACTCTGGGGCTGGCAACCCAGTTTCAACCCTAGGTCCAACTGAAGGTTATTGGAGTGTTGGTTTAGGTGGTCAGTTCTCTCCGACACCTCAAACATTCCTTCAAGCGGGAGTCAAATACTTCATGCTTGGTGATGCAAAATCTCAAGTAGCTTCTGACTTTGGTGGTGATAAATACGTAGCTAATTTTGAAGATAATGACGCGATCGGTTATAGCTTAAAATTAGGCTATCGTTTCTAAGTTGCCTTAAAAACTTTGGATTAAACAGAAAGGGTGCTATAAGCGCCCTTTTCTATAACTTGCTATTCAGAATTATGCTGGAATATCCCGAACTGAAGCATTACGAATCGCTTCTTTTAGTGCATCATAGCCATGAATTGGTGGGAACTGTGGAAATTCAGCAATCACATTATCAGGCGCATCAAATAAGAAACCCGCATCAGCTTCACCAAGCATCGTCGTATCGTTATATGAATCACCTGCTGCAATCACACGGAAGTTTAACCCATGCAATGCTTGAACGGCTTTACGCTTTTGATCAGGTTGACGAAGCTTATAAGCTGAGATCATACCATTTTCATCAGTTTCTAATTTGTGGCAGAAAATCGTTGGCCAACCAAGTTGCTTCATTAATGGATGTGCAAACTCATAGAAAGTATCTGAAAGAATAATCAATTGAAAATGAGTACGTACCCACTCTACAAACTCTTTTGCACCTTCAAATGGCCCCATATCTGCAATTACGTCTTGAATATCGTTTAAACCCAAACCGTGTTGTTTTAGGATATTTAAACGTTGAGTCATCAACACATCGTAATCTGGAATGTCACGAGTCGTTGCTTCAAGTTCTTTAATGCCTGTTTTTTTCGCAAAATTAATCCAAATTTCAGGTACTAAAACCCCTTCTAGATCTAAACAAACGACTTCCATGCACTCTACCCTCTGTTAAGTGAAAAAAATTTTCAATATCATAGCGGAAGAATAAAAAAATGCATTGTTCTTTTTTAAATCTATTTTTTTCATAAGTATCTATTTTTTAGTGATAAGTGTGTTTTAGCATTTCCATTAAAATAGTTCTGAAATAAATTAATATAGGTTTTAACGTTCCAAGCCTATAGCCAGGACATTCATGACTACCATCCCTACTATTGACCTTGTCGATGCACTTGCATCCGAATATGCAGATAAATCACCTTCTGAGATTATGAAACTTGCGCTAAGCCAGCAAGGTGAAGTTGCGATTTCCTTTTCTGGTGCAGAAGATGTTGTACTGATAGATCTTGCATCGAACTTAGGGATTCCATTTCGTGTATTTAGTTTAGATACCGGTCGCTTACACCCTGAAACTTACCAATTTTTAGATACTGTCCGTAAACATTATAAAATTGATATCGAAATCTGTTTCCCAGAAAGTGATGCGGTACAAAAACTGGTGACAGAAAAGGGCTTTTTTAGCTTTTATCAAGATGAACATAAAGAATGCTGTGGTATCCGCAAAGTACAACCTTTGCGTAAAAAACTAGCCACTTTAGATGGGTGGATCACTGGTCAACGTAAGGACCAAAGCCCTGGTACACGTAATGAAATTCCAGTGGTACAAGCTGACCCAGGTTTTTCAGGTCCGGGCAAGCAATTAATTAAATACAATCCTTTGGCAAACTGGTCTAGCGCTGATGTATGGAACTATATCCGTCTAATGGAAATTCCATATAATCCACTACACGAACGTGGCTTTATCTCGATTGGCTGTGAACCATGCACTCGACCTGTTTTACCGAATCAACACGAACGTGAAGGTCGCTGGTGGTGGGAAGATGCAACCCATAAAGAATGCGGCTTACACGCAGGCAACATGAAAAAATAAAGAGCACAAAACCACTGCACAGCAGTGGTTTTTTCAACGCATCGATACACATAATTCCGTATCATTTCAACGTAAAAACGCTATACTGCAAATGACAATTTAATAATTCTAACAATGCTACTCATACATGAGCAGCTGTAGAAATTGCAGTGAGGCAATCAACGCTATGCGTCCATTACATCCTATTGATTTCATATTCTTAAATTTAGAGAAACGGCAACAACCGATGCACGTAGGTGGCCTATTTTTATTTCAGATCCCTGACAATGCACCTGATACTTTTATTCAAGATTTAGTCGCAGATATTCGTAATTCAAAATCCATTCCTATTCCTCCTTTTAACAATAAACTCAATGGCTTCTTTTGGGATGAAGACGAAGAGTTTGATTTAGATCATCACTTCCGCCATATCGCACTGCCGCATCCCGGTCGTATTCGTGAACTTTTGACTTATATTTCTCAAGAA
Organism: Acinetobacter sp. YH12094; assembly: GCF_013419295.1. Classification (NCBI taxonomy): domain Bacteria; kingdom Pseudomonadati; phylum Pseudomonadota; class Gammaproteobacteria; order Moraxellales; family Moraxellaceae; genus Acinetobacter; species Acinetobacter sp. YH12094. The sequence goes on from NZ_VPAK01000016.1 coordinate 55,168, forward strand.
CACAGTGCGCTGATTGACCGTGCAAAACCGCTTTGGACTTGCCATATTATTGAAGGCATTGAAGGCAATCGTTTTGCCATGTACTTCAAGATCCACCACGCGATGGTTGATGGCATTGCAGGTATGCGTTTAGTTGAAAAATCACTTTCGCATGACCCAGATGCTAAAAGTATTGTACCGCCATGGTGTGTGGAAGGCCCTCGTGCAAAACGCCTCAAACAGCCTAAAGTCAGTCGTATGAAAAGTTTGTTATCGACCATTAAGGGACAACTTGACTCAACTCCACGAGTTTTGTATGAACTATCACAAACTGTAATGAAAGATATGGGGCGTAACCCAGATTATGTATCTAGCTTCCAAGCGCCGAGTTCAATATTAAACCAACGGGTCAGTTCTTCACGTCGTTTCGCTGCTCAGTCTTTTGAATTTTCACGTTTGTCACATATTGCCAAGTCACTTGGTGTAACAATTAACGATATAGTGCTCGCAATTTGTTCAGGCGCATTACGTGAATATTTAATTACACAAAATGCTTTACCTAAAAAGCCATTGATTGCCATGGTGCCTGCATCAGTTCGTACCGATGATTCAGATATGTCTAACCGTATTACCATGATTTTGGCAAACCTAGGAACCCATAAAGAAGATCCGCTAGAACGGTTGAAGATTGTGCGTCGTAGTGTGCTCAATGCCAAAGAACGCTTTAAGCGGATGAACTCGAATCAAATTTTAAACTACAGTGCCTTTGTCTACAGTGCAGCAGGTTTAAATATTGCATCAGGGTTTATGCCAAAACGTCAGGCCTTTAACTTGGTCATCTCAAATGTTCCCGGCCCACAAGAGCCGTTATATTGGAATGGCGCACGCTTAGAAGCGCTCTACCCTGCGTCCATAGTGTTAGATGGTCAAGCGCTTAATATCACTATGACTAGCTATTTAGATAAGCTTGAAGTGGGTCTAACTGCATGTCGTAATGCACTGCCAAAAATGCAAAATTTACTGACGCATTTGGAAGAAGAAATCCAACGATTTGAAGCTATTGTGAATCAAGATTCCCCAAAGTTACAGGCGGTTAGCTAACCGCCTGCTTCACAACTTAGTATCAGTTCATCAGCAGATTGAACCATCAAAAATTAAAAAACCGTCTAAATTAAACAATCTAGACGGATTTTTTAGTATTTGAACTTTGATTAATTTTTTGGAGTAATTTATGTGTATAAGCTAAAATTTAGGTGAACAAATCCGTTGTTATTGTTTAATTACGACTTGTAAATACACACTGATAATTAAATTTATTTTCCATTCTTTATAAAATTTTAGCGCATTAAAAAATTTAGAATCGCGCGTTAGCACTTTAACCCTCTGGATTACATTATTATTTATATTTCAATATTTAAGCTTTAATTGCTCGGCACTGTTTAAGTAACTGATGACAAGCAGAACGAATCATAGACGCTGTAATTTGAACTTCATTACCACGCTCATCCACGATATAACCTGAATGGATCGCTTTTGCTTCAACGACAGTTTTAAGACCACTTTTCATTACTGTTTTACTAACACCCATAATACACCTCTTTTTGCTAAGCCATTTTCAAGTCCAATGCAGGAAAATAGCTTTGGCTATTTGATGTGTCTAGTATTCAAAATAACAGTTCAAAAGTAAAATCTCAGTTGTAACAAGTGTTTAACGATATTCTGTTACAATTTCAACTCAGAATGATATCGTATTGCTCTTGCGTATATAAATTTTCCACTTGGAACTTGATCACACGACTAATAAAGTGCTCTAAATCAGCCACTGCAGGTGCTTCAGCAGTTAACAATCGGTCAATCACCGACGGATGTGCCACCACAGTGAAACCACTTTGTGATTCATAAGCACGTGCATATCTCAAGATTTCACGGAAAATTTCATAGCAAACTGTTTCAGCCGTTTTCACATAACCACGCCCCTGACAGGTCGGACAAGAATCACAAAGCAGATGCTCCAGAGATTCACGGGTGCGTTTACGCGTCATTTCCACCAAACCCAGCTCAGACACTTGAGTGATCTTGGTTTTGGCATGATCGCGCTCGAGCATTTTCTCAAACTGGCTCATCACTTCTTCTCGATGATGTGCTTCTTGCATATCAATGAAGTCAATAATGATAATCCCGCCCAAGTTACGTAGTCGAAGCTGACGTGCAATGACCTGTGTGGCTTCCATATTGGTTTTAAACACAGTGTCTTCAAGTGAACGACCACCGACGTAGGAGCCAGTATTGACATCAATCGTGGTCATCGCTTCAGTTTGATCGATCATCAGATAACCGCCAGATTTAAGTGCTACACGTGTCTGTAAGGCTTTCTGAATATCTTCTTCGACATTGTACAAGTCAAAAATTGGACGCTCACCCGGATAATGCAGTAAGCGATTTTGCATACTCGGTACAAATTCTTGGACAAATTCTTGCAATTTGCCATGCACTTCGCGTGAGTCGACCTGAATTTTAGACGTCTCTTCATTAGCCAAATCACGGATGACGCGTTGTGGTAAAGGTAGCTCTTCAAAAATCAAAGATGGCACAACAATACTGCGTTGTTTACGTTGTATGTATTCCCACAGTTTTGCTAAATAGGCCATGTCCTGCGCAATTTCACATTCAGGAATACCTTCAGCAGCAGTACGAACGATGACTGAACCCGGTAAATTGTGTTCCTTTTGAATGTGTTCAATCATGCTACGCAAGCGATCACGTTCTTCTTCAGACTCAATGCGCTGTGAAACACCGGTATGACTACCATATGGCATTAAAACGAGGTAACGGGAAGGAATAGAAAGATCAGTCGATAGTCGTGCACCTTTGGTACCCAACATATCTTTCATGACTTGTACGGTGAGTACTTGCCCCGGCTGTAACAGCTCAAAAACGTTCGGGGTCGGTTGATTGCGCTGCCAGACCATATCATTGATATGTAAAAAAGCCGTTCTCGACAATCCAATATCAATAAAAGCAGCCTGCATACCCGGAAGCACACGAACAACTTTCCCTTTATAAATATTGCCCACTAACCCACGCTTCACGGTGCGTTCAACAAATAATTCATTGACCGTACCGTTTTGAATCAACGCCACACGACATTCCATCGGTGTGACGTTAATCAACAACTCGTCAGACATATCAAAACTCAAAACATTATAAAAATTCTTGTGTTGCAGCAGTTAATTTAATGCCTTAACTGTCTGTAATAACTGTACGGTTTCATGCAAAGGCAGCCCAACGACATTGCTGTAGCTCCCTTCAATACAAGGAATATAGCGCGCAGCAATTCCTTGAATAGCATAGGCTCCCGCCTTGCCGATTGGTTCACCTGTTGCCCAGTAGCTTTCCATGTCAGCTAGACTCAGCGTTTGAAATTCAACCTGTGTACGTACTACTATACTGTATATTTGATCTTTTGTACTGACACAAACACCTGAAAACACATCATGTTTTCGTCCAGAGATCATTTCCCACATAGAAAAAGCATGTGCTTTAGACGCTGGTTTTCCTAAAATGTGCTCATCTACGCCTAAACTGGTATCGGCGGCAATAACGATAGCATTAGGGAATTGTTGTTGTACTGCGCAAGCTTTGGCACGTGCTAAACGCTCTACATAATCCGCTACAGGTTCTCCTTCCAACACGGACTCATCAATATCTGGACTGAAAATGTCAAATTCCAGACCTAATTGTTGCAATAGTTCGCGTCGTCGAGGAGAACTCGAAGCTAAAATTATATGCGCCATTTTTTCAGGAAGTAATACATGATTGGCCAAATGAGTAAGCTAGTTACAATTGGCTGCCAATGGCGAGCAAATGAAAACTGTGCCCCACCCATCACTTGAACAATCCACACAAACAGTAAATGCGCGAAAATTGCCATTGCAGCAATAATCCATAAATTACCAAATGTGAGAATACGACGTTCACGGGTTAAAAAGCGTGTCACAAATGCAATGACCACAAAACTCAGTGCGTTCATGCCAAAAGGCGCATCAGTTAATAAGTCCGTAAAGAGACCTGTGGCAAATGCAAACCAAACACCGCACCATGTCGGCTGACAGAGTACCCAAAATAGCATGATCATCATCATGAATAATGGGCGCCAACCCGATAGGTCATAAGAAAGCGGATACACCATCAGCACGGATGCCAAAATGATGGAAAAGATAATCGGAAATAATGGGTCGCGCTCTGTATGACGACTAAGCTTAGCGAGTGACATGCGGTTGCTCCATCGCTAATGAATCGGAAAATAGCACAACCACATGATGACCACCTGCCAATTGGGCAGCAGGATTGATATCAATTTGGGCAAATTCACCGCTATTGTGACGACTGACTTTCGACACTGTCCCCACCAAATATCCTGCTGGGAAATGTGCACCTAGCCCTGAGCTATAGACTTTTTCACCGACTTTGATATTGGCACTGGTTGGCACGTATTCCATCTTAAGTCGACCTAAGTCACCTGTACCCGTAACGATTGCGCGCATACCGGTATGCTCCATCCGCACGGATAAAGAGTGCTCTTTGTCTGAGAGCAACATGACACGGCTACTATGTGGGTAAACATTGATAATTTGCCCCATAATACCCTTGTCATCGAGTACAGTTTGTCCCACTTTAAGCTGACTGCTGGCTCCGCGGTTAATCACAATAATATGACGTAAGGGATCAGCATCGGTACCAATGACTTCGGCAATCTCCATACGACCATCAATAATGAGTGGCGTATCGAGCAGTCCACGCAGTCGAGTATTTTCAGCAGAAAGTTCAGATAGTTTCTGTAAACGGACTTGAGCCTGAATTAGCTCTGCTTGCATCGCGGTATTTTCACGACGTAATTGAGCTTCAGACTTGGTTTGTTGATTCAGCCATTCTCGCGATAACACTGGATAGCTTGCAAGGGCATAAATTGGATTATATGCCGCATACAAGACGTCTCTGGCCGGTTGAATTACATGCGGCATGCGCCAATCAAAGAAAAGCACCACCAAGCATGTAATCACCGCAATGATAAATGAGCGAAAAGATGGCGGTTGTCTTGAAAACAGTTGCGTTTGCACCCGCCGAGTCCTTTTCTTAGCCTACAAATAACATGTCATGATTTGGGTTATCGAAGAATTCGAGAACCTTACCGCCACCACGTGTAACACATGATAGTGGATCTTCTGCAACCACTACAGGAAGACCTGTTTCTTTTGCAAGAAGCTTATCAAGATTGCGAAGTAATGCACCGCCACCAGTCAACACAATACCGCGTTCTGCGATGTCTGAAGACAACTCAGGTGGCGTTTGCTCTAGTGCAGATTTAACCGCAGACACAATGTTTTGTAGTGGATCAGAAATCGCTTGAGTCACTTCATCAGAAGTGACAGTAATCGCACGAGGTACACCTTCTGCCAAGTTACGACCACGGACTTCGATTTCCAAAGGTTTTGCACCTTCTTCTGGAAGCGCCATACCCACTTCTTTTTTGATGTTTTCTGCAGTGGTTTCACCAATCACACAACCATGTGCTTTACGCACGTAGTTAATGATTTGTTCATCAAATACATCACCACCGATACGTAGTGAGTCTGCATAGACACAACCTTGAAGTGAAATGATCGCGATTTCAGTTGTACCACCACCAACATCGACAACCATCGAACCACAGGCTTGCTCAACAGGCATACCTGCACCAATTGCAGCAGCCATTGGCTCTTCAATTAAGCGAACTTCACGTGCACCTGCATTGTATACAGCTTCACGGATTGCACGGCGTTCCACCAACGTCGATTTACATGGCACACACACCACGACACGCGGTGCAGGTGGGAACAAACGTTTTTCGTGCACTTTGCCAATGAATTGATTCAACATCGTTTCAGTGACTTCAAAATCTGCAATCACCCCATCTTTCATTGGGCGAATCGCAGAAATATTTGCAGGTGTACGACCTAGCATTTGCTTCGCGTCAAGACCTACTGCGGCAACGATTTTTTGTGAACCACTGTGGCGAATTGCCACCACCGTCGGTTCATTTAATATAATGCCTCGTCCTGGCGCATAGATAAGTGTATTTGCAGTGCCTAAATCAATGGCAAGATCCGGCGAAAACAAGCCAATTAGTCGTTTTAGAATCACGGGGACGTTCTCAGTTAAACTTTTATATGGACGCAAGGTGGCAACTTTAACTAAATGTGATGATTTGAACAAGTCAATCGCTTATTATAAGCCACGATATTTTGAATTTTTTTAATACTGATTAGGTAATGTTATGTCTACATCGGATGCACAGCATTCTGCAGATCTAAATGCACAAACAGTTTCAGCGATTGCCCATCTGGCTCGATTGTCGCTAGATGAAGCGCAATCTGCTGACTATGCTCAAAGTTTAAATAAAATTTTAGGCATGATGGAAACCCTGAAAGGCATCGATACTGACGGTGTTGAACCACTAAAAAGTCCATTCGACAATCCACAGCCCTTACGTGAAGACGTGGTATCTGAGACCAATCATCGCGAAGCATATCAAGCAGTTGCTCCTGCCGTACAGGATGGCTTGTACCTTGTTCCGCGTGTGATTGAATAATTTTTATTCAGATCAACATTTTTTCAAATTAAACGTAAAGAAATATTTCTCATGACAGATTTACATCGCTTATCAATTCGTGAATTGTCTGAAGGTTTGGCTGGCGCTAAATTTTCTTCACGCGAATTGACTGAACACTATTTAAAACGCATTGAAAAAATCGATGCTCAAGTCAAGTCATACGTGACCGTGACAGCTGAACAAGCACTTGCGCAAGCAGATGCGGCTGATGCTGCAATTAAAGCAGGCAATGCAAGTGCGTTGACCGGTGTACCAATTGCACATAAAGATATTTTCTGTACCCAAGGCATTAAAACCACTGCTGGTTCTAAAATGCTGGACAATTTTATCTCTCCTTACGACGCGACCGTTGTAGCGAAAGGTAAAGCTGCGGGCCTTGTCACTTTAGGTAAAGTGAACATGGATGAATTCGCCATGGGTTCAACCTCTGAAAATTCATTTTATGGCGCGACTGCGAACCCGTGGAACTTAAACCATGTTCCCGGTGGTTCTTCAGGCGGTTCTGCGGCAGCGGTAGCAGCTGATCTTGCGCCGTTCGCAACAGGTACAGATACCGGTGGTTCAATCCGTCAACCTGCATCTTTCTGTGGTCTAACAGGCCTTAAACCGACGTATGGTCGTGTGTCACGCTTCGGTATGATCGCGTATGCATCATCTTTAGACCAAGGCGGCCCAATGGCACGTTCGGCTGAAGACTGTGCTTACCTCATGAACGTGATGGCAGGTCATGACGCGAAAGATTCAACTTCGGTTGAAAAAGACGTCGATAACTATGTAGCGAACCTCAACAGCACTTCAGTAAAAGGCTTACGCATCGGTATTCCGAAACAGTACTTTAATGTTGCTGGTTTAGATGCAGACGTGAAAGCACGTGTTGAAGAATCGTTGAAAAAGCTTGAAGAAATGGGCGCAATCTTGGTTGAGATTGACCTGAACATGACTGAAAGCTACGTACCAACGTATTACTTGATTGCCCCTGCTGAAGCATCGTCTAACTTATCTCGTTTCGACGGTGTACGTTATGGCTACCGTGCAGAAAATCCAGTTGATTTGATGGATCTTTACAAGCGTTCACGCTCTGAAGGTTTTGGTAAAGAAGTTCAACAACGTATTTTGATTGGTACTTACGCGCTGTCTGCGGGTTACTACGATGCTTATTATGTGAAAGCACAAAAAGTACGTCGTTTAATTCAACAAGATTTCTTAAAAGCATTTGAATCTGTAGACGTGATTGCTGCTCCTGCTGCACCAACGACTGCATATAAAATTGGTGCAAACCTGTCTCCTGTAGAAATGTACTTAGGCGACATCTACACCATCGCAGTGAACTTGGCAGGTCTGCCTGCGATTAACGCGCCTGTTGGTTTTGACAAAGACAACTTGCCTGTTGGCTTACAGCTGATTGGTAACTACTGGTCAGAGTCTCAATTGTTGTCTGTGGTGCATCAGTACCAACAAGCAACCGATTGGCATACACAACGCGCTGCAATTGCTGAGGAGAATGCATAATGGCTAAAAACGCTGCTAAACCAAAATCTAACCTGATTGATGGTTGGGAAGTGGTGATTGGTATTGAGATTCACACTCAGCTTGCGACCAATACTAAAATTTTCTCAGGCTCATCTACCACATTTGGTCAAGACCCAAATACACAAGCGAGCCTTGTTGATTTGGCAATGCCTGGCGTATTGCCAGTACTCAACAAAGAAGTAGTTGATCTTGCGATTCGCTTTGGTTTGGGTATCGATGCTTACATCGACCAAGCTTCTGTATTTGCACGTAAAAACTATTTCTACCCTGACTCTCCAAAAGGCTACCAAATCAGCCAAATGGACAACCCGATTGTGGGCTTGGGTCATATCGACATTCAACTTGAAGATGGTACGGTTAAGCGCATTGGTGTAACCCGTGCTCACCTTGAGGAAGATGCTGGTAAATCGATCCATGACCAATTTGAAGGTCAATCTGGTATCGATTTAAACCGTGCAGGTACGCCACTGCTTGAAATCGTATCTGAACCTGATATGCGTTCGGTTGAAGAAGCGGTTGCTTATATTAAAGCGATTCACACCCTTGTGCGTTGGTTAGGCATTTCTGACGGTAACATGGCAGAAGGTTCGTTCCGTGCGGACTGTAACGTGTCACTACGTCGTCCGGGTCAACCATTTGGTACGCGCTGCGAGTTGAAAAACTTGAACTCATTCCGTTTCATTGAGCAAGCGATTAACGTAGAAATTGAACGTCAAATGGAAATCTTGGAATGGGATGGCACCATTGATCAAGAAACACGTTTATTCGACCCTGTGAAGATGGAAACGCGTTCAATGCGTTCTAAAGAAGAAGCGAACGATTACCGCTACTTCCCAGACCCTGACTTGTTACCTGTGATCATTGCAGACGTTCAAATTGAAGCGGCACGTGCTGCATTGCCTGAGTTGCCTGCTGCACGCCGTGCGCGTTTTGTAGCTGACTTTGGCGTGACTGAGTACGATGCTCACGTGCTTACGCTTACTCGTGAAATGTCAGAGTTTTATGAAGACGTGGTGAAAGCTGCTGGCGGTGCCGCTCAAGGTAAAGTGGCTGCAAACTGGGTGATGGGCGAATTCTCAGGTGCTTTAAACAAAGCGGGCTTCGAGCTTCATGACTCTCCTGTATCTGCTGAAAAACTTGGCGGTATGATCGCGCGTATTGTGGACAACACCATTAACGGTAAGATTGCAAAGCAAGTGTTCGGCTTTATGTGGGAAGAAGGCAAAACTGCGGACGAGATTATTGCTGAAAAAGGCTTGAAACAGGAAACTGATACAGGCGCGATTGAAGCGATTATTAAAGACGTACTTACTGCTAACGAGAAGATGGTTGAAGAGTATAAATCTGGTAAAGAGAAAGCTTTCAACGGTTTAGTTGGTCAAGTAATGAAAGCAGCGAAAGGTAAAGCAAACCCTGCTCAAGTGAATGAATTGATGAAGAAATTGATTGGTTGATTTATTCACTAATTAATTGATTTCATGTTATAAAAACCTCGCTTAATGCGGGGTTTTTTATATTATGTCTTATGCTATCACACATGAAATAATTGATATCGATCAACAAATCGAAATTATAAAAATCAAACGTCAAAATATGAAGGAATATGAAGAACAATTTATACATCATAAATCTATAGAACATTTCTATGACTGTCTTAGAGATTTAAAACCTGAGGATAATTTTTTAATCTCACAAATCTATGGTAAAGGACGAGATACTGCCATTGCGTTGAACAGTATTATATTTGACTCAACATTCCCACCAAACACACCAACGCTAAAACAGCTAGTAGATCATTTATCGTTGAATCTCGAATACCATAAAGGTATTTGCGAAAGCACATATAAAGCTGTTGAGAAAAGAATTCATGAACTTGAATTTTACGATTGGTCTATCGTTGAGATGATTAACATTTGCAAATATATATGTGCAGATATCGATCAAGTTTCGGATATATTAAACTTACTTAAACAAACAAAAACATATCGACTTCAGAAAGGTATTCTAAAAATGGATGATATAGATAATGCTATGAAAACCATCCCAACAATTCAAAACAATTACTCTGGCACATTTCAACAGAGTCAATTTCAAAGTGGAGCTAATAGCACCATGAATATTAATCAAATCAACAACCAAGCCTTACAACAAGTTTGTAAGCAAATTCGAGACGTTATAAATAGTTCTCAAGAACTTACATCAATAAAACAGACTTTAAATACAGACATAAATAATTTTGAAAATGCACAAACTAGCACCGAAAGAAAATCAGCATTTGAATCTCTTTTATCAAATAGCTCATCAATTGCAACTCTTTGGTCTGCTTTAGCACCATATATTCCTGAATTAACAAAATATCTAGGATAGTTTTTAAGTAAAATTCTTATGACCAACAAAAAATATCCTCTATCGTTAAACTTGAAGATTTAGAACGCATTCCACTTATAAAATCATTTTTATGCGTGATTAGCACCCTCACCCCAGCCCTCTCCTAAAGGGAGAGGGAGAAATTATTACCAATTAAATACATTTATAAAATTAATATTGGAAGTTCCCTCTCCTTTAAGGAGAGGGTTAGGGAGAGGTAAATATTTAATTTTCAAAATTTTAAACATACAATCAATAAAACACTTCACACCAAAAATAACATGACCATCAAAAAAGCATCCTCAATTGGCAAACTTGAAGACTTAGGACGTATCCAACTTTCAAAGTCATTTTTTATGCGCGATTTCCTCTATAGCGAAATCGCAAATTGGTACGGTGTACCTAACTTCCCCGACCATCCTGACATTGCGATTCGTATGGGCTCAAAACTCTGCGAAGAACTACTTGAACCACTGCAAGAAAAGTTTGGACGTATTGCCATTCGCTCCGCTTATCGCTCACCAAGCGTCAATCAACTTGGCAACGAAAAAGGACATAACTGCGCGAGTAATGAAAAAAACTTTGCAAGCCATATTTGGGACTATCCTGACGCAAAAGGCTACGGTGCAACGGCGTGTATTATCATTCCCTCACTCATCGATTTAATTGAAAAAGACCCAAATAATTGGAAACAGATTGCATATTGGATTCACAATCACTTGCCATACAGTCATCTAGAATTTTTTAAAAAAGAAAATACGTTTTGTGCATTCAATATCGGTTGGCATGAGAAACCACTTAAAGAGATCAATAGCTATGTCACAGGATCTAAAGGCAAGCTGAAAGTAACTCATGAACCAAATCTAGACTATGAAAAATTTTATCCTGATTTGCTGTGATTTATCCCTCTCCCAATGGGAGAGGGAGCTTTCAAAGTGAATAAATACTTAAACGATTTTTTGGATATCCCCCCTCTCCTTTTAGGAGATAAGCAGCAGTGCTGCGCAAGGGAGAGGTAAATATTTAACTTTTTAAAACTTTGTGAAAAACACTAAAGTCATTAATAATTGATAACAGCTAGCCTACTAGACTCATCATAATTTGAACTATAACCATCCATAACTTTTTATAAATCTAAATAAAAATATACAACTAAAGAATTTACAGCCTGCTTAAAACTGTCATTTCAATATGCTAAGGTAAATGAAAAATTGATATAAATCATATTTCAACAGAGGGTTACATCATGTCAAAACAAATTCTTATGCTTGTAGGTGACTATGCTGAAGACTACGAAACCATGGTACCTTTTCAGTTTTTAGTTGGTCTTGGTTATACCGTTCATGCCGTTTGCCCTGACAAAAAAGCCGGTGACAACATTGCCACAGCGATTCATGATTTTGAAGGTGAACAAACCTATAGCGAAAAACGCGGTCATAACTTTACCATTAACTATGACTTTGATGCAGTTAACTCGGATAACTATGTCGGCTTAGTGATTCCGGGTGGTCGTGCACCTGAATATTTACGTATGAATGCACGTGTGATTGAAATCGTACGCGAATTTGACGCAGCGAAAAAACCGATTGCAGCGGTTTGTCATGGTGCGCAAATTTTGGCGGCAGCCAATGTACTGAAAGGCCGTACATGTTCCGCTTATCCTGCATGTGCCGCCGAAGTTAAACTGGCTGGCGGTCAGTATGCAGATATTGCAGTCACGGATGCAGTGACCGACGGTCATTTAGTTACTGCTCCTGCTTGGCCTGCTCACCCTGCGTGGATGGCGCAATTTGTTAAAGCATTAGGCGCGACGATTACCATTTAATGCTTGAGTCACCAAACTAAAACGCATTGGATCATCATCCATTTAGGGTGAATCCATAAAAAATGCTCCTTGTATAAAAGGAGCATTTTTTATTTACTCAAAATAAAATTAACGAACCACACCTAACTTATTCCAAATTTCTGGGGTTAAAAATTTAGTCACCAATTTATTCAAATCGACATAACGGAGTACGCCTTGTAATTGTTGTTTAATTTCAGGCGTCTTTAATATTTCATCCCCCGTGATACTACCAAGCTCTTGAAAACTTTCGCCTACAGCCTGTAGACCGTCGGCTTTAATTACGGCCTGCGTTTGCGTAGAACATTGCTCAACCAAGATTCGCTGCATCACTTGAGCCAGATTTTTATCGAGTTGCGTTTTTTGCGCATCGCTGACATTACTGTATTGTTTTAAATCTGGATGCGCTGCCAAGGCAGAAAAGGTCCATTGCAAAACCGTGGTTTTATCTGCGGCAGTGGTCGATTTCACTAAACATTGACTGAGCTGATCGACCGTCGGACTCGCTAAACTCACTTGCGTCGTCCCAAGCATCATGAGCGTCAATAAAGCTAAACCTGCAGGTCGTGAAAAACGTAGATGTAATTTTTTAGATAAACCGTAAGCCATAGACCAAACTCCCAAAACTTGAGTCACCTTTGTATCATGAAGTACTGTATTTGCTGTTTGGTCTATGTAACTCAACTATTCATTTTTGCTAGTCGGTGCATAGATGAGAGGATGAATCGTTGGCCTTCTATTCCAATACCAGTAAAAATGTCCATGGGTATCGAGCAAACTATGGGTAGTCAATGTCGATTTATTGCTGTCACCTCGCCAACAGGCAAGTGCTGCATTACGGTTGTTATGTAGGTCAATAAACTCGGGATTCGAATATTTGGGTTTCGCAGGAATATATAAAGCATCTCCGGGATTGACCCATAAATCTGCCAAGTAAATCTTACCTAGATTTGGGAAATAACGCCCAACGGAGATGACCAGAGGCAATTGATCCTGATCTGTCGCGCTAAAAATATGCGGAAAGTCATGATGTTCTAAATCAGTAATGACAAATGGCGTTAAAGTTTTACAGCCATTTAAATTTGATGTTGCATTTTCATAAGGCAAATAATGCCCTGCCATCATGCCGTATTCATAATGAATTTCTGACAGTCGTTTTTGATTTGAATGAATCTGAATCGCTTCACCTGCATGGACTAGGGTGATACCAAAAGCTGCCGCGGTTTCTTTGGTTGCCACCAATGGCATAAACTCGAAGTGTTGCCCTTCAAAATCAAGCTCCGTTTGCTCCCCCCAATTGGTAATTTTAGTCGAAATTTCAGAAGGAACCTCGTAGCCATTTCCCATCGTCATTTTCGCATTGGTGGCCGACTCGGTAATTAAATGAATCCCTGACCCAAGTGATGCTAAATATGTTGGATGCCCACGATCATTCAAAAAGAACGGTGTTTGCTCGATATTGACTGTAATTTCTGTCAATTCTCGGTCAAATAATGGTGCATTAAAATAAATTTCATTTACTGAACTCATGGTTTTTCCTTATTATTTTTTTAAATTTTATCTGAGTACATCATTGGATCAGGATAAAAGCCTATTTCCCCAAATAGCTTTTATCCTGTTGAAGTTTATTTCATACGATTCAACATATTTTTTGCCCCTGCATGGTTATAGTTGGTCGCTAAGTTTTGTAAGATGCCTTTTGCTCTTGCATTGGCGTTTGGATAACTTTTGCTATATGCAGGCACTGAGGTTAAGCATTTTGCAACGAGCATGCCTGATTCAGCATAGGCTCTATTGGCATTTGCACCATTTAATTTGCCATAGCTATAAGCGCGCTGTGCATTATTACAAGCGGTGACTTGATTTTTTCCGGCATTCAGGTCACGTCGTGCATTCACATATAAGCGCATTTGTATCTGTTGCGATGTTTCTGCAACTGGTTTCACTACAGGTTTTTTTTCAGGCTCTTTGGCTTTGGTTTCTTTTTTAGTCTCTACTTCTTTTTTTGCTTCCTCTTTCGCATTGCTTTTTGTTGTCGTTGCTTTTGCTTTGCTTGGTGTGGCTTTTTTAGCTACAGTTTCTTCTTGTTTATTATAGTTTTTGCGACGTTCTTCGGGTCCAATAATTGCTGTATACAAACTCACTAAGCGGGTTTCAGAACGGTCATTCGATTTACGCTCTGAAACGGGTTCAATAGCAACCATCCAACGTTGTCCATCTGCCTGACTACACTGAAACACACCTGTGCTTTGTTTTATACTGCTATAGGTCGCTAATAATTTACGACTCCATGCATTTTTGACTTGGTTCAAATTGCTTTTATTCAGTTGAATAAATTTGCCATTTTTGGCTTGGCAGTAACTGCTCATATTTTGCTTGGGTATGAGCGATTCTGCTTCCATATTTTTCTTTTGTGGTCCCCAATCATAGACGTATTCTTTCGCCTTCCCATTTGAGCTATTTAGCCCTTTTTGATTGATCACTTCTTGTGGTGATGCATAATGATTAAATGAATTTGGGTTTAAACTCTGCATGGTTGTACAACCATGTAATGCAAATCCAATACACCCCACCCATAACATTGCCTTTAAATTCACAGCAAAAATCTCAAAAATTTCACTTCTAAAAAATAGCGTAATTTAATGCCTTTCACAATTTTATAATCTTGATTTTATTTATTATTTTTATAAATTTAATCACTAAAATCGCATACGTTTGAGATGTATACATATGTTGTTCATTTTAATTTGATGAGTTTCACATTTTATTTGGATATAGAGGGTTTCTGGGAGCCATAAAAAAGAGCCTCCGAGGAGGCTCT
Organism: Acinetobacter sp. YH12094; assembly: GCF_013419295.1. Classification (NCBI taxonomy): domain Bacteria; kingdom Pseudomonadati; phylum Pseudomonadota; class Gammaproteobacteria; order Moraxellales; family Moraxellaceae; genus Acinetobacter; species Acinetobacter sp. YH12094. The sequence continues at coordinate 70,357 of NZ_VPAK01000016.1, forward strand.
TTTTTATTCATTTAATAATTACCAAATGATTTGATTTTTATTGATCAATTCCTGAAGAGTTACATCAGTATTGTTCAAGATCACAAGACCTGTATAGTTGCTTATACCAAGTGTAGGTCCATCGACATCTACACTGACTTTAACATTTTCACCATCTTGTTCAAGTTTGACATATTGACCAATATTCTGTGCTGTTAACGGCGTAGTAATGTCTTTGAACAAACCTTGTAGATCCAGCGTATCGCCTTCATTTACATTATAGTCAGTCCATACATCATTTCCAGTCAGAGTTGTATTTCCACCCGCAGTTCCAGCTGCATTTAACAAGTCAAAGATGACTGTATCTGCACCAGTTCCTGTGTTGAATGTATCATTCCCCGCTGTACTCATTTCAACGATACCACTGCTATTGATCTGAGGCGTAACAGTTAATGTTGCCGTATCAGATGCGCCCGTCGGACCAACCAATGTATACTGAATCGTATCCGTTGCCGCATTTACTACATTACCCACAGCATCTGCTTGATAAACATAATCACCATTTCCTGAAATTGTCAGTACACCATGAGTAGTAGCAATAGTTTTGGTTTCACCGAACATAATTTCAGTCGTACCAATCACAATTTTGGTTGCATAGCCATCAACTGTATCAACTCCTGCACCATTGTCAGCATACAAGTTGCCCTGCACGATGTTTTGTGAAGAACTTGTATTGGTATCTGCAATCACAAAAGATGAACCATCTATCGCCACAGTAACCAGAGGTGCAACAGAGGACACTGGGATTATATTTGTACCCCAGTTCTGCGCGTCTTTAGTAACTGTATATTCTAAGTGGTATTTACCAGGTTGTTGATTTAACGCACTCAAGTTAATGGTGTGTAGCGTTTCTGCTAGCATCACACCTGCCGTATCAGCTGCCGTTGCACTAATATTTGTATAGCCAGCAACTGCTTGACCATCTTTATACAACGTATAAGTCACGGTGGTATCTGCACCACGAGTTACTACCGCCCCTGTTGAAATGGTAATTTGACCGTTGTTCAAATGACCAATATCAAAATCCAAACTGCCACTTTGTGTTGTCACACCCGTACCACTAGTAGCTTGTGCTGTTTGAGTATCGGCATGATCGATATGTGTAATCGCTTTCGCTGTATTAATCACTACAGTTCCAGCATCATCATTTGCATCTACAACACCAGTCACATCTGGACTACCTATATTGATAATCAATTGCGCTGAATTGTTAGCCGCATTTGTATCATTAGGATCAGTGATCGTATAGTTAAATACTTCTTGCTTACCAATATTCGCGATATCGTTATTTGGCGTGTAAGTGTATTTACCTGTTGAATCAATAATTAATGTTCCATATTTACCAGCTATAGTAGTCTCACCGGTAGAAGCAACAATTGTTTCTACAGATTGACCATCCACCGAGACTTTAGAAACTACCGTATCTGTAGTTACCGTATCGTTACCCGCAGGATGATCTGCATCAGTTAGTACATTTCCAGTAATTTCTTGACCTTCAACTGTACCAATCTGAGTGTAATCATAATCAACAGCTGTTGCTGTGACTGTTGTTAAAAGACTTGCCGATACTACACTTTCGGAAGCTAAATAAACACGATATTCACCAGCGCCTAAATCAGTTGCTGTTACTTCCAACCGACCACTTAGAATATTCAAATCAAGGAAAGTTGCACCATCGGAACCATTACCAACATCTGTCCAGCTCTTAGTAGCTTCATCATATTTTTGAAGAATAATGGTTGGCTCACCAAATAATGTAAAATCAAGCAGTGATGTCACGCTAAAAGTTACATCTTGCTTATGACCATCTTCAATTTTAAATTCAACATTCGGTGTGCCTAAGAGTTTTAAATCAAGCCCCACCAACCCTACTGTTGCCAGTACAGTCCCGCTACCCTGCGCAATTCCCGTTGTTGTAACTGGGTTGACATCAATATCAGCATCTCGAACATCATCAACTGCAGAAACATCCGTATCAGAATCAGAATCGCTGTCAGAATCCGAGTCAGAGTCAGAATCCGAATCGCTGTCAGAGTCAGAATCCGAGTCACTGTCAGAATCAGAATCCGAGTCACTGTCAGAATCAGAATCCGAGTCACTGTCAGAGTCAGAATCCGAGTCACTGTCAGAGTCAGAATCCGAGTCACTGTCAGAATCAGAATCCGAGTCACTGTCAGAGTCAGAATCCGAGTCAGAGTCACTGTCAGAATCCGAGTCACTGTCAGAATCCGAGTCACTGTCAGAATCCGAGTCACTGTCAGAATCGCTGTCAGAGTCAGAATCAGAATCCGAGTCACTGTCAGAGTCAGAATCCGAGTCGCTGTCAGAATCCGAGTCACTGTCACTGTCAGAATCCGAGTCACTGTCAGAATCCGAGTCACTGTCAGAATCCGAGTCGCTGTCAGAGTCAGAATCCGAGTCACTGTCAGAGTCAGAATCCGAGTCGCTGTCAGAGTCAGAATCCGAGTCACTGTCAGAGTCAGAATCCGAGTCAGAGTCACTGTCAGAATCCGAGTCAGAGTCACTGTCAGAGTCAGAATCCGAGTCACTGTCAGAATCCGAGTCAGAGTCAGAATCAGAATCCGAGTCACTGTCAGAGTCAGAATCCGAGTCGCTGTCAGAGTCAGAATCCGAGTCACTGTCAGAGTCAGAATCCGAGTCGCTGTCAGAGTCAGAATCCGAGTCAGAGTCAGAGTCAGAGTCACTGTCAGAGTCAGAATCGCTGTCAGAGTCAGAATCCGAGTCAGAGTCAGAATCCGAGTCACTGTCAGAATCCGAGTCACTGTCAGAGTCAGAATCCGAGTCACTGTCAGAATCCGAGTCACTGTCAGAATCAGAATCAGAGTCACTGTCAGAATCCGAGTCAGAGTCACTGTCAGAATCAGAATCAGAGTCACTGTCAGAATCCGAGTCACTGTCAGAATCCGAGTCACTGTCAGAATCGCTGTCAGAGTCAGAATCCGAGTCGGCTTCGTCTAAAATTGGAGCCTTAACACTACTTGGATCAGATGTATTACCAGCTACATCAGTCAATACTACCGATACAGTTTCACCATCTACTAATGGATCGTCTAGTTCAACAACAAAATTACCGGTTGAATCTACTGTACCAGTACCAATCACATTACCATTAGCATCTTTAATTTCTACAGTAGCGCCTGGTTCACCCTTACCACTAATTTCTGAACCAGTATCGTTAAAGTCCAAATCTGATCGTTAAAGTCCAAATCTGTAGGAGCCGCTGGAGGTACATTATCCTCAAGCGTAGCTGTGCCTGTGCCTGTGTTTCCAGCAAGGTCCGTTGCTTCTACGGTATATGCACCCTCAGGGGCTGGTGCTGGGACAGTCGCTGTGAAGGTGCCGTCTGGATTAACCGTCACTGGAACTGGATTACCCGCTGGATCTTTAATGACTACTGTTGCACCTGGTTCAGTTTTACCTGTTACAGTCGCTG
>NZ_VPAK01000017.1:0-72972 GCF_013419295.1 Acinetobacter sp. YH12094
AGATTCATGCACGTGTGGCCGTGCTGAATAGATTTACAGAGTTAGGTCGTCCTCATACCCGAGTTGTAACTTAAATTTGAGTGAGTTGGCGGATGCTTCAAATTATAAATCTTTGTGCAACAAAGCCCCTTTAATGTTATGTTCTTTATAGATATTTTTATTTTCTAATTGGATGAAAGTTCGATTAAATAGCGCATTCGTAAATGATGTTTGTCTTTTTGTTGGGTTTTGTTATTGAGTGTTTGGGCTATTTTTGCTATTAATCTTGAACATAACAGTTGGTTTTTATCTTTAAGATAAACCCTGAGGAGAGCAACGGGATGGCTTTACGTTTACTGGATATTGGTACACAAACCGAATTATTAACTTCCTGTCGTTTGTCTTTATTGATGGGGGTTTATACGGACGACAACCGCATTGCAGAATTTTTAAAGTTCGCGCGTGGTATTGTGCAAGTCGATAATGCTGTCCTCGCATTTAAAAATGAACCTTATATATGGTATGCGTCAGAGCACATATTTAAGGCCTTTATGGCCGAAGCTGATGATGATCGTCTAGATCAGTTTTTTGCTGAACATTCTCGTATAGACCAAGACGCTGAAAATTACCAAGCTTATTCCGACTATATGCAAGAACTTGGATTAGGGCATCAGCGTTTAGTCGCTTTCGATTTAAAATATGATCAAGAATCTATCGGTAAAGTTATTTTATTCGATGATCAAGTCACTGCATTTGAAGCCAAACAATTAAAGATCGTTGAAGAATTTGTACAAAGTCTAGTCAATATTATTCAACTTCGTGTTGAAAATGCTGAATTAAAAGAAGCCTATGAACAGCAGTCGGCACTTAATTTTAGTAAGACTAAATTTTTCCAAATTATTGCTCATGATTTAAGAGCACCTTTTCATGGTCTACTTGGATTTTCTGAAGTTTTGGCGCAGGAACGCAATACCTTAGATGATTCGAGTGTGCAAAATATTGCAGACTATTTATATGACACCACACAGTCGACGTATAACCTTTTAGAAAGCCTGTTGAACTGGGCCATGGCAGAAGGTGGTCGCTTTGTTTATCATCCGATTAATTTTGATTTACATCAGTCTGCAAAAATCGTAAGTGATGTCTTAAATAGCTTGGCTGTGAAGAAAAATATTCGACTGATCAATGCCGTGCCTGAAGGCATTAAAGTCAATGCAGATATCAATATGATCACATCAGTGATGCAAAACTTGGTGTCAAACGCATTGAAATTTACCCATACCGATGGTAGAGGTGTGGTGACGATTTCAGCCGATCGAGATGGAGGACGGGTTGTATTCACTATTCAAGATACTGGATTGGGGATGACCCAAGCTCAGATCGATGATTTATTTCAGCAAAAACTGACGGTTAGTATTAAAGGTACGGCAGGAGAACGTGGTACGGGGTTGGGTTTAGTCCTTTGTAAACGTTTTGTGGACTTAAATCAGGGTGAAATTGTGGTGAACTCGAAAGAAGGTGAAGGCACACAATTTAAAGTCTGGTTGCCACAGGCGACGAGCCTGCATCAAACCCTAAGTACCGAGAGCAGCAGTGCGCAGAAAGATGAGACCTTAAGTGAACTTTAATGTGCATCTATTGGTATAAAAGCCTAAAAATACTTTTCCCTAAGCGTTATCAACTGTTATAACTAGAAAAAAATCACGCTAGGGTTTGTGAAATGAATGCGGAGCAATTGCAGAAAACATTACGTGCCAGTCAATATGCTGAACAGGTGCTCGGAATTCATCAGGCCAGTTTAGAACAAGACTATGCAATTGATCAGTTTCAAACCTCGCTCAGTACAGCACAAATTCAACATTTTGTCGTAAGCAGCCTTGCCGATATCCAAGATGAAAATAGTTGGATGCGTGCAATTCGTGTGCTGCGCGCACGTCTGATGTTTCGTTGGATTTGGCAAGATGCCAATCAACTCACCGATGTCGTCACCTTAACGCGAGAGCTTTCAGACTTTGCCGATGCGTCCATCTGTGCGGCAAAAGATTTTGCACTAAAGCCGTTGATTGCGAAATATGGCGAACCGCTAGGCTATAAGGGGAAAGTTCAAGACCTAATTGTGGTTGCCATGGGAAAACTTGGTGCACAGGAACTTAATCTTTCAAGTGATATTGATCTTATTTTTGCCTTTGATGAACAGGGCGAAACCAATGGTCGAAAATGTATTGATGTACAGCAGTTCTGTATTTTGTGGGGACAAAAATTAATTTACCTGCTTGACCATATTACCGCAGATGGTTTTGTCTTCCGTGTAGATATGCGCCTTCGCCCATGGGGTGATGGTTCTGCCTTGGCAATCAGTCATGCGGCATTAGAAAAATATTTAAGCCAGCATGGACGCGAATGGGAGCGCTATGCCTGGATTAAGGCACGGATCGTCACTGGCGGTAAAGAAGGCGCCGAGTTACTGGAAATGACCCGACCTTTCGTCTTCCGTAAATATGTCGATTACACCGCTTTCGAAGCCATGCGTGAAATGAAAGCCATGATCGAACGTGAAGTGCTACGTCGTAATATCGAAGATGACATTAAACTCGGTGCAGGCGGAATTCGTGAAGTAGAGTTTATTGTTCAAGTTTTTCAGCTCATCTATGGCGGTTCAAAACTCGAGCTGCAAGACCGTCAATGTTTAGTGAGTCTGCATCATTTAGGTGAAGTTGGATTATTAGAAAAAACCGCGGTTGCTGATTTAGAGGATGCATATTTATTTTTACGTCGTATTGAACATGCGATTCAAGCACTCAATGATCAGCAAACCCAATCGTTGCCACATGAGCCTGAACCCCGCCAACGTATTTTAGATACTTTAGGTTTTGCATCTTGGGATGACTTTTTGCATGTACTCAATCAGAAGCGTGCCAAAGTCATTTACCAATTTGAGCATCTTATTAAAGAAAAAGAACCCGATCCGTTATTGGAAAGTTTTAGTCATTTAGAAGCCCAGTTGAACGATGTTCTAGATGATGATGCCAAAAATTTAATTCACGAATTTTGGTATGGACATGCGCTGAAAAAATTACCTGCCAAAGCTGTACAGCGCTTAAAAACCTTTTGGCCACATCTCATTGAGGCGATATTACAGTCAGATAAACCTCAGGTGGCCTTACTACGTCTCATGCCTTTGGTGGAGTCGGTGCTGCGCCGTACGGTCTATTTGGTGATGCTGATTGAGAGCAAAGGGGCATTACAACGATTAGTGAAAATGGCAACAGTGAGTCCTTGGATCTGCGAAGAATTGACGCATTATCCCGTGCTGTTGGACGAGTTTTTATCGATGGATTTTGAGCTGCCAAAGCGTAAAGATTTAGAAGACTCTCTACGTCAACAACTGCTTCGAATTGAAATTGATCAAGTCGAAGACCAAATGCGTGTTCTTCGATTATTTAAAAAATCCAATGTCTTAGCAGTAGCTGCTAGTGATGTTTTGGCAGAAAGTCCGTTGATGAAAGTGTCGGATGCATTGACCGATATTGCTGAAGTGTCGGTGAATGCAACCTTGCATTTGGCATATCAAATTGTTGCCAAAAAACATGGCTATCCAATCGATGCAGAAGGGCAGCGTTGTTCGATTGATCACACGGCTTTCGCGGTAATTGGCTATGGCAAGGTGGGTGGCATCGAGCTGGGTTATGGTTCGGACTTGGATTTGGTGTTTATTCACTATATGGACGAACAAGTGGATACCGATGGACAGAAACCAATTAGTGGCTTTGAATTTGCCATGCGGGTGGCACAAAAATTTATGTCCTTAATGACCACGCAAACCCTAGATGGTCGAGTGTATGAGGTGGATACACGTTTACGACCTTCGGGAGAGGCGGGTTTATTGGTGACCAGCTTAAAAGCCTTTGAGCAATATCAACATAAAAATGCTTGGGTCTGGGAGCATCAAGCTTTAGTACGTGCCAGAACGATTGCAGGTGAGCACAGTTTACGGATTGAAATTGAAAACTTGCGCTGCAATATTTTGACTCAGCCACGAGATGAGAACAATGTTCGTGCAGAAGTGCTAAAAATGCGCCAAAAAATGAAAGACCATCTAGGTTCTTCTAAAGAGCAGCAAAAAGATGGAATTTTTCATTTAAAACAAGATGCAGGTGGTATCGTTGACATCGAATTTATGGCACAGTATGCAGTATTAGCATGGAGTGGGTCGAATCCCGATCTCGCCCATTACTCTGACAACGTACGAATCCTTGAGGATGCCGCAAGAACGGATTGCTTATCCAGCGCCGATGCGACAGCATTGATTCAAGCTTATCTCCGTGAACGAGCCGAGAGCCACCGTTTAGCACTTGCGAATCAATCCATGCAAGTTTCAGCTGACGATTGGCACGATACCCGAGTGGTCGTTTGCAAGCTATGGCAAAGATTAATTGATCCAACTGCAACGTTTGCATTGGATAAAAATGACTGTGTATAAAAATTTGGAGTGTGTGCCATGAACTTGGCTGATCGTGATGGTTTTATTTGGCAAGATGGACAATTGGTTGACTGGCGTGAGGCGAAAACTCACGTATTAACACATACATTGCATTACAGCATGGGTGTGTTTGAAGGCGTCCGTGCTTATGAAACTCCGAATGGAACGGCTATTTTCCGTTTAAAAGAACACACTAAGCGTTTATTAAATTCTGCAAAAATTTATCAAATGAAAGTCCCATTTGATCATGCAGCATTAGAACAAGCTCAAATTGATGTGGTTCGTGAAAATAAATTGGCTTCTTGCTATTTACGCCCAATTATTTTTATTGGTTCAGAAAAATTAGGTATTGCAGCAACTGACAATACAATTCATGCCGTTGTTGCTGCATGGAGCTGGGGTGCTTACCTTGGTGATGAAGCGATGGCGAAGGGTATTCGTGTTAAAACGTCTTCATTTACGCACCATCATCCAAACGTGACCATGTGTAAAGCAAAAGCATCTGGTAACTATACTTTGTCAATTCTTGCACACCAAGAAGTGGCACATGCTGGCTATGACGAAGCAATGTTACTCGACCCACAAGGTTATGTATGTCAAGGTTCAGGCGAAAATGTATTCTTAGTTCGTGATGGCGTGATTCATACTCCTGACATCGCGGGTGGTGCACTTGATGGTATTACCCGTCAAACCATTATTACGATTGCGAAAGACCTTGGTTTTGAAGTGGTTGAACGTCGTATTACACGTGACGAATTCTATATCGCAGATGAAGCATTCTTCACAGGTACAGCTGCTGAAGTGACGCCAATCCGTGAATATGATGACCGTCAAATTGGTGAAGGTTGTCGTGGTCCAATCACTGAGCAAATCCAAACTGCATTCTTTAATGCGGTTCAGGGTAAAGACCCTAAATATGCGCACTGGTTAACTTACGTAAAATAAGCTGATCGGTTAAGATGAAAAGGCGAAACTAAGTTTCGCCTTTTTTATTAGCTTGAAGATATTGAATTTTTTGGAACGTGACTATGCATATTGTTTATGTCAGTGATGGTAAAGCAGGACATCGCTCACAGGCTCTAGGTTTATTTAAGGCCATGCAGCGCCAATCTCAGGAAGCAGTCACATTTCAAGAAATTTCAATTGATGATTTGCCTATAGTGACACTTATTTCTGCGCTATTTAGCCATCAGCTTCATGCCGTAGAACACGAGCCAACCTATATTTTTGGCGTCGGCAGCCATACGCATTTTAGGGTATGGCTGTTAGGCAAAGTGTATAACAAAGCCAAAACCATTATTTTAATGAAGCCAAGCTTGCCGTTTGCATGCTTTGATTATGCGGTGATTCCACAGCACGATGGTATTCAGGCATCTAATAAAGTACTAACCACACAAGGTGCGTTAAATCCTATTGTAAATGAAGAGCGGCATCAGCATGGTCGAATCTTGATCGCTTTGGGTGGCTCTTCAAAACGCCATCAGTGGAATGCAGCTAAAGTACTTCATGCAATTGAACAGATAGTCGAGCAGAATCCAAATTCACAAATCATTTTGACCACTTCACGGCGCACACCACAAGCGTTTTTAGCAGAATTAAAACAGTTAAAGAATATTGAAAAAGTACAGATTTTCCCAGTTGAAGTCACTCCGCAAGGTTGGATTTTCGAAGAAATGCAAAAAGCTGAAGCGGTTTGGGTAACTGAAGATAGTGTTTCAATGATTTACGAGGCACTCACCGCGGGTTGTAAAGTCGGGGTGATTGAAGTGGATCGACTCAGACATGATCGAATTACAACATCTGTCGATCACCTTTTTCATCAACAGTATATTACTTATTTTACTGCCTTGTCTAAGTTAGCTCAACCACAATATTTTGCTGAAGCAACTCGAGTTGCAGTTGAAATATTCAAATAAAGAACAGATTCTTTAATATAAACATCTTGATAAATTAAGATACTAAAATGCAGTGACTAAGGCTTACGCTTTTTTTGAACAATATCAATAAAATAAATGATGGAAAAAAAGCCGTAACTTAAGTACAGTGGCGTTCAAAATTTGTATCTAAGGAAAATAGCAGCAAGTCCTGATACAAGAACATTATTGGAGATAGGAATGACATTGCTTCTACATAAAAAGAGTGTAATTCACTTTTTTTATACATTTTTTTTAGTGCTTTTTTTGGGGGGGGCAGAATACTTTTTAACAAAGAATGGCGTAGTAAGTATTGAGTTATCAAAATATGTTGAAAGTTACTTATTAGTTTTCATTTTATTTTATCTCTGTTTATTATCTGGGTATAAAACTTTTTCCTTAATTGTAACTAACTTTATTATTTACATTATTGGTTCCAATATTGTTTTTTTGACCTATTTTGGCCGTTTATTAATGCCTTATGATATTAGTCAATTTTTTTATGAATTTGCCGATATTATGGGAGGATTGTCTGGTGGAATAAAAATTTTCTTTATTCCGCTGTGTCTATATTTACTGCTGATTGTTTTAAATACTATTTATATTTTGAAATATGTAAACAATAAAGAAGCAGGATATAAAAAATACCTCTTTTTTATGGTTGCCGTATTAGGTTTAATGGGACTTATGGTTCCAGCCTTAAAGGGAAAAGTCTTTGAAAATAATCTACATTACCCAGTTGTGAGAAATACCATTAATTGTATTTCCAGCTTTTTAATTGGAAGCAGTAAATCTTTATTTTCAGAACCTGAAGCTAAAAAAGTATATTCAAAATACAGTGTTGAAAATATTGATACAGTGCAAGACTTTAATGTGATTGTGGTCGTTGGTGAAAGTACTGCATTTAAACATTTGGGCTTATATGGTTATGAAAGGCAAACCACCCCATTTTTGAGCTCACTTAATGGGCAATCAGGATTTAAATATTTTTATGGCATCAGTCGAGGTTTTTCTACACGTATAGGTGTTCCACTTTTGCTTAATGTTATTTATGAACCAGATAATGCTGAGCAGTTATTATCCATGCAAACAAATTTATTTACGCTTGCTAAAGAGACTGGCCGCAATACCTTATACCTATCTAATCAAAAATCTGGCGTTCTCGCATCTTTAGTAAACATGAAAGATATTAATCAATTTCATGATGTTTTCTCTAAAGAAATGCCAGAGAATACAACTGATATGCGATTAATAGAGTTGATGGAAAAGAAGAAAGAGGCTTTAGCGAAAACGCCATATTTTATGGTTCTGCACCAGCGTAATAGTCATTTTGCATATGAAGAAAACTACCCGCAGGCTTATAATTTTTATACAGGCAATAAAGATGAGTTTTCAAAATTAGTTGATACTTATGATAACTCAATGCATTTTCAAGATGATTTTTTTAAAGCCTTGAGAGCCTCAGCTCAAAGAGTGAGTTCTAAGCCAACGCTTATTTTCTATACATCAGATCATGGTGAGTTATTTGGTGAGAATAGTTTATGGGGGCATGGAACTCCAATTTTGCAGTCCGCTGCTGTGCCAATTCTGATGTTTGGGGTCAACGGTGCTGAAAAATGGGTAGATGATCTTCAATATTCAAATTGTTATATGACAAATTATGAATTGGGTAAAATTGTTGCTGCTTCATTTGGACGTAAAATTATTAATCCAAATGAAAATAACGATCAAATTTTTATTAATATTAATTTACCGCTGGATAGCTCTAGTAAATTTACAGAAGTAAACGCTAAAGAAGCCAAAGGCTTATGTTCACAATAAGGCAGCACTCAATTTAAAAGGGACTTAAAAACTGATTTCTATTCAATATAGAATTCAGTTTTTTAATGGAATTTTAAATACACAATACGGCTCGCTCAATTTGAGAACTTTTCTTTTCTTATGAAGAGGACTGTGGCACTATTTGGAAAGGAACTTTGGTTTGGTCCATATTGTGATTTATATTTGTATTTTTACACTCATGATTTTACTCGCGTGGAGTTATAAATATGCTTGGTGGAAGCCCGCTGTAGATTGGAAAAGACCGCGTATTTTAATGTATCACATGGTGTCTGAGCATATCGATGGTGCAAAATTTAATAAGTTGCGGGTTAAACCTGAAGAGTTTGAGAAGCAAGTGGCTTGGATGAAAGCTGAGGGTTTTCATTTTGTCACAATGCATGAGTTGCAGCAAAATTGGGGGCAGCATCCTAAAAAAACTGTAGCAATTACCTTTGATGACGGCTATTTAGATAACTTGGAAAATGCTTATCCAATTTTAGAAAAATATCAAGCCAAAGCGACGATTTATGTAGTGGTTGATCGCCATAACCGTGATTGGTCAACCTACAAAAAAGCCCATCATAATAGCGGTGAGTTAGCGCGTGAGCCGAAATTAAGTGATGAGCAAATAAAGCAGTTGGCACAGAGTGGTTGGGTTGAAATTGGTTCTCATACTTTGACTCATGCCAATTTGGATAAATTGGATGATGCAGCATGCTTATTTGAACTTACAGAATCTAAAAAACAATTAGAGCAGTTAATTGATACGTCTGTGAGTAGTTTTGCCTATCCATTTGGTATTTATTCGGACCGTGACGTACGTATGGCAAAGGAAGCAGGTTATAGCAATGCTGTGACCACCAAAGAGGGGATTGATGAAACCTCACTAGATTTCATGCAATTACAACGGATTAAAATTAGTGGAAAAGATTCAATGTTTGCTGTGAAGTTGCGGATGAAATTAGGGAAAAGAGCTTAATTGCTCTCCCTGCTATTAATTTTCCTTACATGATTTAATTGATTGAAATAGCTAGTGAGTTTCATGTGGTGTTTGTCCCACGTTTGAATTGGATCAATGCGCGCAGCTAAATAAATAAGAAAGTCTGTAAAATTTTTCTGTGGTGTATGGCGTATACTTTTCCAATAGGTTGAAATCGCTTTTTTGATCAGTAGTTTTTTATTTTGTTCAGTAATATCTGGGTAATCTTGGATAAAATCATCAATTGTGAAGAACATATCATGGTGTTGTTGCTCTAGATGGCGAGATAGACGGTTTTCTCCACGGATAGATTTTGTTTCGGCTTCATCTAAAATAACAAAAACACTATGTAAGCCACTAGAAATTATTTTTTTTGAATATTTAGCTAAGTTTAAAGCTAGTGATTCATCTTGAATAAATATATTTTCATTGCAACCTTTAGATTTTTTAAATAAGTCACGTGTACACATAACGCACATCTGCATAATATTATTTTCAAGTACGTAATTTAAAGGTGTGGTGCTAAATTGCCATGTTGCAAGAGTATGCTTCTGAATTTCATTCAGATCGTGAATTTTTACTTTTTCTGCATAACATAAATCGGCATTTTGCTTTTGCATTTCTTCTAAAAACATATTGAGACGATTAGGTGCTAAAACATCATCAGCATCCATAAAAAATAGATAATCACCTGTTGCAGAAAATGCACCTTGATTTAAACGAACAGCTGGGCCTTTATTATCTGTATTTTGAATGATTTTAATTTTAGGGTAAGTATCTAGTAGATATTTACTGTTTTTGCACCATTCTGGGTCTGTAGAACAGTCATCTACCACAATAATTTCGTGTAAATTTTCATTTTGAGGTTGTAGTGATTCAATGGTTCTATTGAGTAATAGGCCTTTATTGTAATGAGTGAGGATGACTGAAATCATTTTAATATCCTAAATTACGTTTAAAAGCTTGGGTAATTGGGGTTGATGAGTTTAAATCTTGGGTATTTCTAATACTTGGATACTGAAAGATTTCTTCAAGCTTTTGTCGCTGCATGAGTTGAGCTTCAATATATTTCTTATTTAAAGGTTCTAAAATAGACTTGGGGCTATATATGGAACTGACAAAACGTCCACTTTGGATAGTTTCAGCAAGCATAGAAGTGCTATCTTCTGTGACAAAAATATAAGTGGCTTGTTGAATAAGCTGAATGAGAGACAAAGCTTTTTCAGTATGGATAAAATGTAATTGGATATTTTTAGGAATATCGGTTTTATTCAAAAATGTACTTAGATTTGGTGTGCGGCGTGAGTTGGTAATTAAGCCTTTAAGTTGATTGTTTCTACAAAATAGAATGAAGTTATTAATGATTTTTTCAAAATCTGTATAAGTAAAAGGGTGTTCATCTGTAGCCCCACCTAAAACGAGTAAAGCTGTTGTTTGATCGAGTTGATCATGTTGCATGTTAAAAAACTCTTTTTTAACAGGTGGTGTTGTTAGTACAACTTGATCTGACAGCGTGTTTTGTGGGAGTGCAGTAATTGTGCAGCTGACTAGTTTGCTGTTTACCTTACGTAAGTCACCTGCATAAAATAGAGAAACTTTTAAACTACGGCTTACAAAAATGCCATAGATTAGGTTGGGCATTCCAGAGCAAATAATGCAGTTAATATCATGATTTAAAATAAAATTTTTAAAAAATAAAGCAGCAAATAAGTCGAATAAACGCGGATACCAACTAATTTTTTTTAAGAGGCTGATTTGCCACTTTTTTAAGGTGGGTGTAACTATTTTATATAAAGTTGTTGAATAAGCGGTTTCTAGGCAGTCATATACGCCAAGGCTAGGATTTAAATGTCCAGCACGTTGGTCATGAATCAGGAGAACTGCAAGGCTAGGTTTGCTTTTCATAATATTTGAAAGTTTGATCTATTTATTTGGTATGGTAGCAAAATTCATTAAATTTGTCAGAACTGCTAGTTATGAGCTAAGGGTGTGGAATTTAAGAAAGGGGAATAGATTAAATAAGTTTAAAATATTAGAATATTGAGATAAAGGGTCACTGCTTAAATTGTTTTAAGGTTATATTTTGAAAAAATTGAAGATTATTAATACTGTATATGGTGATGCAACTGGCGGTAGATGGCAAGCTATGTTGAATATTGCCGATACCTTAGAGCAGATAGGAGGACATGAAGTTGTTCTATTGCGCGGTGAGGAAAATAAACATTTAAGCAGTGGTCAACGTCCTATTCATGTAATTCCAAATACTGGATTCTATAGCATTATTGCTGCCATGAAGGTTCGAAATTTTATCCAACAGCAACAACCGGATGCTGTAATCGCTCATAGTGGAAAAGCGGTATGGCTTTTCAAGAATGCTATGATTGGTATGGAAAAGAAAATTCCTGTTATTGCAGTTAATCATAGTCATAATGTGAAACGGACAGTGCGTGCAGATGCATTTATTCATATTACTCCTTATATTCAGGATTTAGTTAAATCAAGGCTCACTAAGGAGCAAGATGAACATAAAATGCATCGTGTCATTTCAAATCTTATGCATTTACCTGATGAGCCAGCACTTCCATCTCCTTTGAAATCTCCACCAACTATTGGCATGCTGACACGAATGATTCCAAATAAGGGAGTTCATGTTGTAATTGAAGCTATTCATATACTTAATAAAAGAGGAATATCTATAAATGCTATTCTTGCTGGTGATGGCGAGAATAAACAAGAATATCAAGAAATGGTAAAGAGCTTCGGAATTGAACATCTAGTAAAATTTCCTGGCTGGGTAGATGCTCAACAAAAAGTCGAGATTTATCATCAAGCAGATATGATGGCGATTACCTCATTAACTGATATTCAACCACTCGGTATTTTAGATGCATTTGGCTGGGGAAAGATCGTATTGAGTAGTGATCATATTGGACCTATGCAAGTATGTAAGCATCGTGAAAATGCTTGGGTTAGTAAAGTTGGAGATCCTGAAGACTTGGCTAATGGTATTGAATATCTGATAAATCATCCAGATGAAGCATTAGAAATTGCACAAAATGCAAAACAAGAAGCATTAAATATTTATTGCTTTGAACAAATTGCGAAAGAGCATAATAAGTTTATTTCAGAAGTGGTTGAGTATTTTAATAGTTTAAGAGCAAAGTCTTAAATTTCAACTGTTTTTTAAATATAGAGTTGCGTAAACCTTTAGATTGATAGAGTAAATAATGAATTTTCTTATAGTTGGAGCTGGTTTTACAGGTGCTGTTATTGCCAGAGAGTTGGCCCAACACGGACATCAAATCACGGTGATTGATCAGCGTTCTCATATTGCTGGAAATTGTCATACTTTACGAGACGAGAATACAGGGATCATGGAGCATGTCTATGGGCCACATATTTTCCATACAAGTGATGAACTAGTATGGAAATATATTAATAAGTTTGGTGAATTTGTTCCTTACATTAATCGTGTGAAAACAACATATAATAATGAAGTATATTCGTTACCAATTAATTTACATACGATTAATCAATTTTATAAAAAAAGTATGAACCCTCAAGAGGCAAAGGATTGGATTAAATCAATTGCATCAGATGATATCCAAGAACCCAAAAACTTTGAGGAGCAAGCTTTAAAGTTTATTGGTAAAGATTTATATGAGTCTTTTTTTAAAGGTTATACTAAAAAACAATGGGGATGTGAACCGAGTAGTTTGCCTGCCAGTATTCTAAAGCGTTTGCCTATTCGTTTTAATTATGATGATAATTACTTTTCACATAAATATCAGGGTATGCCTCGAGATGGTTATACTTATTTAGTGCAAAATATTTTATCGCATGAAAATATTGCTATTAAACTTACTACAAAATTCGATGCTTTATTAAAAAATGAATTTGATCATATCATTTGGACGGGCAAGCTTGATGAGTGGTTTGATTACAAAAAAGGTCATTTAGGTTATAGAACTCTAGATTTTATTAAGTTTGAGGCGGAAGGAGATTTTCAAGGTACTGCAGTAATGAATTATGGAAATGAAGAGGTTCCATTTACACGTATTTCAGAGCACAAGCACTTTACACCTTGGGAAGAACATCATCGAACTATTTATTTTAAAGAATATAGTCGAGCATGCACAGAAAAAGATATTCCTTATTATCCTATTAGATTGGTTGATGACAAAAAAATCTTAGATGAATATATAAAGCTTGCTCGGGATGAGCGAGGAGTAACATTTGCAGGACGTTTAGCAACTTATCGTTATATGGATATGGATGTAACAATAAGAGAGGCTTTAGATTTGTCAAAAAAAATGCTTAAAGATATCGTACAAGGAAAACTGATTGAAAGTTTTTACCATCAGGAGGGTATTTCCTGATGAAACATGAGGTCTACATCGCAACGCACAAAGCATATGATTTTCCATGTATAGAGCCTTATATTCCGATTCATGTGGGAAAGGAAAACTCATTATTAGATCTAGGTATTATCGGTGATAATACTGGAGATCATATATCTCACCTTAACGCTTCATTTTGTGAATTAACAGCTTTGTATTGGATGTGGAAAAATTCTGAGGCAAAAATATTAGGATTAGTACATTATCGACGTTATTTTGTGAATCAACAAGGTGAGCTACTAACAACAAATGATATTAGCCAATTAGCTGAAAATCATATTTGGGTCGCAAAGAGAAATCAGTTCTTTAAAGTTAAAAAATTTTTTGGATTACGATTTTCAAAAAAAGCTATTAGCGTTAAAGAACATTATGAAAAAGATCACTATCTGGCTGACTTTATGTTATTACGTCAAATAATTGAGAAGAATAGTCCTGAATATATTAAGGCATTTGATTGTTTGAGTAATTCGATTAAAGGAATATCTTTATTCAATATGTTTGTCATGCATAAAATTTGGTTAGAAAAATACTGTAATTGGATGTTTAAAATTTTATTTGAGCTTGAAAAAGAATTAGATATTTCTTCTTATAATTCATATCAAAAAAGAATATTTGGTTTTTTGTCTGAGCGATTATTTAATGTGTTTTTATTGCATCATAATAATGAAATAAAAGTAAGTGAAATTGATGTCGTAATGAAATAATATTAGACTTCTTGCGTTAGTCACATTTTAAGCAGCCAAAAGCTATATTTTATGAGGCTTTAGCCAATTCAAAAATTAGATAAAACTATACTTTCGCAAGAGGTCTATTATTTGTTTAATATATATTTCTCGTAATATGTGCTGTTGATACTCTGTGATAGGGTATCAACTCTATGAGAAAGCTTATAAATTTTTATACTGTCTTGTTCTAATCGATAATTATTTGTAGGCGTGATAGGTTCGAAAAGTATTTCTGCAAGTAAGAAGATGTTATCGGCCTCAGGAGCGTTATTATCGACTTGTTGTTTAAATGTGAGATTGTTTAAATAATTGAGTTTTATTAAATAATCAATTAAAAAATAGTCAATTAAATAATCATTGTTTTCCCAATAGTTTAAAAAACATTGAAAAATGATTTTTGGCGTTGAGTCACCAGGACTAAATTTTATAAAATTACCAGACCATTTTCCCTCCGGAATCCACTGTTTAAATGTAGAATGATTACTAGAAAGGGTAAAGAAATCATTCATTAACATTTGTTTAGGTACTTTGTTTAGAATTAAATAGGTAGCATCTATCCATGTGCCACCATGTTTAGCTAATAATGCAAATCTTAAAATATCTGAAAAATGAGTTGGAGTGATAATTTTCTTATTGAGCTTATCAATAATGAAATTAGGAATATCTACATATTTTTTATAATTATTAATATCTATTAGGCATACATTGCTATTGTATTGCTTTATAGAATTAATACATGTTTTGACAAGTGGAGGGGCACTTTCTATACCTTGGAGCCAACATACCCAGACTATATCGGAAGATGAGTTTGTAGACTGATTTATAGCGTCTACAAATAGGTATCCATTCTGTTCATATAAATATTGAAGTAACGACTTTTGATAGTATTTTTGAGCTGATTTTTCTAAAGAATTTAACCCAAGTTTCTTAAAGAATTTGGGAGCTTTTTTAATTAGTCGTAAATATGTCAAGTTCAAGTGTAATACCATTATTTTGAATGAGTAGCCTAATTTAAATTATTCTTTATCCGCATTACCTTTCAACACCATATAAATCAAACCGACAAAGATTAATAAAGCACCCGCAAGGCTGCTGACACAGAATAAAACGATTCGGTTATAGGTGGTTAAGTTGAATAATTCATTGGCTAAAATGTAGCGCATGAACAACCATTGTACGACAGAAAAAACAATCAATACGATTGCACGACGACGGACTTCAGGACGCATAGCCATAGGAGAATCACTTAAAGTGGAAATTGAGGCTATTATGCCACTGTCGATAATCGATCTCAATTGAATAAGATTAATTCAAGCCTGTGGAACACAACTCTAAAGGTTGAGATGTTCTTAGATCACCTTTATTTGCGGTATATATTGATATTGCCAAAGCAGACCCGAAAGCGCTTATAAGACCAGATATACTGTTCTGGTGCTTGGTTAATGATGTCTTGCATCGCGATGTTGAGGGTGTCGACAGAGGATTGTAAGTCTTTAGATAAAATCTCGTCTGATAAAGTTTGGCAATGCACATCAAAGTACTGTAGGTTAGGTTGTCGGATACAACTTAATCCAATGACATTGCATTGGGTTTTTGCAGCAAGTTTTGAAACAAGTGTGATCGATAAAGTATTTTGCCCAAAAAAATTGGAATAAATACCGCCTGAAGGCTTCGGTAAATGATCAGGTAAAATCACTGTTAAGCCGCTTTGTTTCAAATGTTTAAATATGGCACGGATCCCAGTTTCATCTGTCGGGACTAAGGTTGCATTAAACTTCTCTCGTGCTTCTAATAGATACCGATTAATCCCTTTATTTTTATTCGGTTTATACATAATCATCGGTTCTGTATACAAGTTCAGCCATGCATTGAGTAGTTCCCAGCAGCCAAAATGGGGAACCACCACGATCACACCTTTTTTATTTGCCAGTGCTTCCGTGAGGATATTTTCACCATAAATATTTTTCAGTAAGCTCAGGCTATAACTCGGCGGCATGCCCCAACATTTAATAAATTCAATATAGGTCAGGCATTGGCTGCGGATACTTTGACTGACGAGCTGTCTCCGCGCTGTCTCGGACAAGTTTGGGTAGGCCCGTTGAATATTGATACTAGTGATACGTTTGATAGATGAAGTAAATAGATTAAGAATAAACGCGATCATCAAAGCCAATTTTTGTAACAGCCAAAGTGGCAATAGTGCAATGATTTTGAATATAAAGTACATGAATCACAAGGTCTCAAAATTGACAGCATGGGATAAAATAAATTTTGCCAAGAGACCGGACTTATTCAGTGAAAAGTACAAAAAGATCTGAATCTAAAAACAAAATAATTGGAAGTGGAAAATTGAGCTATCCATTGCCCAAAGGATGTAGTGCAACATCATAACGCAGTTGAATCATTTTGATATTAGCAAAGTCAATCAAATCTTTAATTTATGTTTTGTAGGTTTTCAACGACCTTTTGTTGATCGAAATAAAAAACCCTGCATTGAGCAGGGTTTTTTTAAACCTTTAAATCTAAATCTAAAAATGTAAGATTATTTAGATTCTTCAGCTTTAGGTTTTTCGCGTAAACGAATACCTAGGTCACGCAATTGTGTTGCTTCAACTGGCGCAGGCGCTTGAGTCAGTGGACATTCCGCAGTCTTAGTTTTCGGGAATGCAATCACGTCACGGATTGAAGATGCACCAGTCATCAACATCACTAAACGGTCAAGACCGAATGCCAAACCACCGTGAGGAGGCGCACCGAATTTCAAGGCATTAAGCAAGAAGCTGAATTTCTCTTCTGCTTCTTCTTCAGAAATACCAAGCGCTTCAAAGATCGCTTTTTGCATTTCTAGATTGAAGATACGTAATGAACCACCACCGATTTCAGTACCGTTCAATACCATATCGTAAGCAACAGAAAGTGCAGCACCTGGGTTGTTCTTCACTTCTTCAACGCTTGATTTTGGCAGCGTGAATGGGTGGTGAACAGACGTCCATTTACCGTCATCAGTTTCTTCGAACATTGGGAAGTCAACAACCCAAAGTGGCGCCCACTCACAAGTTGCAAGTTTCATGTCGTGACCGATTTTAATACGTAAAGCACCCATCGCATCATTTACGATTTTCGCTTTGTCCGCACCAAAGAACACGATGTCACCATTTTCAGCACCAACACGTTTCAATAGATCAAGCACGATTGGCTCGATGAATTTAACGATTGGAGATTGAAGACCTTCAATACCTTTTTCAAGCTCGTTGACTTTAATGTAAGCCAAACCTTTCGCGCCATAAATGCCAACGAATTTAGTGTATTCGTCGATTTGGCTACGTGGAAGCGCGCCAGCACCTGGTACGCGAAGCGCAACAATACGGCCTTTAGGATCTTTTGCAGGACCTGCGAATACTTTGAACTCAACGTCTTGCATCATGTCTGCAACATCAACGAGTTTCAAAGGAATACGTAAGTCAGGTTTGTCAGATGCATAGTCACGCATTGCATCTGCATAAGTCATGCGAGGGAATTTGTTGAATTCAACGTTTAGAAGTTCTTTGAACATCTTAACCGTTAAACGTTCCATTAAATCTATGATGTCATCGTCACTCATGAACGATGTTTCAACGTCGATTTGTGTGAATTCAGGCTGACGGTCAGCACGTAAGTCTTCATCACGGAAACATTTAGCAATTTGGTAGTAACGATCGATACCGCCAACCATTAACAACTGTTTGAACAATTGTGGAGATTGTGGAAGTGCGTAGAAGCTACCGTTAGAAACACGACTTGGTACTAAATAGTCACGCGCACCTTCAGGAGTCGCACGAGTCAAAATCGGTGTTTCCACGTCTAAGAAACCATTTTCTTCGAAGTAGTTACGAATTAGGTTAGTCAATTTAGAACGGAAACGAAGACGATCTAACATTTCTGGACGACGGATATCCAAGAAACGATATTTCAAACGTACTTCTTCAGAAATATTTGTGTTGTCGTCATTCAATGGGAATGGCGGAGTTTCTGAACCAGCAAGCACTTCGATTTCTTTACCAAGAACTTCGATTTGACCGCTAGTCATATTCGCGTTTTCAGTACCTGCGTAACGACGACGTACACGGCCTGTAATTTTTAATACGAATTCTGAACGTGCTTTGTCCGCAGTTGCGAATGCTTCAGGAGTATCTGGGTCAATAACCACTTGAACAAGACCATCACGGTCACGCATGTCAAGGAAGATTACACCACCGTGGTCACGGCGACGGTGAACCCAACCGCATAAGGTAACGGTTTGGTCAATTTGAGCTTCGGTTAAAGAACCGCAGTAATGAGTTCGCATCATAGCGTTAGAAATCCAACTATATGGGTTAAGGTCAGCGAATACGTAAACAGCGCACCGCTTTTATTCGAATAGAGGATTATGCCTCTTTTTGGCTATTTTGTCACAAGGACTTCGGCTTTATAGAACAAAAATCCTTGCATTGAGAGATTCTGAAACGATTTATGAGGTTGTTTTTGAGAAAATATTCGTTGTTGATTTTAATGACAGGAAAATAAGACATCCCAAACTAAAAGTACTTAGGAATGCACGGAAAAAATAATTAATGGCTTTGCCGACATAGGCATACAAGTCATGCACAAATGCATCTGAATAAATACTGTCAGCAAAATAAAAATAACTAGCGATTCCCGCAGCTAAAGACAGGGCCGCTAAACCATATACATAGACTTTGATGGTTGTGGGGACGTTTACAGTACTTCGATAGTGAAGATGATGACGATAAATCATCCATGCCAAAACGGGGAGTGCCAAGCCAGATAATCCAATTTGCAACACGCGATGTAGGGGATATGAATGACCAAAAAATTGAATCGGTAGACTCAATAGATCCTTAAATGCAAAGGTACGAAAGTCAACATGGGTCAAGCCATCCCAAACAATATGCGTCGATGTTCCAATGATGAGTGCGAGGATAAGGCTGAGTATAAATCCGCAAAATTTATTGAAATTCTGTAGATTCAGCGGCTTATTTAAACCAAAAAAAGCAAATAACATCGGGCGATAGAGCACATACCACAGCACACAAAACAGCAAACCTAGGATTAAGTTTGGAAAAATTAACCCCGACCATTGATGGGATCCATTGTAGTCAGCATTAGTAAATAAACGGAATAAATCCGGCACCATGCTACCAATTGCGAGTGCTGCAATAGGCAGGCGGTTTCCGCTT
This sequence comes from Acinetobacter sp. YH12094, assembly GCF_013419295.1. Taxonomy (NCBI): domain Bacteria; kingdom Pseudomonadati; phylum Pseudomonadota; class Gammaproteobacteria; order Moraxellales; family Moraxellaceae; genus Acinetobacter; species Acinetobacter sp. YH12094. The sequence continues at coordinate 19,514 of NZ_VPAK01000017.1, forward strand.
AACTTGGAAATAGGCGGTGCGAGTACAGCATGGGATATGGTAAAAGGCATTGAACTAAAATAAATATATGAATAAATACAATGTGGTATAGATGAGTGTATATGATTTGGGCAGATTAGAATGTTTTTTATTGCAAAATGAATGAAATGTTATATTATAACATTATTCAAAAATAGCCTGATTTGAGTCTCTCCAACATGTCTTTTCATAAGAATTTAATAACTGTTTCGATTTTTGCAGTGATTGCACCCAACCTTTATGCCGATGATCCAGAACAACAGGTACAAAAGCTCGAAGCCATTAATGTTCAGGTCCATCCTTTAAACCAAAGTGCGGCAGATTTTGCTGTTGCCGATAATGTCATTCAACATAAAGCCCTTGCACAAGGTGGCGTCACAATTGGTGATGCGTTAGCCGGACAGCCGGGTGTATATTCAAATCAGTTTGGTGCAGGTTCAAGTCGTCCTGTGCTGCGAGGTCAAGATGGTCCTCGTGTCAAAGTCTTAGAACATGCCTCAGAAACTGCAGATGTTTCGACCTTATCTCCTGACCATGCGGTTACGGTTGATCCGATTTTGGCAAAACAAATTGAAGTCATCCGTGGGCCATCAACACTGTTATACGCGGCAGGCACAGTTGGCGGTTTGGTCAATGTGACGGATCAAAAAATTCCAACGCAGATGCCTGAAAATGGTTTAGAGGGGCAGGTTGGGCTACGTTATAACTCAGGTAGTGACGAAAAATTAGCAAGTGCAGGTATCACTGCTGCGCTAGGAGAAAATTTTGCACTGCGAGTTGAGGGATCAAAGCGTAAAGCCAATGACTATATTGCACCCAGTTATTTTCATGATCATGATGGTGAATTAGAAAAAGAACGCCGAGTCGGTAATACTTTTGCAGAAGGGCAAAATGTCAGTGTAGGTGCGTCATGGATTCATGATCGTGGTTTTGCTGGACTGTCTTATAGCAACCGTCAAGACCAATATGGCTTGCCGGGTCATAGTCATGAATATGAAAGCTGTCATCCACATAATGACCATCTACACTGTGATGGTCATGATAACCATGGGCATACCGATGAGCATGATCATTCAGCGCATGACGAACATGATCACGATCATGATGCCGCAGGCCCATGGGTCGACTTAAAGTCAGAACGCTATGATTTCCGTACTGAATTGGCTGAGCCGTTTGCAGGATTCCAAAAACTACGTGCGCATGCGAGTTATACGGACTATAAACATGATGAAATTGAAGGTAACACCGCAGCAACGACCTTCAAAAGTAAAGGTTATGATGGCCGTTTAGAGTTGGTGCATAACCCGATTGCGGATTGGGAAGGGGTGATAGGCGCACAATACAATCAGCAAAAGCTCAATATCAGTGGCGAAGAGTCATTGATGAACCCAAATAAAACCCAAAAATGGAGTGTATTTGGTTTAGAACATAAACAATTTGGTGATTTTCATGTCGAGCTGGGCGCCCGTGTCGATCAGCAGAAAATTCAGATCGATTCTGCACAAAAAGATTATGACGATTATGGTATTTCCTACTCAGGTGCTGTGAACTGGGCGTTTGCACCTAATTATAAATTATCCTTGGTGGGTTCTCATCAAGAGCGTTTGCCATTGGCGCAAGAGCTCTATGCAGATGGCAAGCATTTTGCGACCAATACCTATGAACGTGGGAATGAAAATCTAGATGTTGAAAAATCTAATAATCTCGAATTAGGTTTCCATTATGAAAAAGATCAGTTGGATTATCACGTTCATGTGTACCACAACTGGTATGACAACTACATTTATGCCGCAACCAAAGATAATTTTGAAAACTTCCGCTTAGTTGATTACACCCAAGACAAAGCCAAGTTCTATGGCGCGGAAGCTCAAGTGGGTTATGCCATTAATGATATGTATAAACTCAGTGTCTTTGGTGATTATGTACGCGGCAAAATTGATGGTGAAAATGCGCCACGTGTGCCTGCAGGGCGCTTAGGAACCAAGGTCGATGTTGACTTTGCCGATGGTTGGTCAGGTCTTGCAGAATATTCACATGTATTCAAACAAGACAAAATCACTGCATTTGAGCGTGAAACAGATGGCTACAACATGGTGAATTTGGGTGTGGCCTATAGTGGTCAATTGAAAGATCAAAATGATTATCGAGTCTATTTCAAAGCCAATAATTTATTGGATGAAGATGTTTACTCTCATACGTCATTCCTTGCCAATATTCCACAAGTCGGTCGTAATTTTACGGTTGGTCTTGAATTTGGTTTCTAATTGAATTTGCACAGACTTCTCTAAGTAAGTCTAGGTAAAGTCACAGAAATCCTCTTGAAAAATCAATGAATAAAACCTAGTCTGAGCGCATTAGACTAGGTTTTTTCTTATGCGCATCATTCAACGAATACATCACAAGCTCAATTGGTCACGTCGTCGCTATGTGGGCGTGGTCATGGGTTTATTGGTTTTAGGTTATTTGGCATCGGCAACCTATCACACGCTAAAGCCACTCCCAGAAGGGTTGAACTACACGGGAAAACTTCGCCATGCTGAAGTGAACTTTTTAGTGGATGAAACCTATATCGATGCGCAAGGAAAGCAGCAACAGGAACATCGCATTTTTAAAGAAATGCTGAAAATGATTGAGGAAGCACAGTCGACCATTGTGTTGGATATGTTTCTCTTTAATCCGCAAGTTGGTGACTCTCAATTAAAACATGAACAATTAACACAGGAGTTGACCGATGCGCTGATTTTGAAGCGTCGACTATCTCCTCAAGTGGAAATTTTTGTGATTACTGACCCCGTCAATTCGGTATATGGCAGCATTCAACCTGAACATTATCGTCAATTGCGTCAAGGTGGAATTGAGTTAATCGAAACCAATTTGGTACCGCTTCGTGCATCCAATCCTGCATGGTCAGGCTTTTGGTATATCTGCTGTCAAGATATTGGCAATAATCCTGAACAAGGCTGGTTACCGAACCCATTGGGAACCGAGAAAGTGACGATTCGAAGTTATATGGATCTGTTTAACTTTAAAGCCAATCACCGAAAAACTTTGGTGGTGGATACCGTAGATGGGTGGAAAGGCTTAGTCACTTCAATGAACCCGCATGATGGTAGTTCGCGACATTCGAATGTTGCCCTGACTGTAAAGGGAATGACTGCAATTGATCTATTAAAGACCGAGCAAGCCGTAGGCATGATGTCTAAAGCTAATATTCCATTTGTCGTGATTAAAGATGTTGAAGCCGCGAAAACTCAGCCACAGGTTCAAGTGCTGACTGAAAAAGCCATTTATGATGCCACACTCGACTTAATTGATAGTGCGAAGAAAGCTGGAACTGAAATTGATATTGCTATGTTCTACTTGTCAGAACGTAAAATTATCAAAGCACTCATTGCTGCGCATGAACGTGGCGTGAAAGTTCGGGTATTACTCGATCCAAACAAAGATGCCTTTGGTCGAACCAAAAATGGTATTCCAAATCGTCCTGTTGCTTCTGAATTACATGATGCCGGTATTGATGTACGTTGGTGTAATACCCAAGGTGAGCAGTGCCATAGCAAGATGATTTTAAAACGAACAGCCTATCAGGCAGATATGATTTTAGGTTCTGCCAATTTCACAGCGCGTAACCTGAAAAATTATAATTTAGAAACTGATTTGCGCGTGATTGGTCTGAAAAATGCGCAAGTTTTTAAAGATGCATCACAGTACTTTAATACGGCTTGGTCAAATCTGGATGGTAAACAAATGAGTGTCGATTATAGTAAATATGCGGATGAATCGACCTTGAAATATGTGTTGTATCGCTTTATGGAATGGAGCGGATTATCTACTTTTTAATTTTCCCCTCATCCTAACCTTCCCCCAAAGGGGGAAGGAATTCCCTCTCATTTCAGGAGAGGGTTAGGGAGAGGTATATTCAGCAATTATTAATTCTTCGGTACAGGATTCGGCGGAACGATTTGATCTAAATCTTTATCTGACATTTGATCCAATTCTTTAATATCGGTTTTGATTTTCCATTTATCGGCATCATCTACTGGTTGTGGCAAACGAGCTTCTAACCAGTCACAGATGACATCTGGTGGAAAATCGGCGTGGTTACATTGAATCACCCAAGACAAGAATTGTTTTGCTTCGCCATTCATATATGGTGGCGGAGAAACCGGTAAAAATTGAGTCGGTAAGCGTTCATTTTTAGAAATATAGTTCAATACATGGCCCAATTCTTGAACAGTTTGCCATGCTAAAGGGTGATCTACATTAATTTGAAATTTAAACCACCACGCATTTTTGCCATCGGTGCCGTAGGAGTCGATTAAGGCTTCTTGGATACTAGGTACTTTCGAAAAAAATTGATGAAGTCGGTCAAAACTTAATTCAGACACAGCGTTTGATCCACTACGAAATAAAATCAATCTTAGCATAATCCAATCAAAAACAGGCTAGCATGAAGGTGCGATCAGCTTGGTCGGAAAATTAACAAATTCTTGCATTTGATGGATTTTCATTCATTTTTTCTCCTAAAATGGGTTTTATACTTAATCTATATACCGTGAAGGAAAGCTTGAGTGAAAGCAACATTATTCTATGCAATGGCAGGTGTGATGCTGATAATGACTTCAGCCAGTACTTTTGCGGAAAACAAATGGGCAAATTACCAAGGTGTAGATACGTCAAAGCCACAACACCGCCCACAGTCGATGAATCGGCCTGGCTATCCGCAGCATGCGCCGAATTATCCTCAACATTATCCTCATTATCCAAGTCGCCTGCCGGTTTATCCGCAATATCCAAATCGACCTTATCCGCAGTATCCACAAAGTGGCATTAGTATTCAATACAATGCGCCGACCACGATTACTCAAAATTCGCAGAGCTATAGTTGGGTCAATGGCGATCCTGCCAGCGCTAGTATTTCGAGTTCGACCTATACGTTTATCAGTGATTGGCAGCGTTTAGGTTTACCTGCACCCCCAAGTGGCATGTACTGGATCTTTGAAAATGGTCGCTATGTGCTGGTGCCTAATCGATAAGGTTTATAACCTCTCCCTTGCGTAGCAGTGCTACTCATCTCCTAAAAGGAGAGGGAACGATTTAGTGTTTAAGCCAATTCATCATCTTGTGGGCGAGGGGTTTTTCCTTCAGGCAGAGGCTTCTCGGAATGCTTATCTCGAATAACCGAAGGGTAAGTCCAAGAAGCATAGCGCACAATCAAAATGGCCACAGCAAGGATGAGGATCGAACCTGTAGTAATGACCAAGCCCATATCCGCTTTATGATCATGCTGAATGTCCGAAATGAGCAAACGGGTCAGGGCAGTAATGGCAATATAAATCAGGAAGCGTACCGGCATGTGGTTTGTTTTAAAATAAATACCGACCATGGCACCGAGTTCAAGGTAAATAAACAATAATAAAATATCGTCAATCGTGGCGAATTGTTTAACCGTAATAATTTCAAAAATGGTATGACCCGCAGACCATAAAATCATACAGCCGATGACAAACAGCGCAAGATAATGAAAACCTTCTACAGCAATATTGCCAAGTCGGTCGAGGAGGGCTTCGATTTTTTCTACTTTAGGATCACGGTGTGTCATATATATTCCTCCTGTGTAAATTGCGTGAATATTCAATGAAGAACAAGTCATTAAATACCAAGCAAATTTCATGCACATGAAGCGAATATGACAAAAATATTTTTTAGGTTTAATAAAGGTTTTAATGTTAAGTTTGAGCTTAAATTTTGTCCTATAAGAATGAAGCGACGATGTATCAACCAACGCATTTTCAACATGATGAACTGCCTGATCTGATTGATCTAATGCGTAAGTATGCTTTGGGGACAGTAATACTGACTGCACCCAATGGTGAGTTGGAAGTGAATCATTTACCACTAGAATATGACGCTGAGTCAGGCGAATTGGGCATATTGCGCGGTCATATTGCCAAGGCCAATCCAATGTTTGAATTGCTAAATCAGTCAGCACAAGCCTATGTGATTTTTCATGCCGACGAAGCATATATTTCGCCAAGCTGGTATGAAGGAAAGCAGGAACATCATCGCGTTGTGCCGACATGGAACTATCGCGTGGTACATGTCAAAGGCACAATTCGTAAAGTTGACGATGAAAAATATTTACGAGGAGTTTTGGCTCGGCTGACTCGACAACATGAAGCTAGCCAACCCGTGCCATGGAAAATGGGTGATGCACCGAATGATTTTATTGCGGAACAACTGAAAAAAATTGTAGCGATTGAAGTCGATATTCAGTCGATAATCGGTAAGTTTAAAGTGAGTCAAAATCGCAGCACTATAGATGCGATGAATGTGGCAAAAGCTTTGGAAAGGTCGAATGCTGACATGGCGGAGTCGATCAAAAATTTTTATCCCATGAAATAATAGGCTAAAGAATCATGCCCAATAGGATTGAAACGGAACGTTTATGCCTGAGAAAGTATCAGTTAGGAGATGAAATTTCATTATTTGATACATATTTTTCGAATATAGAAGCTACTCATTATCTGCAGCGGTTGCCACATTTAACGATTCAACAGACTAAGAGTGTTTTAGAAAAGTGGGCAGATCATTGTTGGTCGATACACAATCCTGATTTTGCATGGGTGATTAGTGATAAGGATACGCATTTAGCGATGGGCTTACTGTATTTCTTCAATCAAGACAACCATGGGGAAATACATTTTGGGTTAGGGGTGAATTTTCATGGTTGTGGTTATATGACTGAGGCTTTAATTGGGGGAATTAAGTATTTAAAGCAGAATCAGGTCACGAAGGTTGTTTCATCGTTTTGTGCTGAGGAACATCTAGCATCACAAAATGTCTTAATGAAGGCAGGATTTAAACAAGATAAAGATAAAACGCATTGGGCTACATTTCCAATGCTAGACGATCAGCTCCATCCTTGTTTTACATATCGAATGGAATTGGAAGATTATGAATAAGTTGGTACGTTTATTATTTTTGCTTAAAGAATCCTATTCATTGGTTATGTATGAAGAGTAATAAGTAAAAAATGCCCGATAAATCGGGCATTTTTGATTTTGTGTATTTAATTAAGCTTGGTTGGTAAAGTAATCTTCAGAGAAGTTCATGATCACTTCAGAACCTGCTTTTACTTTAGCAATGCGTAATGCCAATTCAGGTAAAATACGCTGCGTGAAGTAAAGAGTCAGTGCAAGTTTGTTTTGGTAGAACTCGCCATCTTTGTCTTTTGCTGCATCTGCAATGCGGGCAAACATATAGGCAAAGCTGAGTAAGCCTACAGCATGTAGGTAATCAACGGCTGCTGAGTTCGGGAACTCAATGTTTTCACGAGCAGCTTCGAGTACATATTGAGTCACTGCTTCAACTTCAGCTGCTGCATCTAATGTTGCATCTTTAATGTAGTTCAAGCTAGCATCTAAGTTGTTTGTAAAATCACGGATTTCTTGGATATATTCAGCAATGAATTCACCATTGCACTTAATGGTTTTACGACCAATTAAGTCTTGAGATTGAACGCCGTTGGTCCCTTCGTAAATCTGTGCGATACGCAGGTCACGAATACATTGTTCCATACCCCATTCACGAATAAAGCCATGACCACCGAAGACCATTTGCGCATCGAGTGTTGCTTGGAAAGCTGTATCTGTTAAATACGCTTTCGCAATCGGTGTTAATAGCGCAACACGGTTATTGGCTGCTTTGACTGCTTCTGGGTCAGTAGAGAACTTGGTAATGTCTAATTGTTGACCGACATAAACCGCAAATGCACGAGATGCTTCATTGTTGGCACGTGCGTTCAGCAACATACGACGTACATCACCATGAACTAAGATGCTGTCTGCAGGTTTTGCAGGCGATTGAACGCCAGAAGCGCTACGGCCTTGTAAACGATCAGTCGCATATTGCGCTGCATTTTGATAAGCAAATTCAGAAGCACCTAGGCCTTGAATACCCATAGACAGACGTTCGTAGTTCATCATGACGAACATCGCTGCAAGGCCTTCATTTTCTTTACCAACCAGGTAGCCTTTCGCGCCATCAAAGTTCATCACACATGTTGCAGACGCTTTGATCCCCATTTTATGTTCAATAGAACCAGGGCCTACAGCATTACGCTCTCCCAATGAACCATCTGCATTCACCAAGAATTTAGGTACGATGAATAGTGAAATTCCGCGTGAGCCCGCAGGCGCATCAGGCGTTTTCGCTAAAACTAAGTGGATGATATTTTCAGAAAGGTCATGGTCACCGCCAGTGATGAAGATTTTCGTACCAGTAATGTTATAAGTACCGTCTTCATTACGTTCAGCTTTAGTTTTGATAATACCTAAATCTGTACCTGCATGCGGTTCAGTTAAGCACATCGTGCCTGACCATTCGCCTGTATACATTTTTGGCAAATAAGTTTCTTTTTGCTCTTGTGATGCATAGCTGTTTAACGCCATGCCTGCACCAACAGAAAGAAGCGGGTAGAGCATGAATGATGGGTTGGTTGCAAACAGCATTTCATCAGACAGAACAGTCAGCATTTTCGGCATGCCTTGACCGCCCCATTCTTCATCTGCGCCTAGACCAATCCAGCCGCCTTCTGCATATTGTTTAAATGCTTCTTTGAAACCAGCAGGAGTCGTGACATTGCCATTGCTATAGGTTGCGCCTTCTTCATCACCTGTGCGGTTTAAAGGATGAGTGACGTTTTGCGCAAATTTTGCCATTTCTTCAAGAATGGCTTCTGCAGTTGCAGCATCAACGTGAGCAAGATTTTCGTTGTTTTGCCAGAATTGTTCTGCTTTAAAAACATCATTTAAGATGAATTTCATATCTGCAAGCGGCGCATTATAAATTGGCATGTTCGTTCACCTGTTTATTGTTTGAATCTGTGGACTTGGGGCAATTTGTATCGACATAAAGCGTGGAGAAAATTGACCAAAGTAAAATTATGAGACTATTTATAAAGAAAAAGGACTGCCAATGCTATGACCGTCCTTTCTCTATTTCTGCACTCACGAGTACAATTTTTTGAATATGTTTTAGATATTCACATTAGAATGCAAAGTGTTCTGCATCCAATGCCATAAGAGGATCTAGGCCACCTGCAATCACTTCTACATGAGAGCGAACGCGTGGTAAGATTTTCTTGAAGTAGAAGCGAGCAGTCGTTACTTTTGCATTGTAGAAATCAACATCTGTTGTTCCTGCAGCTAAAGTTTCTTTTGCAACTAGTGCCATGCGAGCCCATAAATAAGCAAGCGTTACATAACCAGAGAAGTAGAGGTAATCGACTGCAGCAGCACCTACTTCTTCAGGGTTTTGCATTGCTTTCATACCAATCTGCATGGTTAAGTCGCCCCATTCTTTGTTTAGCGCAGCAAGCGGCTCAACAAATTCTTTCATGGCAGCGTTGTCTTTGTTAGCTTCAACAAATTTATGGATGATCTTGGTGAAGTCTTTCAACATTGCACCTTGAGTACCCAATACTTTACGGCCTAACAAGTCAATTGCTTGAATTTCAGTCGTACCTTCGTACAAGCAAGAGATACGTGTATCACGTACGATTTGCTCCATACCGTGTTCTGAAATGAAGCCGTGGCCACCAAATACTTGAACACCGTGTTTTGCAGATTCAGAACCTGTTTCAGTCAAGAATGCTTTAGCAATTGGAGTTAATAATGACAAGATATTGTCAGAGAACTTACGTTCTTCTTCAGTTGCACCTTGTTCCACGATATCGGCATGGAAAGACAATAAGTAAACCAGAGCACGACCAGCTTCAGCAAATGATTTTTGCGTAAGCAGCATGTTGCGCACTGCAGGGTGCACGATAATTGGATCTGCTTCTTTTTCAGGTGCTTTAGGGCCTGAAAGTGAACGCATTGCCAAACGATCTTTTGCGTAAGCAAGTGCACCTTGGAAAGCGCCTTCAGAAGCTGAAAGACCTTGTACAGCAGTACCGATACGTGCAGTGTTCATGAATGTGAACATGCAGTTTAGACCGCGGTTTTCAGGGCCAATCAAGAAGCCTTTTGCGTTATCAAAGTTGATGACACAAGTCGCGTTACCATGGATACCCATTTTGTGTTCAATCGAACCACAACGTACCGCATTGCGCTCACCAATTGAGCCATCAGCATTTACATTGAATTTAGGTACGATGAATAATGAAATACCTTTCGTGCCTTTTGGTGCACCTGGAAGACGAGCAAGTACGATATGGATGATATTTTCAGCCATGTCGTGTTCACCAGCAGAGATAAAGATTTTCTCGCCAGAAATTGCATAGCTACCGTCTGCTTGTGGTTCAGCTTTAGAGCGGATAATACCTAAGTCAGAACCTGCATGAGATTCTGTTAAGCACATCGTACCAGTCCATTCACCTGAAACAAGTTTAGGAAGGTAAGTGTCTTTTTGTTCTTGAGAACCGTGGTGTTCTAAAGTACGTACAGCACCATGAGATAGACCAGGGTACATACCCCATGCCCAGTTCGAAGTACCCACCATTTCTGAAATGATGTTGCCTAAAGAAACCGGTAAGCCTTGACCGCCGTATTGTTCTTCAGCAGATAAAGATGGGAAACCGAGTTCGATATATTTTTGATACGCTTCTTTAAAACCAGTTGGTGTTGTTACAACGCCATCATTCCAAGTACAACCTTCACGGTCGCCGACTTGGTTAAGAGGAGAAAGTTCATTTTCACAGAAGTCAGCAGCAGCTTCTAGATATTGGTCAACCAACTCACGACTTACGGTGTCTGAAAATGCAGGCAGTTGTGCATAGTGATCTTCTGCTTTTAAAAGTTCATGCAGAACAAATTGCATATCACGTAAGGGCGCTTTGTATTGTGGCATATCGTTTTCCTCAATACTGGTTTCTACCAGCGTTAGTAATCCTAAATAACATTTGAACGTGTCTTCAATGACACGTATTGGAATGGTTCTAATCGTGCAACATCTTCTTATTGGGTACAAGCATTTCAGGGTGATTTGTTGGTGACTGTAAAGTCAAAGAAATATCCCTTGAAAAAGCTAAGTGCATTGAGTGTAAACGCTTTTAGATGAAAATAAATGACACAAATAGTCAAAAAGCGTAAAAAGATATGTCCAATAAAAAAGGCACTCATGGGAGTGCCTTTTTTACGCAATGATATTGCGATCTAAGTTTGGATTATTTTACTGGTGCTGGCGTTGGGGCAACAGGGGCTTTAGGTTGGAAGCGAAGCTCACATTTACCATTGATTTGCTGTTCGCCAACTTTAATCGCAACCGCACTGCCATCGGTTTTGCCTTGGCATGCTTTCATAATCGCTTGTTGTTTGGCTTGGCGTTCCGCTAAACGCTGATCAAACTGTTTAGTCAGCTCTGCACGTTTTGCATCAGTCCAGTGGCTCACCGCGTTGCATCTGACCACGTATGTCGCCACGCATTGGACGATGTTCACCGCGCATTGGTTTGTGTTCACCACGTGCTTTTTTCATGTCTTGACGGTCTGCTTTGAACACCATGGTACATGTACCATCAATATTTTTATCGCCAGCTTTTACTTGAACTGTTGAACCTGTAGCCTTGCCATCGCAGGCTTTTTGCATATCAGCAAACACTTGACGTTGCTCGGCACGCATTTGTTTAAAATGTTCACGTTGCTCAGGTGACATACGACGATCTTGATCACCATGATGTTGTTTCATCATACGGCCATGATCGTTATCTTTTGGTGCGGTTGTCGATTGACAGGCAGTTAATGCACCCATGCTCAGTACGCTTGCACCGATTAAAGCAATTTTGGTCATTTGTTTCATAGTCTTTACCCCACCAGATTAGATCTTTTTCCGATGGTTAAAGATTAAATAATAAAGATGTAGAAACAATGGAGAGTTTTTTAGTTGCGTGTTCGCTACAATAATGAATATAGAAGAAAAATGAGAGTTCTCGTTTGAAAATACGTCGTATCCCGATTGCCCTACGCTTGTTTCTGACTGTGCTGTTGACGACGCTCGTCATCACAACGGTAAGTCTTGGCGTTTTGCATTGGAATATGCAGCGTAATTTCACCAAATATGTGGCCGATGTCGAGATGCAAAAGCTTGACCATGTCATTGAAAATTTAGCCGATGTGTATACGGTCTATCATGATTGGGGCAATGCGATTCAGGCACAGATTCTGCAAATTGAAGGGCAGGCAGCGCCAGATGACTATGATCGTCTCTCTCGGTGGTGGCTACGTCGTCAATATGACATTGCATTGCAGCAGCGCTATTTCCAAGATCATAGTTTAAATGCAGCATCGATGCTGGCAACACCACAGCATACGGCAGAGCAAAAAATTGAAGAGCTGAAATGGCTGGAACAAAACTTACCATCTGAGTTCCAACCCTTTGAAGGTTTAAAATTTCCTTTAAGTACGAACCAAAATGTATTCCGTCCAAAAGAGTCGAACACAGATGAAAAAGATGCAGATCAATCCTCACAAAGTAACAGTAATAATGGTGGTAAGAAACAATTTATCCAAATGCCTGACCGCTTGGGCTTGAGTTCGCGTTTATCTTTATATGATGCACATCGCCAATTTGTTGTGGGTGAGCCGACAGATGAACAAATCTCTTATCGTCCGATTATGGTGAATAATCAAATCGTGGGATATTTGGGGCTCAAACCTGTACTCGATCAAGATGATGCGATCAGTATTAACTTCTTTAGTAAGCAAAAACGTTATTTATTATTGGTTTATGTGATTACGTTTATTGCAAGTTTGATTGCAGCATTGTTATTGGCAACATACTTTAAAAAACCGATTCAGCGTTTGTTAATGGGAACACGTGAATTAACCAAGGGCAATTATCAACATCAAGTTGCAGTGAACCGTAATGATGAGCTTGGTGATTTATCGAATGAATTGAATCAGTTGGCCGTAATTCTCGATCAGCATGAAACGTCACGTCGTCAATGGGTGGCTGATACTTCACATGAATTGAAAACGCCATTGGCCGTGTTACAGGCTCAAATTGAGGCGATGCAGGACGGTATTCGTAAGCCAACGCCAGAGCATTTTACTTCGATGTTGAATCAAGTCAGTAGTCTGAAAAAATTGACCAAAGATTTGGCTGATTTGGCGCAAGCTGATGCACAGCAATTAAATTGTTATCTCACTACGATTAATCCGTGGGATGTAGTGATGCAAGAGGTTGAAAGCTTTAAGCCGAAGTTTGAGCAAGCAGATTTGAAAATTACCGCAATGGGCGAAGGGACTTCATTACAATTAGATATAGACCGTTTTAAACAGATTATGGTCAACTTATTGGGTAACAGTATTCGTTATACGGAAGCTGGTGGTGAAGTGCATGTTCATACTGAGCAAGATGAAACCCAGTGGACCGTGTATGTTGATGACAGCCCATTTGGTTTAACTGATGAACAGTTGGCACGTTTAGGTGAGCGTTTCTATCGTGTGGATGATTCACGTACGCGTGCAACTGGTGGTACAGGATTAGGATTGGCGTTATCCGTAAAAATAGCTAGAGCATTGGGTGGAGAGTTGAGTTTTGATCATTCTCCATTGGGCGGTTTGCGTTGCAAATTGACATTTCCCAAACAGATGAAATATTAAAAGGAAGCATGCATGAAACATATCATGTTGGTTGAAGATGAAGTGGAACTTGCACAGCTAGTGCGTGATTATCTAGAGGCTGCAGGCTTTGAAGTCAGCATGTTTCATGATGGTCAAGAAGCCTATGACAGCTTCACGCAGCGTAAGCCGAGTCTAATGATTTTGGACCTAATGGTGCCACGTATGGATGGCTTAACCATTTGCCGTAAAGTCCGTGAGCAGTCTGATTTGCCGATTATTATGGTGACTGCACGCACTGAAGAAATTGACCGTGTATTGGGGCTTAATATGGGTGCTGATGATTATGTCTGCAAACCGTTTAGTCCGAAAGAATTGGTGGCACGTGTGCAAGCAGTATTACGTCGTTTAGAACGTAAAGCAGAGCCAGAGGTGAATGATTTATTCCGTATGGACAAAGCACAGCAGCGCATTTGGTATCAACAAAAAGCGTTGAGCTTAACGCCAACAGAGTTTCGTTTACTAGAGTTGTTTTTAGAGCATGTAGGGCAGGTGTATTCACGTGCGCAGTTACTGGATCATATCAATCCAGACAGTTTTGAAGTGGCTGACCGTGTGATTGACAGCCACATTAAAAACCTGCGCCGTAAAATTTCGGATGCTGCTGAAACTGGCAACCGTCATGAGTGGATTCAAGCTGTGTATGGCGTCGGCTACCGTTTTGAATATCCAGAAGATTAAAATAGATTGTAAATACTAAAAGGACAGGCTTCGGCCTGTTTTTTTTTGCTACGTGTATAGCTAGTTGCATTAATTTTAAATACAAGAAGAACCGAAAGCCATAAAGGCATAAAATGTGAAATTTGCGCATTTAATGAAAATTGGTTATTATTTTGCTGGAATTTTAACCAGTATGTTTGGGCTGGCAGAGTTCAATGTAGACATAACAATTTTTAAAAATGGAACAGCCAGAGGGCAGAACAGATGAAAAATAGCGCTTTTGTAAAAATAATAATGGTCACGGGTGTCTTGGGTTTAACGGCATGTGGTGGTAGTGATCGTGATGAGACAGGGAGTGTACCGCCAGAGCCAGTTGCCGATGCTATGGTACAAAAGAGCGTAGAAGAGCTGACTTTATTAGATGTGAATAATCTTGCTTTAAATGCTGCGTCGATTCAGATTTTAAGTGATGAAGAATGGCAAAAAGTACAAGCAGGCAGTCTGAAAATAGCAACGAATACAATTACAGCAGATGATTCTGAGCAGCTCTTTCCACCGATCAATAGTTTACCGACAGCAACTCATTTTAAAGGTCAAAGTTATCTTGCAAATGCTCAAGGCATCGTTAAACTGCCTAAATTGGCTGCAGGCACATATTATGTTTTGGTCACTAAAAATGGACAGTCTGCAGTTTCGGCATTCTTGATCCATCCTAAAAATACCAATAAGAGCATTGTGTTGAATGTGGTTCTCAACTGCTTAGACCAAGACTGTCAGACACTAAGTGATGCACCAGTCAATGATGCAGTGGTCGGAACATTGTCTGGTCAAGTGATTTTTAAAGGGAAACCTTTGGCGAATGCGCAAGTGTCATTGTCTGGCGGTACAGCGACCAATGGCGCATTTGTTAGTGCTTTGACTGATGCCAATGGATATTTCACGCTTTCATTTAATGTATCCAGTGCGCTGCTTGAAGCATTGAAAAATGCCACGCTCACCATTAACGGTGCAGGAATTAACACTATTACGAAAAAAGTTACGGTCATTGCTTCTTCTGCATCGGGCTATCAATTTGAAGTGCTGCCTGAAACAGTGTCTGCAGATGCAGTTTGGCGTGAAACTTTTGAAGCGGATTCTGCTACTCGCAATGCATGGACAAGGTCGCAGCCAAGTGTGGCCAATGTTGATTGGCAGTTGCTAAACAAAGGTCACAACATCCGTAATAATCAAGTGAATCAGCGTGTACGCTTAGCGCCGAATGACCAAAGTCAAGGCAAGGTGCCTGAGCCACTGCAAGGTAATACGGCATATTGGTATGGCGACAAAGTAAATGGCAACTTTATTGGCGCTTTAAGTGATTCATCTTTGGCTCCAGAGTTTGATGGCGGAACATCTAATACCCATAATATGGGTGAGTTAATCTCACCTGCCATTAATCTAAGCCAGTATCAAGCGCCTTTGAGTTTAAGCTTTAAAACATGGTGGGAAATTGAGTCTGTCAATCCAAATAATCAGGGATTCGATTTGATGAATATTTTAGTTTCTACCGACGGCGGCAATAGCTTTAAGACTTTAGCTCGTTTAAACCCGCTGGCAGATCCATCCTCGGCATATGAGCGCGCGCCGATTCCATACAGTAATTTAGGCTTTAACCTCGCACCGGCTGCTGTTCAGCAAGAAGCAATTTCATTAGATGAATATGCAGGCAAGGCCAATGTTCAGCTGAAATTCCAATTCAAAACGGTCGATCAACTTTATAACGGTTTCCGCGGTTGGATGATTGATGATGTGGTGATACAGAAAAAAGCCGGAACTTTCCCATTATTTGATGGTGCGAGTTTTGATGAAAATTCGGATAGTTTCTCTCAGGACTATAGTGGCGCAGCTGCAAAACAAGCGGGCACTGTGCTGAAAAGCACGAAGAGTTATGCACGGTGGGCTGAAGTGCCACAGCGTAAATAAAAAATTTACATGACACCGCAGCATGAATAAATAGGTTTGACGTTCTGCATTCACTATCAATCATCCATCAATTGAAGTGAATGCTAAAAAGCAGCTCTCTATTGAGGGCTGTTTATATTTAAAGGGACAATATATTCAGCCACTTTAGTATACTGGCGGCTAAAGCTTCCGGCTGTTCGAGTGGAATCTTATGGCCCGTATTGTCCATCCTATCAATTTGACCAAGTGCTATGGAGAAATGCAGCTCACGCGCTGTATTCCATAATGATTCATACAGAAATGATCTGCGAATATTTGGCTGCAAAGAGCTGCACAGGCTACAATCCACTTTTTTATAAGATGAGAACGTGTTGTGAGCAGCGAAATGCCTCAACTGCAGCGCCGATTAAAGAACCGTCATATTCAGCTGATTGCAATGGGTGGCGCAATCGGGACAGGGCTATTTTTAGGCTCTGCGCATATTATTGAGTCGGCTGGACCATCGATAATTCTGGGCTATTTGATTGGTGGTTTGATTGCTTTTCTGATTATGCGCCAGCTGGGCGAGATGATCGTGCAAGAGCCAGTCACAGGTTCATTCAGTCATTTTGCTTTTAAGTATTGGGGCAAGTTTGCGGGCTTTTTAACGGGCTGGAACTACTGGATTCTGTATATTTTAGTAGTGATGACCGAGCTGACCGCGATAGGCAAATATGTCAATTACTGGTGGCCGCATGTGCCTGCTTGGATTTCAGTTTTGGTGTTTTTTGCTGTGATTACGCTAGCCAATTTAGCTAATGTCAAACTGTATGCAGAATCTGAATTTTGGCTGTCGATGATTAAGGTTGTGGCGATTGTTGCCATGATTATTTTTGGTATATACCTGCTACTTACAGCGGGCGCAGACTCTACCGCTTCGATTAGTAATTTATGGGTACATGGCGGCTTCTTCCCGCACGGTTTTGAAGGCTTATTCTACATGCTAGCCTTTATGATGTTTGCTTTTGGCGGCATTGAATTAATCAGCATGGCGGCGGCTGAAACTGAAAATCCTGATCAAAATATACCGAAAGCGGTGAATCAGACCGTAATCCGCGTGTTCTTATTTTATATCTGTTCCTTGGCGGTACTGCTGTCGCTGGTGCCGTGGAATCAGTTGAAACTTGGCGGTTTGGATCATAGTCCTTTTGTGATGATTTTTAATCAGATGGGGATTGATTGGGCGGCACATTTGCTGAACTTTATTATTTTGACTGCATCCGTTTCGGTCTGTAATAGCGGCATGTATGCCAATAGCCGCATGCTGCTGGGCTTGGCAGAACAAGGCAATGCGCCAAAAGCATTTAAGCAGGTGAATAAACACGGTACGCCGATTGCCGCGGTTTTATTTTCTGCTTTGCTGATTTTTGGCTGTGTACTGCTGAATTATTTCTTGCCTGAAAAAGCATTGAGTTATTTGATTTATATCGTGGTGAGCGCTGCGGTGCTGAATTGGATGCTGATCAGCTTGATTCATTTGAAGTTTAGAAAAGCGATGCAGCAGCAGGCTATTCAAACTAAATTTCCTGCTTTATTTGCGCCGTTCACCAACTACTTTGTCTTAGTATTCATGCTGATGATTTTGTACATCATGTGGAATCAGGGTTTTATGTTGTCGGTGCTGATGCAGCCCGTATGGATTTTATTGCTGTTTGTACTGTTTAAAGTGATGCAATTGAAGAAGATTTAATACCATGAAGGCTTAGGGAAGAGCCTTTGTTCACTGTCACTAAAAAATGATTTTGAAAAATTCTGACAAAATACGCAAATTGAGTGAATATTCATATAAAAACTGCTCTAGTGCACTCAATTCTAGGGCGAATTTATATAAGATTATGATTTATATTGGATAAAACAAATTATTTCGTATAACGTGTATTATGTTAATTTTAGGAAATCTTTAGAATCACTATGCAGATAATCAATTCAATTGCGAATCACTTTATATTGTTTTCTACACAATAGTTTTTCCATTTATTTTTAAAGTCTTCTATAGCTTTTTCTGCTTCTTCCTCTTTGGTATAGACAGGTGATTTCTTCACTTCATCTACTATCTGATTGAAAATTTCACCTTCCTCTTTGAAGAGGTTGCTATAAATACTTTTAGCTTTTTCTACATCTGAACCCATTTGATGAAAAGTCATCAATGTGTCTGCTGCATATGCAATTCCATCACATTGTTCATTGTCATCCGCATTTGAAAAGGAACAAGTTAGTAATAATATCGAAAAAATTATTGGTTTTTTCATAATGGGAAATTTCATTTTAAATATGAATACTAAAAGATTTCTATGGATATTAAAATCCATAGAATTTTACTTCACTTAACATAATTGCGATTATACTAAATTTGCAAAATCAACCAGATCGAAAGGGAAATGTTATCTAAACACTTCTCAGCAATTCAATCCTCTGCCGTTGTCCTTTCTTTAACTTCGACACCACCAATTCATAAGAATTTAGCACCAAATCTTGCAGCAGTTCTTCTTCCAATTCTTCATCTGCAAATACAGAAATCCAATG
This sequence comes from Acinetobacter sp. YH12094, assembly GCF_013419295.1. Taxonomy (NCBI): domain Bacteria; kingdom Pseudomonadati; phylum Pseudomonadota; class Gammaproteobacteria; order Moraxellales; family Moraxellaceae; genus Acinetobacter; species Acinetobacter sp. YH12094. The sequence continues at coordinate 38,319 of NZ_VPAK01000017.1, forward strand.
CTGCTTATTCATATGCCAACCCGCACGAATAAAGGGATAAATATCTCTAAACATTGCGCCATTGTCTGGCAGCACTTTCAAATTGATCGCTGCTTTGCCTTCTAAGTGAAAACTCAGCAAAAAAACCTTATCCATCACTTTAAACACATCACAGCCTTCACCAAAAGGCTGGCTGCATGTGGTTTCAGGCAAGGCTAAGGCCGACTTAGCTGCTGCAGCGTGTAATGCAATCATAAGAAATAACCTAAAAATAAGCTTGAACGTTAAAGTCTAAGGATGAATATGAATAACGGTATCATTATTTACCAATTGCCAAATTTCATCCATATCAATATTACGCACTGCAATACAGCCCCAAGTCCAATCTTTTTGTGGGAAATACGTCATCAGTTGTGGTGCAGCTTTCATTTGTAAACTGGTCGCCGAACCATGAATCATAATGTCACCACCTGCAGAAACCCCTAGATTTTTAGCCTTCTGTTTATCGGCCGCATTGGGGTAAGAGATATGCAAAGATATATAAAATGCGCTTTGCGGATTGCGCCAATCTATATGATAAGTTCCTTCTGGCGTCTTGCCATCACCTTCTTGAACTTTATGTCCAAGCGGTTGAAAACCCAGACGCATCGGGTAACGCCGAATGACCTGATCCTGATGTTTTAACTCTAAATAACGCTCAGCTTTATGTACCTGAATATTGTCGATCGGCGTTTCTGTGCGAATTTTTTGAATTTGCAAATCACTTAATTTAGGTGGAAAGGCCAGTGCATTGGCAGGTGTAGGTAGATATTTTTCAAATTTTTGATAGCCCGAATAGCTTGCAACAAGGCAGATTAGGATAGCGAAACTAAAGATCGTGATATTTTTTCTTGTCATTGTAATTTAGTGGATAAACTGCTTTCGCAGTCCATCGATTTCTGAATTGTGGATAATGTTTAAATTATCCACAATTTTGATTCGAGTGAAATGTGGATTTGTGGATAATTTTTTAAGACGAGCAGCTGACCATCACTTCAGGCACATCACTTGGTAAAGGTCCTAAATCTTCAGTTTTTTCTAGGTCAAGTTGTTTAGTAAATGGTTGGCTCAATAATGTAAACAAACGCTCAACTTCTGAAAAATCATTACGTTCAGCAAGCTCAATCGCCTTTTGCGCCATATGGTTACGCAAGATATATTGCGGATTGGCCTGTGCCATTTCCGCATCTAAAGCATCGGTGTCCTGATGCTCACGGATACTTTCATATTGTGCCAAGAAACCTTCAAAGGCGCGGCGGTCTAAGCAGTCATCTTTAATGGCTTCATATTCATGATTTTGCAGACGAATAAAGCTTTGCGTGTAGTCCAGCTGTTCACTTTGCAGAATACGCAAAAAGGCCATGGCGCAGTCAAAGCTGTCTTTATGGAAACTTGGCAAACCCATTTTCTGAGCTAAGCCCAATTTATAATGTTCCAAGAAGGTCAGTTCAAAATGCTCTAAGCACTTAGCTAAATCTTCTTTCCACTGTTCTTTGTCATAGTCCGTAGGGCAGAGCGGAATGAGATTATTCAGCCATTGCCATAAATTCCAATGCCCGATACTTGGCTGCTGCTGATAGGTATAGCGGCCTTGGTAATCCGAATGGTTATTGATCCAGTTTGGACGGAAGCGTTCCATAAAGCCATAAGGGCCAAAGTCCAAAGTTGAACCGGTAATATTCAGATTGTCAGTATTCATCACGCCATGTGCAAAACCAATCAGCTGCCATTTGGCAATCATCACTGCGGTACGCTGAATAACTTGAGTGGCAAAAGCCAAAATGGGCTGTTCAGCATCCAAGCATTCAGGGTAGTGCCACTCAATACATTTTTGCGTGAATTCAGGTAGTAAATCACCCTGATATTGATTGATCCATTCAAAATGTCCCAATCGGATATGACAGTCAGATGTACGCAGCATCATCGCGCCGAGCTCGAGTTTTTCGCGCTGTACACCTTGCTCAGAACTGGTAAAACCCACCGCATTGCTGGATGCAACACCTAAGCTGTTCAGCGCATGTCCTGCCAAATATTCACGAATAGTCGAGCGCAATACTGCACGACCATCGCCCATGCGTGAGTAAGGGGTCGAGCCGGCGCCTTTAAGGTGCAGGTCAATGGTTTGCCCATGTTTATCGATGATTTGCCCAATCAATAAGCCGCGTCCATCGCCCAATTGGCCGGCCCATTGTCCAAACTGGTGACCTGCATAGACCATGGCCAAAGGTTCAAATTCCTCAAAGGTTTTTTGCCCACTGCAAATCTCTACCCATTGAGCTTTATCTTCATCCGACCATTGTAACTGTTCAGCCAAAGCAGCATTGAAATGTCCTGATTTTGAGCCTTTTAAGGGTACAGGCTGCTGATGATGGTACAGGCGAGGTGGCAGGGTGTTATATCGGGCATTGAACAGCATAATGATCTTTAAAAATTCAAATTATGTTTAAACTATAGCAAAGACCAGATAGAAAAACTGTAGCTTAAAATCAATAAAGCCTCCACAAGGGAGGCTTTATCATTTGAGGAGCTTTAAAACAGTTAAGCGGTTTTCTTTTTCAAATTACGCATTAATTGATTCAGTGTTTCACGGTGCTGAGATAGGCGTTGTTCAACTTGCTGGAATTCAAGTTTGAGTTTGTCATCCATTTGATGAATTTTTTCAGCAACTGCTGTTTTCTTCGCTTGAATTTCCTGTTCTTTTAATTTTGCCCAGTCATTCAAGGTTTGCGAAAACGCATCATATTCTTGAGAAATACGTTGTTTTGCTGTGGCGATGTCATCGGTCATATTCAGACCATAAATCGCAAGGTCTTGTTCAGCATATTTAAACTTCATTGCCAACTCAGCTTTTTTAATATTAAAGCTTGGAATACGGCGTAAGTTCTTTGCCAAACCTAATTTAGAACATGACCAAATTAGCCATTTAGTGGGGTCATATTGCCACCATTTCACACCATTACGGTAGTCGTATTGAAAAATGTGGTGATAGTTATGATAACCCTCACCCCAAGTAGCAATAGCTAGAACAAAGTTGTCGCGTGCTGTATTTTCATCAGTATACGGACGTTTTCCCCACATATGGCAAAGTGAGTTAATAAAGAAAGTTACATGATGGCTTAAGATTAAACGCATTAAACCGCCCAATAATAGAACGCCCCACATGTCGCCTACAGCCCAACCAATTGGCAACAAAATAGCTGCGTGAACGGCAATCACTAGAGGGATGTAATATTTGTCTTGGAACATCACGACTTTATCTTTTAATAAGTCAGGTGCATTTTTATAGTTTGGTGCTGCTGCAGGATAATCACGAAGCATCCAACCAATGTGTGCATACCAAAAACCACGGTTGATTGAGTATGGATCTTGATCCACATCATCAACATGACGGTGATGTGTACGGTGGCCTGAAGCCCAAAATAAAATACTATTTTGAACTGCAAAAGTACCCATGAGCATTAAAATGATTTTTAAAGGCAAGGTTGCTTCATAAGCACGGTGTGCCCATAAGCGGTGATAACCTGCGGTAATACCTAAACTACTGACACCCAGTAAAACAAACATACTGATCCAAGCAGCGGCACTAAAATCATGATTAATGGCATATAACGGAATTGCAATAACTGCGACAATAGGTAAAAACACCAATGCAAAAATGGCAATCCAGTTCATTGGGGCTTTGGGTAGGGGAGCATTCATCTCCAACAGCACTCCTGAAACCTTGGGAGGTATAGATAGGACGAATCCCATTAAACTTTTAAGGGATTTTAAACGTACAGAATAGTAGCACGGGAAAACCCGTTTTCACCACTGTTATTGTACAGTTGTATTGTTCTAAACAGTAACATAATACGACTGAAGTTATTTGACTTTTTGTGGAGTAAGAAGATGCCAAAAAATCAGCAAATTTGTCAAAATAATCTGAAATTACTTATCAAATACTGCATCTGGGGCAGCTTTCTGATCAGTTGTCTTGGACTGATGGCTTGTCAAAATTCTCCTACGCAGACGGTGACTACAAAGTCACACGGCAAGTCACTGGGCAACAGTATTGAGCAGCCATTAAAAGTTATTCGCGTGAACGATGGGATACAAGATATTCCATGGACGATTGTGAAAATCGCTGGACAAAAAGCCAAGTTCTTTCATCATCAACCTTATCTTCAGTTCAATTCGCAATTTCGACAAATTCAGGGAAATACGGGATGTAACACTATCAGTGGCACTTATGTGATCGATACCTTAAAACACAGCATTGATCTAAATGCCCGAGCAGGTTATTTCAGCTGTGATTCGGCTTTGGCTCAAGAGGCTGAACTTTCAGATGCCTTGCAAGCCGCAACACAATTCCAAATAAAAGGGAAACACATGACGATGCAAAACAGTCGGGGACAAACTGTATTGGTTTTGGAAAGAAAATAGACCGATTAAAATAGCGACGTGTTGATCGAGAAGTGAATTACACAAATCTAGGTGGATAAAGCAGCATTAAAAATGCTGCATCATTAATTTAGGATAGTCGGTAATTAAACCGTTAATGCCCCAATCTTTAAGCTGTTTAGCACGATCAACGTCGTTGACAGTCCACACGCTCACATTTAATTTTGCCTGCTGTGTGGCCTGAATAATGTCTGAATTGGCAAGTTGGTTCATCCAACCGATTTGGATACAACCTAATTCAAGTGCTTGTTCAATCGCTTTAAATTTTACGTCCGTTTCAACCAAAAGCCCGCGTTTGAAGCCAGATTTTTTTTGTTGCAAAGCAAGATGAATTTTAGGGTCAAAACTAGTGATCACCGCGGAATGTTCGAAACCTTGGAGCTGTTGTTCCAAGGTTTCAGTCAACGCTTCAGCTTCAGTCTGTGTCTTAACTGCTTTCACTTCGACTTCAATATGATCGAAGTTATGAATAATTTTGAGTGTTTGTTCGAGCAGTGGCGTCGGCTCAACTTTATTCCATTCTGACCATGTCACTGCATGGTTATACGGTTCTAGTTCAGAACTTTCGCATTCATAAAGATACTTATCTTGGCCGGTGGTACGGATGAATTGATCATCATGCATCACAATTAAGGCGCGATCTTTTAGCTGTCGCACATCAAATTCAACTGAGCGTATGCCTAAGTCTTGAATATATTGGAAACCACCTAGGGTATTTTCAGGTGCTTCACCACGAGCGCCACGGTGACCGATTATGCGCATACGAGGCCTACAAAAAAGGATGTTAAGAACATAATGTCCTGTAAGAATGACAGGGAGATGACACTGTTATTTTGATCCGATCATCCTGAAATACAAGAATGATCGGACGAAATGTTTCGATTTATTTCAATGTAAAATAGACTTTTAATTGGTCAAAGGATTTGAGCAATTTTTGAATCCAAAACTTATTGATCAATCGTGTCGTTAATATTTTTCTGCCACAGCACCTCAGAGCCACCTTCAGCACGTTGTAATGTACGCGATGCGACAAATAACCAGTCTGAAAGTCGGTTCAAAAGCTGCAATGACGGTGCTTGAATGTTCTGGTCGCGGTTATGTACAGCCATTAAACGGCGTTCTGCGCGGCGGCATACGCTACGAGCCTGATGGGCAAAGCTACATACTAAAGTGCCTGAAGGCAGGATAAAGTCTTTCAGCATCGGCAGCGCTTCATTCATGCGGTCGATGTCATTTTCCAAAAACTCAATCGACACAGGCTGTACCAAGTTGAAGTTTGGAATACAGACTTCACCGCCAAGGTCGAATAACCAATGTTGAATTAGGCTGAGGGATTTATCCCAAGTCGCTTTGTCTTCAATGCTGCTAAGTGCAATGTGTGAACGCAGAATACCAATACTTGAATTGAGTTCATCGACATCGCCTAGGGCTTCGATGCGTAAATCATCTTTAGCTACGCGAGAACCGTCGCCTAAACCTGTCGTGCCTGAATCGCCTGTGCGGGTATAAATTTTACTTAAACGGTGGCCCATTTTAATTGTCCATTTTTTGATTAAAAGTTGAATAAAGTGATGTGTATTAATATTTAACAGTGACACCGATAGAGGCTAAACGCCCGCCATTCATATAATACAAATCTGAACCATACGATGAGGTTTTGTATTCGACATCACCAATATTTTGTAAATTGGTAAAGACTTTGAGGTTGGGATTGATATTCCAAAATGCACTCATATCAATAGTGGCATATCCGGGATTGCGTGCCTGATAATCCACGGTATCTGACTTGGCATTTAAGGTTGCATTCATGCCATAAATGTCATTGCTCCAACCTGTAGTCAAGCTTAAATTCTGACGTGGGCGACGCTGTAAATCTTGTTTTTTCTCATCATCTTGCGCTTTCACATAATGATAGCTGAGTTTGCTTGACCATCCGCCATTTTGCCATTGCAGATAGGTTTCCACACCTTGATACACCGCTGTATTTAGGTTTTCTAAGGTGTAATTTGGACCGTTCACAATCAAATGATCGACTTTGGTGTGGTACAAGGAAAGGCCGGTACTTAGCCCATGATTCAGCTTTTGATCGACGCCAATTTCATAAGAAATACTTTCTTCAGGCTTTAAGTTTGGATTGCCTGACCAACTGTTATAGCGTTCGTCTAAGGTTGGTGACTTAAATGCAGTTCCAATATTGGCATATACACTGGTAAGAGGCAGTGCTTGCAGACGAATTGCAGCTTGACCAATGGTATGGCTGCCATACTTCGCATCGTCTTCTAGGCGAATTCCGAGTTGTGTATTAAGACCATCTTGATGATATTGATGCTGTAAGTAATAACCTGTGCTGCGGTTATCATCTTGATAAGCCGTGCCATAAGACACAATATCACCGCTGATTTTACGGTGTGTGATCCCGCTTAAAAGCGTTTGTTTTGGTGTCAGATCAAATTTGGAATAGATTTCCGCTTCTTGGGTTTTATTGTGGGTGAAGTCGGTGGTTGTGACCTGATCTAGCTCATCTTTAAATTGAGAAAGTCGAGCGTGCAGTTCTAAAGCAGGTAACAGATGCACTTCACCACGGAGGTTGATCATTTCATTGTTAAAGTCTTGCGCGACATTGCTGTAGTTCAAGCAGTTATAGTCTTTATCTTCATTGCTACAACTGACATAAAAGCTGCGACCATCGTTATGACTATAGTCCAATGAATATGCATGATTTTCTTGTTTTGATCCGACTTTTGCACTCCAGCCTTTTTGGTCATAGCTTGCTGTACTCAGTTCATCTAGGTCAAACACTTTGGTGGCATCGGATTCTAAGCGTTGTCCTCGAATCTGTGCGTAATAACCATTTTTTGTGGCATCTGCGCCAATAATACTTTTATAGGTTTTGTGTTCACCTACTTCTGTACTGGCAAAGGCAGTATTTTTCGTTGGTGTCTTGGAAATAATTTGTACCACACCGCCAATCGCATCTGAGCCATACAATACAGAAGCAGGGCCTTTTAAAACTTCAATTTGCTGAATATCGGTAGTATCTAAAAACTGTAATGGCGCCATGCCTGATGTTGCCGAGTTCAAACGCACGCCATCGCGCAGTACTAAGGTATGGTCGGATTCTGTACCACGTACAAAAATCGAAGCCACTTGTCCTAAACCGCCGTTTTGCACCATATTGATAGACGCATCGTCACGTAGTAAATCGCTCATTTGGGAAATAGGAGATTGCGCTACGGTTGCAGGTTCAATAATGGAAATACGCGCAGGCACATTTTCTAATTTTTCTGCAGAACGTGTTGCTGTGACGACAATGGTATCCATTGTTGGTTGAGCAATGCGCGATTCATTTGCAAAACAAGATGTAGAAAAAGCCCAAGCGGCAGCAATGCCTGTAGCGAGTGCTGTAGGGCGAGCTAAAGTTGACATGCGATGCTCCATACATTTACCCCACGTAAATGATTGAGTGATAGAACACAGTGAGCAGGTATCGGACTGGCAAATTTACTTTTGCGCACCGTTGCGGGGGCAGTGTTGTGGAAACTTCCCATGCCAACTGTTGTGAATGGCTTAAGTATAGAGAACTCCGATTTATCGAACAATCGAAACTATGGGGTATTTGAAGATAGGTACATATACAGCTTGACTTGCTGTGGAGCAGAAATTAATCTGCCTGCGCTTCAGGTGCTTTCTTAATTGAGAAGTGAAACTGGGAAGTCAGTCTAAACATTGAAAAGTGATTTGAATCTGACACTGCCCCCGCAACGGTGAATAGGCTTTATTTCGATAAATCCTTAAGTCCGGAGACCGGCCTGATGCAGACCTATTCATAATGCGGCGGGCGTTATAGCGGGATTGCATGCTTCTGTCTGAAAAATGGCAAGCCATCGCTTACCCAAAACCGCCACGCGTTAACCACTTTTATTTCGCACGGGCGGTGCGATCGGGGAATACAGCATGCATTCTTTTTCTAAGACTCTTACCGGGTCACTTTTTGTTTTATCTCCACTTTCTGCTGCGATGGCAGCAGACCAAGTTTATCAACTTCCAGTGATTACCAACACGGTTGCCAATATTGTTGAGCAAGACGCACAAAAAACTTTGGCAGCAGTCACAGTCATTAATCGTGAAGAAATTGAACGTAAGCAATTTACTTCTTTGCAAGAATTGCTTCGTACAGTGCCGGGCGTAACGTATACCAACTCTGGTGGTTTAGGTCAGCCAACAAGTATTTCCATTCGTGGTACAGGCTCTACTGCGGTATTGGTATTGGTGGATGGTCAAAAACTGGGTTCAGCAACTTCAGGCCAAACTTCATTTGAGCATTTGCCAGTTGATCAAATTGAACGTGTAGAAGTGGTCAAAGGTCCGCGCTCAAGTTTATATGGTTCTGAAGCTGTAGGCGGTGTGATTCAAATCTTCACCCGTAAAGGGACACAAAATGGCGTAAAACCATTTGCTTCGCTCAAGTATGGTTCACATGAAACTTACGATGCAAATGTCGGTGTGAATATTCGTCAGGATAATTCTTGGGCGACGCTGAGTTTGGCAGGCTTGAAAACACAAGGTTTAGATGTAACAACTTTGCCGACTGAAATAGATAAAGATGGTTATGAAAACTATTCTGCGTCAATTAAAGCGGGTCATCAGTTTAATGATCAATTTGCAGCTGATTTTAATGTTCTCTATGTAAATGGCGAAACAAATTACGATAGTCCATATAACCTAAATCCTTATAACAAGGTTGAACAAAATGTGTATGGCGTTGGCTTTAGCTATTCTCCTGTAGATCTTTGGAAAATGCAGCTTAAATTTGGCCGTTCAGAAGATAAATACGAAACCTTTAGTGCAGATAAATCGACGGGTGTATTTGATACCACAAAAGATAGCATTAGCTGGTTAAACACATTATCTTTCAATGCAAATAACACACTATTGGTGGGTGTGGATTACTTAAATGATCAAGTCGACAGCACCACCAATTACGATGAAAAAGAGCGTGATAATGTCGGTTACTATGCGCAATATCTTGGTGATTTTGGTCGAGTGAACCTGCAAGCTGCTATTCGCTTAGATGATAACGAACAGTTTGGTGATCACACCACAGGCAATGCCGCTGTTGGTTATTCATTTAATGACAACTACAGCACTTATGTTTCATACGGTACCGCTTTCCGCTCACCAACATTTAATGACTTATATTATCCGGGCTGGTCAAATCCAAACTTAGTCCCTGAAGAGTCTGAAAATATTGAAATTGGATTCAAAGGGTCGCAATGGCTGAACTGGTCTGTTTCTGCCTTCCATAATGAAATTGATAATATGATTTCAGGCGGAACCAATATTGCGAAAGCAAAAATTAAGGGTGTGGAAGCTGAGTTCGGACAGTCACTGGACAACTTCACGTGGAACTTAAACTATACGTATCAAGAGCCTGAATATAATTCGGGGGCGACCAAAGGCAATCAAATTGCGGGTCGTGCAGGTCAATTATTGAATGTATCTGCAGATTATACGATGGATAAATGGACGCTAGGTGGCTCTGTACACGCAGAAGACCAGCGTTATAAGGATGCCGCTAATACAACAAGCTTTGGCAGTTTTGCGACAGCAGATGTACGTTTAACCTATCAAGCGACCCCTGAATTTTCTGTACAAGCCAAACTTGCCAATATGTTTGATAAAGAATATTACACCGTGTATGACTCATTTGATGACTATTACTACCGTCAAGACGGCCGTACTGCTTGGCTAACCTTACGTTATGCAATGAAATAATTGAATCAATTATTCAAAAAGCTCTGATCATTCAGGGCTTTTTATTTTTGCGCAGTAATCATGCTGAAAATCCACGCAATGCATGAAAATTGCATTACAATGATTCGCCTTCATATTCATAGATGGGCTATGAATAGGGCGGAGTTAGAGCCAAAACAACATGCGAACCCGTGCCAAAATCTGCGGAATTACACGTATTCAAGATATTCAATCTGTCGTCCAAGCTGGCGTAGATGCGATCGGATTTGTATTCTTTGCGCCAAGTCCGCGCAGTGTAACGGCAGTGCAGGCTGCTGAACTGATTCAGCATGTGCCGCCGTATGTGCAGACCGTCGGTTTATTCGTGAATGCATCGGCTGCAGACATACAGGATATTTTAAAAAATTCGCCTGTAGACATCCTGCAGTTTCATGGTGATGAAAGCCCTGAACAGTGCCAAACGATTGCGCAGTCCGTTGGGCGCCGCTGGTATAAAGCCATTCAGGTCAAACCCGATTTGGACGTGATTAGAGAGATTCAAGCCTTTCAACAGGCTGGGGCAAGCGCCGTACTATTGGATGCATGGCATCCAGAACTGAAAGGCGGTACAGGGCATAGCTTTGACTGGGCACAGTTCCCAAAACTCGATATTCCTTTAATTTTGGCAGGCGGTTTAACTCCGACCAATATTGAAGATGCGATTCGAACCACAGACGCTTACGCCGTAGACGTGAGCGGTGGTGTAGAATCAAGCAAAGGTATTAAAGACCAACAACTCATAGAACGCTTTATGCAAGGAGTCCTTCGTGGATCAGCAAAATAAAATCGACTATACCCAATTCCCAGACGCACAAGGGCATTTTGGTATTCATGGCGGGCGTTTTGTGTCAGAAACTCTTATGGCAGCACTTAAGGACTTAGAAAAGCTCTATTTCCGCATGAAAGATGATGCCCAGTTTTTGGCAGAATTCGACCGTGACTTGGCGTATTACGTCGGTCGTCCTAGTCCTTTGTATTATGCTGAACGATGGTCGAAAGAGTTGGGTGGTGCGCAAATTTATTTAAAACGTGAAGACCTGAACCATACAGGTTCACATAAAGTGAATAACACCATTGGTCAGGCTTTGCTGGCTAAGCTTTCAGGTAAAAAACGTATTATTGCGGAAACTGGCGCAGGTCAGCACGGTGTAGCAACGGCAACAATTGCAGCGCGTTTAGGCCTTGAATGCGTAGTGTTCATGGGTGCAGAAGACGTAAAACGTCAAGCGATGAACGTGTACCGTATGCGTTTGCTTGGCGCGACAGTTGTACCTGTAGAAAGCGGTTCAAAAACATTGAAAGATGCCATGAACGAAGCGATGCGTGACTGGGTAACCAATGTTGATTCAACTTATTATGTGATTGGTACCGTTGCAGGTCCGCATCCGTATCCGCAATTGGTTCGTGATTTCCAATCGATTATTGGTCGTGAAGCGCGTAAACAAATTCAGGAACAAGCTGGCCGTTTACCAGATGCGCTTGTTGCATGTGTAGGCGGCGGTTCAAATGCAATGGGCTTATTCTATCCATTCTTAAATGATGAAGATGTGAAAATGTACGGTGTTGAAGCTGCAGGCTACGGCATTGAAACGGGCAAGCATTCTGCACCATTAAACGCAGGTCATGTCGGTGTACTTCACGGTAACCGTACGTACTTGATGTCGGATGATCAAGGTCAAATCATTGAAACACATTCAATCTCTGCAGGCCTGGACTACCCAGGTGTAGGCCCTGAGCACAGTTTCCTCAAAGATATGCACCGTGTGAACTATGTGCCAATCAATGACACTGAAGCGCTACAAGGCTTCCGTGATTTAACCCAAATTGAAGGTATTATCCCTGCATTGGAAAGCTCACATGCGATGGCTTATGTGACGAAACTTGCGCCGACCATGGACAAAGACCAAATCATTATTGCGACTGTATCAGGCCGTGGTGATAAAGACTTAATGACCGTTGCCCGCATTGATGGCGTGGAAATGGTTGAGATGTAAACTCCTTTAAACCTCTCCCTTTGGGATGAGAATCTCGGAATATATTCTGAGTTCGCAAGTGGAGAGGGTGAATTAAAAATCGCGCAGAAGCAATTCCGCGCGATTTTTTTTTTGGCTGAAAATTTTATTAAGGCAAATCACTACAAAACTGATGCAGAATAAAAGTGTGAAATAAATCACAATACTGTGTAAATTTTATTGCTTTAGAAAGACTTTATAACAATGACGTTTACCCAATTGGTTCGTGCAGAATCCTTTCCAACCCATATTTATTGGCAATGGCGTGATACTTTTGCGCTGTGCATTCTTCCGCTGATCTTGCTCAACAGTTATGTCTTAGACCAATTTTTTGGTGTTTCAGCTCAGGTTGCTTTGGGTGATTCGATTTTTCGCGGCATTTTATTTATTGCTGTATGTTGGCTCTATAAAACGATGCTGTATACACACTGGCAAAAGTATAAACAGGCTTTTTGGCGTTCAAGCCTGTTGGTGGTTGTCGGTGCAGTCGTCTTACAAGTGGTGATTTCTTTTACACGCAGTCTGTTGCCCGTTGGTGAGAGCATTGAAAAAGAATCGACCCTTGATCCTAATACGATTGCGTTTTTTAGCTTGCTGATCATCAGCCTTGGGCCATTATTTACCGCATTGCTCGAAGATATTATTTTCCGCTATACCTTGCTACAAAAGCTATTTATACAGCCGTGGCTATGGCGAGTGATTTTGGTCTTACTGAACTCAATCTTATTCGGCTTGATTCATTATCATAATTTTGATGGCGATTTGATTGCGACCATCAGTTTTATGGCGGCAGGCCTATTTCTCAACCTCATCTATTTGTGGACGCGTAACATTTGGCATGTCTTACTCATTCATTTCGTTAACAATGCGGTACTATCGTTAGGCGGTGTGATTTTATTGAAATTGCTTCAGCCCTATGTGGGCAGTTGAAGTCAAAAATAGGGGGAAGATTGTGTCCAGTTTATTTATGGTGATGCTCGGCGGACGCCATCCAAGAGCAAATATTGAAGTGCATGACGTCATTCTTGCAGTGGGTAACGCATTAGAAGAGGTTTATCCACAACTGAGAACGGCATGGTTTGGTGAGCAAAAAGGCTTACATATTGATGCTTGGACACAAGTACATACAGTCAGCACTGAAAATCGGCATTATCGCATCCAATTTTGTGATGCCGCGCCCCGAGCTGAAGATGAAAAATTATGGCTGATTAATCTTGGTGGATATGATGCCCGCGAATTTGGTGAATTACATCGTTATGTTTTGGTGACAGGACAAAACGCTAGTGTTGCGAAACAACGGGGCAAGGCTTTTTTTGAGTCACATTGGCAAAAACAACATACCGACCGAACCCTAGATGTTGATGATTGTATTGCGATTGATCATGTCTATGGGCGCTATATCGAATTGGTTGAAACCCCGCATAGCCAGCAAAATTCATGGAAAAATGATTACATCTTAATAAATGAATAATTGTGATGATTAAGAGCTGAAATGTCAGCTTTTATATTTTTTTGTGATATTCGCCTGAAATCAGATGGATTGTCTTTTCAGGCGTTAAATAATAGGCATAATAACATTCAGGATTTAGACCTTAAACCTCAATGGAATGGCGTATATGGATTTAATACGGCCGAATGGACAGCCGCATTATGGGCGTTTTAGTGAACTTCCCAATCGCATCGATTTAAGTAAGTATGAATATAAGACACCGTATGGAAAACGACTTCAAGGTTGGCGTAAGCGTTTAAAATATAAAAAATTTAAATTTTGTTGTATTCAGCATGAACATTATACGATTGGTCTAGCAATTGCTGATATCGCGTGGGCAGGGCACGGTTTTGTCTATGTGTATGACCATATTACGAATGAAGTGTTGGAATGGAATTCGATTAATTTCCTGTCACGCAATACCGTTTTAGATGAACAACCTTTATTTAATCAGAGTCATTTTATTAAGTCAGGGATTCAACTGGACATTCAGCATGCCAATGGTGTGCGATACATTCAAATGTCGAAACATGGCGAACTCAAACTGAGCGCTCGAGTGTTTTGTGCGGGGACTGATCCGCTGAGTATGTGTAGCCCCACAGGGATTAATGGTTGGACCTATACTCAAAAACTAACGACGTTAGGCTGTGAAGGTTTCTTTATCAATAAGCAAGGCAAGACCATTCAATTCCATGACCGGACATTGGTGTCTTTAGATGATACCTGTGGTTTTCTTCGTCCTGAAACCGCATGGTTCTGGCTGTCGTGTAACTTTTGGGATAGTCAAAATCGACGCGTTGGGATCAATCTTGCCTCTGGTGTAAATGAAAGCTTTGGCAATGAAAATTGCCTGTGGGTCAATGGACATTTGTATCCCATGTCTGATGTGCTGTTTCAGCAACAAGGCGATAATCAATGGAATATTAGCTCATTAGACAACAGCTTAAATTTGATCGTCAGCACAGGTTGGCGGCGCTATGAAAACCTGAATTTAAGATTGGTCGGTAGTCAGTTCAGTCAATGGCAGGCAAAAATTAGCGGTACAATTCAACGTGATGGCGAAGAAATTGTATTCTTAAATGAATATGGTTTGCTTGAGCAGCACTATGCCAAATGGTGAGTCTAAGCCAATAAAAAAGCCGCAATCGATGCGGCTTTTTTTATTCAGTTGTTATTTTGCAGCTTGCCAAAACACTTCCGCAGCTTGAATTGGATCATTGGTTTCTTCATAAGTTTTTAACCAAAGATCATAATTTTGCACAATGGGATGCTGACTCGGATGGAAGTCTTTTTTAAACCAATCTCGATATGGCTTGCTCATTCGGGTGAGGGTACCATTTTTACCAAAGAACCACGGTAAGCCTTTCATATTTAATTTTAAACGTTCAGTGAAACTAAAGCCGTCATGTTTCAGCATCACATTGGCACGGTATAAGGTAAAGCCGAGCATCAATCCACTGGTCCAGACCAAAGTAAATTTCTTTAGATTTTCATCGACCTTAGCCACATCTTTCATCACATCAAAAGCCACATCGCGATGTTCCATTTCTTCTATCGCATGCCAAATAAATAATGCACGGACATAAGGATGCGCAGATTCTAAGACGGACTTTTGGCTACAAAAGGTTTCAGCCATCAATGCAGTCAAATGCTCGGCGGAAGCCGTCATGGCAATGTTGTATTCTGGTGAGCGCTTGCTCAGTTCAAATTTAAAAATTTTATTCAGGCGTTTAATGAACGCATCGACAGGCATGCCTTGTTGTTTCATCAACATGTTCATTTTGTCATGCGCCATACCGTGCTGCGCTTCTTGACGAATAAAGTCAGCGACACGTTGTTGTAAATCAGGGTCTTGAATTTGACTGCGGAACAGACGTACAGATTCAATAAAATAGCGCTCGCCATCAGGAAAGGTCAGGCTCAAGGCATCAAACATACGTGTTAAAAAGGGGTCTCCGCCAAACCAATAGCGCGGGATTTCTTCTAACTTAAAATTCAGCTTTGTGCGAACAATGGGTTCGACTTGATATTTGACGATAGCATTCATGATATTTTTTCTGTGCGAGTCGTATTGATTGCAGTATGTCGGAGAAATTGCACTTTGTTTTGACAGATATTGCCAATTTTTATACATTTTACGCCATGAAGAAAATATAAAATGTCAGAATTGGCAGGTCAGAAAGAGGGGCGAGATGGCTGAAATTCAGATCCCAAATGGTTACTTCCAACTATGGAATATGGTCTTAATTGAGCGTGAATTAAACTATACACAGCTCGAATGGATTGCGCCGTATGCTGCGCAAATTCAGCATGTGCTGTCTTTGCCGATCGACTCTCAATCGCCGAATTCTTTTTTTAACAGCATCATGCAACTGACTCAGCAGCATCTGGATTGCCCGCAATTGGTTTTTGAAATGGCCAAGTATATTCGTGCGGAGCATTTTGGGGTGTTAGGCTATATGGCGACACTGAGTAATAGCGTAGCAGATGCTTTGCAATATGTGATGCGGTTTAGTCGTTTGGTGATTGATGGCGCGCAAATTGTGCCGATGAATATGAGCCATCAAGATCATCAAATTATACTGTCTTGGCCACAGCATGATGATGAATATGCTTTGGTCAATGAATTGACCATGGCCTGTATGGCATATTTGGCCAAGCAAATTTTTCCAGATTCTTTAAAGTTACTCCGCATTCATTTTGCCCATGCGCCGCGGATGGCTCGTTATCACTATGAAAAGTTTTATGGCTGCCAAATGGAATTTTCGACCTTTAAATATTCATTTGTGATTGATGCAGAAAGTTTGGATTTAAAATCAGAACTTGCTGACCCATCGCTGATGCAATTGTTATTACGTCAGGCCGAAGAGGCGATAGCCGCGCGTCCGCAACATGCAGATCCAATTCTACAGATGCAACAATGCATCGCAGATTATCTCAAATTACAACAGCAAGCCCCTAAAATAGAGTGGTTAGCAGAAGAGTTACATCTGTCAGTGAGAACCCTGCAACGACAGCTACAGGAGAAAGACACCTCGTTTAAACGACTTTTGGAGATTGAACGGATGAAACGCTGTGAATATCTACTTTCACAACAAACCAATTTGACAGATATCGCTTTACAGCTAGGTTATTCAGATCAGTCTGCTTTGGCACGTGCTTTTAAGGCATATAGCGGAGAGACATTATTAGCGCGAAAAAAAGCCTTGAGATTAGAATAAAACTTGCAGATTGCTCGTTAAGAAAAGCCTTTCAAACAACATTAAAAAAAGCGGTCAAACGACCGCTTTTCTTTTAAGCCAAACTTATGCCGCAGCTTTTAATCTTGGATAACGAAGTAAAATGGCCAGGATGGCAAAGATTGCCAAGACCCAACAGTAATACACACTACCAATCAGTTCTACAGGCGAAAGTTTTGCGATCGAACAAGCCAGTAACAGTTGAGCGCCATAAGGAATGAGACCTTGGACTACGCAAGAGAAAATGTCCAAGAGCGCAGCAGCACGTTTAGGGTCTACACCATATTCTTTCGCGACTTCACGTGCCATGTCACCAGATAAAATAATTGCGACAGTGTTGTTTGCCACAAATAGGTTGGAGAAAATCACCAAGAAACTGATACCAATTTCACCTGCGCGTTCAGCACCAACTTTAAAGTAGCGTGTCATGCTGTAAATGCGTTGAATTAGCCATTCTAAACCGCCTTCTTTTTGCATAATGGCAGAAATACCACCCAAGAAAATAGAAAGCAGGGCAACTTCAAACATGCCAGTAAAGCCATCATAAATAGAATTATTTAAGCTTAAGAAATTAAATTCAGGTTGAATCACCATACCAATCAAGCCAGACAGTAAGACACCAATAGTCAGTACAGCAAGCACGTGCAAACGTGAAAAGGCCAAAATAAATACGGCTAAATACGGCAAGATCAGCCACGCATTATAGGCTTTGTGTTCAATCGCTTGTGAGCCTTGACTCATGAATAAATAGATACAGATGCTGACGATCGATGCAGGAACAGCAATCCAGACATTGACCTTAAATTTATCGCGAAGTTGAACTTTTTGACTGTTCGTTGCAGCAATGGTGGTATCTGAAATCATCGACAGATTATCACCAAACATAGCACCACCGACCACAGCACCAATGGCATACACCACTTCAATTTCGGTGACTTGTGTAAAACCAAAGGCAATTGGCGCGCAGGCTGCAATGGTGCCCATGGAGGTTCCCATCGCTGTGGCAATAAAGGCCGCAATAATAAACAGCATAGGCAGCACGAACTCAGGCGCAATTACCGATAGTCCGAATTGCACTGTTGCATCGACACTACCGATGGCACTGCTGACACTGGCAAAAGCACCAGCGAGCATAAAGACCATGAACATTAAGATCAAATTCGGGTGGCTGGCACCTTTCATAAATGTGTCAATCGCGTCATTGATCTTGCCGCGATAGAGCAAAATTGCCAATACAATTGCAGGAAGAGCAGCGACTGGGGCTTTCACTTGATAGAACGCAAACTCAGTTCCAATGATGGAATGGTAAATACCACTGCCCAAAAAAATGGTCAGAAAAACAATAAGCGGTAGCAGTGCAAATGCCCGAGCAGGCACTTTCACTTGTGAATCGGAGGACATAGGAGATAAAAAAATAAAAGTATGCGGCTAGTATAAAGCAGGTTTTGCAATTTAAGGAAAATTAAAATGTAAATGCTAAGCCTGTTATTTTTAACATTTTTTTGATGATAAAATTAAGTTAGTCTAAAACCTTATAATTTTGCCAGATCCTAAAATTAGGCATCTTTGATCATTGTGAAAAAAACTGAAATATCGGTAAATGATGCTTTCGGGTTGTTCTGGAAAATTATGTTTGCATGAGAAATGCCGACTGAGGATTGTATGCCCTGTTCAATGGGTAAAAAATAGCGTTACAATGCGATGTCTTGTATTTCGACAAAACCCACATCATAGTTTTGATTCATTCAAGGAAAGTATAACCCTATGTCACGTTTAGCCACTCGATTTGGAACGCTTAAATCTCAACAGCGTAAGGCCTTGGTTTCTTATGTTATGGCTGGTGACCCTCATCCACAAGTAACGGTACCTTTGTTACATCAAATGGTTGAGGCAGGTGTAGATGTGATCGAATTGGGTCTTCCATTTTCAGACCCAATGGCGGATGGTCCTGTTATTGCACTTGCCGCGGAGCGTGCGCTTGCTGCAGGAACCAATACTCTAGATGCCTTGAACATGGTGAAAGAGTTCCGTAAAAACGATTCAGAAACACCCGTGGTACTGATGGGCTATTTAAACCCCGTTGAAGTAATCGGCTATGAAAAGTTTGTTGCCTATGCACATGAATGCGGTGTAGATGGCGTGCTCTTGGTGGACCTTCCACCAGAAGAAGCAAAAGATCTAGATGTAGTATTGAAAAAATATGACATGGATCAAATCTTCTTACTTGCGCCAACATCCACTGATGAACGTATTCAGCATGTGGTGAAACAAGCCAGTGGATTTATCTACTATGTTTCTTTGAAAGGTGTGACAGGTGCAGCGACATTAGACGTTGCTGAAGCTGCGGCACGTATTCAAAAAATCAAATCGTATACTCAGGTACCTGTCGGCGTTGGCTTTGGTATCAGTGATGCAGCATCGGCGAAAGCCATGGGTGTTGCTGCGGATGCGGTGATTGTAGGTAGTGCTTTTGTTAAACAATTTGCAAATTTAGCGCCAGAACAAGCTGTAATCGAAACAGTGAATAAAGTGAAGGAGCTTCGAGCTGCGCTCGATGAGTTAGTATGAGTCAAGACGCAAAAACAGGCAAAATTCTGAGCGCATCTACGCCATGGACAGAGCGTGCGGTACCAGGTATTCATGTACCTGATGAACAGCAAGCATTAAAGGCGACATTTACTGAGCCGACGATTGAATGTCCTGAGTGTCATGCACTTGTGACTCGTACTGCGATGTCATTTAATGCCTACGTTTGTCCTCAGTGTGATGAACACTTGCGAATGAAAGCGCGTGATCGTTTGAACTGGTTCTTTGACCAAGTACAAAAAGAATTGGGTCAAGAATTTAAAGCCAAAGATCCACTTAAATTTGTAGATAGCAAAGCGTATCCAGACCGTATGTCTGAAGCGCAGAAAAAAACCGGTGAAACAGAAGCTTTAGTGGTAATGCAAGGAACGCTTAAAGGCATTCCAATGATTGCAACCGCATTTGAATTTGATTTCATGGGCGGTTCAATGGGTACTGTTGTAGGTGACCGTTTTGTTCAGGCTGCTGAACTTGCGATTAAAGCTAAACAACCGCTTATTTGCTTCGCTGCTTCTGGTGGTGCGCGTATGCAAGAAGGCATGTTGTCACTCATGCAAATGGCGCGTACTTCTGCTGCCATCCAAAAAATGAAAGATGCAGGCTTGCCTTATCTAGTGGTGTTGACACATCCAGTTTATGGTGGTGTGACTGCATCATTAGCAATGCTCGGTGATGTTCATTTGGCTGAGCCGAAAGCCATGATTGGTTTTGCTGGTAAGCGTGTAATTGAGCAAACTGTACGTGAAAAATTGGAAGAACCGTTCCAACGTGCGGAATATTTGCTTGATCATGGTGTAGTCGATCAAATTGTCCACCGTCATGCATTACGTGATACAGTTTATCGTATTGTAGCGAAATTGATGAACTTGCCTTGAACACAGCACCACTTGCAACTGATTCTTTAAACACATGGCTCGATTATTGGAGCCATGTTCATGTTACGGGTATTGATTTAGGACTGGAGCGGGTAATTCCTGTTGCAGATCGATTGGGCGTAACTCAGCCTGATGCCAAAGTTCTGACGGTTGCTGGAACCAATGGGAAAGGCTCAACCACAACGACATTGGCTGCCATTTTAAATGCGCAAGGTTATAATGTGGGTTTATACCAATCACCACATATCTATCGATTCAATGAACGTGTAAAGCTTCAAGGTGTTGAAGTGGCCGACCAAACCCTGATTGATGCTTTTGTGGCCGTTGATCAGGCGCGTCGTGAATGTGAATTAAGTTTATCTTTTTTTGAAGCGACCACTTTGGCCGCTTTTGTTATTTTTAAACAGCAACATTGCGATGTATGGGTCCTCGAAGTGGGCCTTGGCGGTCGACTTGATGTGGTCAATGTCGTCGATCCAGATGTTGCAGTGATTACCAATATTGGTTTAGACCATACCGATTGGTTGGGCGACACCATTGAAAAAATTGCTTTTGAGAAAGCAGGAATTATTCGTCCAAATATTCCCGTAATTTTTGGTGGGCAGCAAGTTTTGCCTGAAGCCATTCGTCAAAAAGCAGAAGATTGCCAAGCTGCTTTACATGTACTCAATCGTGATTATTTTTATCAGTACAGTGATGACGGACAATCTTGGATGTTTGCCTCATCAGGTTCAACCTTAAAACTCCCCGTGGGTTCTTTGGCACTCGAAAATATCTCTACGGCTGTAGCAGCAATATTGGCCAGTGGTTTGGTGGTCTCTCAGCAGTCGATCGCTCAGGGGATTATCAATGCCAAGTTACAAGGCCGTTTTGAAGTTAGAGAAATTGCAGGTAAAACGGTGATTTTCGATGCAGGACATAACCCGCATGGTGTTGAATTTTTGTTAAAGCAATTGCGAAATTTCCTCCAGTACAATAAACAATACACAGAAGTGATCAGCGTTTTCTCCATGCTGACTGATAAAGACATAAATTCTGTCGTTAACTTATTGAAAGATACGGTAAGAATGTGGAAAATTGCACAATTAAATGTGCCACGTGCGGCATCTATCACACAATTGGATAGCGCACTACAGCATCAAGTCGTAGAACATTATGACAATGTGCAATTAGCTTTTAAGTCCGCGCTGGAAGAAACAAAGAATAATCAGCTGATTCTGGTATGTGGTTCATTTCATACCTTAGAAGCGGTATGGGAGTATCTGGAAGAATGTCAATGAATAACAAACAACGCTGGATGGGTGGTGTTGTTTTATTAGGTGGTGGTGTACTGCTGGCCGCACTTTTACTTAAAGGCAAAGAAGAAATACATCAAAATCAAAGCCAAACCCCTGAAATGGCTCAAGTTGAGCAACAAGGTCAGGGTGCGGGTAAAATGTCATCATTGACTGTTGATGTTGAAACTGAAAAGCGTTTGCTCGAAGAACAACGACGTACCCGTGAAAAATCGGTTGCGGAGCAAGAAGCACGTGCAGCAGAATTTTTAGCGATGCAACAACAAGCGGAGGCTGATGCAGCACGTAAAGCAGCAGAAGAATATGCGGCTTTAAACGCACATCGTTCAGCTCAACAAAGTTCGGATAATATTCCTCCCGAATTGGTTGAAGATGAAAAAGCCAAGCAAAAGCGTTTAGCTGAGGATAAGTTGGCGGCTCAAAAAAAGTTAGAGAGTCAGTCGGCGCAGCAAAAGGCTGAACAGGCACGTATCGCAGCAGAAAAACAAAAAGCTGAAGCAAAACGTAAAGCGGACGCTCAAAAAGAAGCTGAACGTAAAGCACGTGCTGAAGCTGAGAAAAAAGCTGCAGATAAGAAAGCAGCCGAAGCGAAGCAACAAGCTGAAGAAAAGCGTAAAGCCGAAGAAAAACACAAGGCGGAAGAAAAGCGTAAAGCCGAAGCCAAGAAAAAAGCTGAAGCTGAAAAAGCACGTGATCTGTTGGAAAATGGCGATAAGCAATGGATGGTGCAAGTTGCACTGGCTGCCAATGAAGCCAATGCAGATGCCGTCGCTGCAAAATTACGTGCAAAAGGCTATAAAGTGACGAAGAGTCCTACATCTAAAGGCATTCGTATTATGGTCGGTCCTTCGAAGGACCGTGATGCTGCGGACGCAACACGTAAAAAGATCAATTCAGATGCAAGTTTAAATATGAAATCGGCTTGGGTGATTGATTGGGTACCACTCGATAAACGCTAAGTTTATTTGAGGAATGACCTTTAATAAGATGGATTCAGTAGTTGCTGCTGAATCCATTTTACATTTTCAGGGCTGAATAAACGGTCAATATTTTTCCAAATAGGGTGGAAGCCATAGCCACCTTGTTTCATTTCACGTTTTGCTTCCTCAATGGACCAATGCTGAAAAATAATACGGTACATGGCCACACTCGCGCCTGTACGGTCTGAGCCGTGGTAGCAATGGATTAAAACTTTTTGCTGCTGTTGTTCAGCTTCTTTTATGGTTTTCATCACCGTCAGTAAATCTTCACGATCGATTTGCCACGTGTGTATCGGAATATGTACAAATTTAATCTTTTGCATATCAATAGCATTTTTTAAGCGTTCTGGGTCATGGTGCCGTGAACGTAAATTTATGATCACATCGATTTGCTGTTCTCGTAGAAAAGGGGCGAGATCTGTATCAAATTGTTCACTGCGAAATAGCGTGGGGCTGATTTGATAAAAATTATGCTGTTGATGAACGACTTTCCCCCAATGCTGAGGACGTTCATTTAACGGTAATGGATTTGATGTCATGCAACCCGTGAAGCTGAAGCTAACACTAAGGAGGGTCATTGGTAGGATTTTAGCGGTCATAGCTTGTATTCTGATAGCGAGCGAATTCGAATGGGTCATGTGCACAGATGAGATCGATGTCCGGATGCTGCGCTAACTGCTGAATCTTATGAAGGGAGTGCAGTCGCTGTGTATTGTCGGTGGCAAATAAACGCTCAAGCTGATTTAAGGCCCGCGAATGAAAATTTGTATTTAATTGATGCTGTGAGTAATAAGCATCGCCACAATATAACAACCAGCGCTGGTTATTTTTAATCGCAATACCGGCATGACCCGCGGTATGTCCCAAAAGTGGAAGCATTAAAATATCCTCTTGAAAAATAGACAGACCGGCAGTGTGCTCTAAGTTAAACCATGCTTGCGTCCCGATGTTTTCGATAAAGTTCCAATAACGATGCTGTTGGAACTGCTGTGGTCGATAGCGCAGTCGTGATTTTAAGCTATGAAGGTTTTGAGTGGCGTTATATTCACTGGCTAGCACATGCACGGTTGCCTGCGGAAAATCTGAGATCCCGCCAGCATGATCAAAATCTAGGTGTGACAACAAAATGTGTTGAACATCTTGAGCCTTAAAACCTAATTTTTGAATTTGATGAATTGCACTTAGCTGCGGATTAAATTTGATCTGCGCTGTGCGTGAAATAAACCGACCTAAACGATTTTGTGGATGCAAATAATCTTGTAAGCCCAGTCCTGTATCGACTAAGACGAGCCCTTTATCGGTTTCAATGAGCAGGCAATGACAGACCAAATGTGCGCGAAAGCCTTTCTGTCCAAATAAAGGGGCACACGTTGGACAAAAACTACCACAATGTAAATGATGAATTTGATGAATCACGGTTTGTTGTTTTCAAGTTTTTCTTAGTTATAACGGAATTGTGATGTTTAACCAATCTAATCCCAGAGAGGAATTTGTAATCAAAAAAAAGCTCATCCGAAGATGAGCAGGTTGGAGAATGCCAGAACGGGCTCGTCATTCGTTCTGAGGGGAAAACTATAAGTAACTATGGTTGTGATTCTGAGTTGGGTCAGGTGCTGCACTTAAAAATAGTTAAATTTGTACCTTCGCTTTGGTCACTCACAGCAGAGCTTCTTATCTTGCGCTCGGACAGCGTAATGCTCCGTTTTATCCTCACTTAGGTTGAGGCGTTAAACGAAGGTAAGGCGTAACTGCGTTATATCCTTGAGGAAAGCGTTGTTTGATTTCCTCTTCATCTTTTAATGACGGCACAATCACCACATCTTCACCTTGTTGCCAGTTGGCCGGTGTTGCAACTTTATGGTTGTCTGTCAGTTGCAAAGAGTCAATGACACGTAAAATTTCATGGAAGTTACGCCCTGTAGATGCAGGATAAGTAATGATTAAACGGACTTTTTTATGTGGATCGATGATCACCAAAGAGCGAACAGTTAATGTTTCGCTGGCATTGGGGTGAATGAAATCATAAAGTGTGGACACTTTACGGTCTTTGTCTGCAATGATCGGGAAGTTGACCGTGGTATTTTGAGTATTATTAATGTCGTTAATCCAACCATGATGCGACTCAACATCGTCAACAGACAGGGCAATGGCCTTGACACCACGTTTGCTAAATTCATCTTTTAGTTTTGCGGTAAATCCAAGTTCTGTGGTGCAGACTGGGGTGTAATCGGCAGGATGCGAAAATAAAATGCCCCAACTGTCACCTAAAAAGTCATAAAAATGAATGCTGCCTTCGCTTGAGTCTTGAGTAAAGTCTGGTGCAGTATCACCTAAACGAATCGTCATGGAATATCCCCGTATTTATTGAATTTGTTTAACTTGAAAATAAATATGAAGGATTTTTTTTATGATTAAAAATAGTGTTTTTTCATTTCTTTATGAATATATTTCATATAAAACAGTTTTATTGGGGGATAAATGCGAAATATCTCACGACAGAGTCACTATGTTGTCTGCAGAAAATTTGTTACATTAGCTTGCCTTAAGTCTCCGGGGCTAGAACCCGAGCGCAGAATATTTAAGGGGATTTTTGTGCAAAACCCTTGTACTTCGAATTTCTAGCACCATAATAACGACTAAGAAAATATATTCATTTGACAAGCAAGATTTAGAGAGTCTATTCATGTTGGCAAGTCTGATCGGAGGAATCTTCGGTACCAAAAATGAGCGCGAACTCAAACGCATGCGTAAAATCGTAGAGAAGATAAATGCGCTCGAGCCGACGATATCTGTTCTAAGCGATGCAGACTTATCTGCAAAAACTGAAGAATTCAAAGAACGTTATAAAAAAGGCGACAGCCTTGATAAATTATTACCTGAAGCGTTTGCTGTTTGTCGTGAAGCTGCGAAGCGTGTCATGGGCATGCGTCATTATGACGTACAGCTGATTGGTGGTATTACCTTGCATGAAGGTAAGATCGCAGAGATGCGTACCGGTGAAGGTAAAACCCTCATGGGAACGCTTGCTTGTTACCTCAATGCGATTAGTGGTGAAGGTGTTCACGTGATTACGGTGAACGACTATCTCGCACAGCGTGATGCTGAATTAAACCGTCCATTATTCGAATTTTTAGGTTTAAGCATTGGGATTATTTACTCAATGCAAGACCCAACTGAAAAAGCTCAAGCGTATCGAGCTGACATTACTTACGGTACCAACAACGAATTCGGTTTCGATTACTTGCGTGACAACATGGTGTTTTCTGCTGCTGAGAAAAAACAGCGCAGCTTAACCTATGCCATCATCGATGAGGTCGATTCGATCCTGATTGATGAAGCACGTACACCGTTGATCATTTCTGGTCAATCAGAAGACTCTTCTCAGTTGTATGCTGCAATTAACAGCATTCCACCAAAACTTCATGCACAAAAAGAAGAAAAGGTACCAGATGGCGGTCACTTCTGGATTGACGAAAAACAGCGCTCTGTAGAAATGACCGAAGTCGGTTATGAAACTGTTGAAGCTGAATTGATTCAAATGGGCTTGCTTGCTGAAGGTGAAAGTTTATATTCATCTGCTAATTTAAACTTGGTACACCATGTTTCTGCGGCCATTCGTGCGCATTACCTATACCAACGCAACGTGCATTACATCATCCACGAAGGTGAAGTGATCATTGTCGATGAAAACACTGGTCGTACCATGCCGGGTCGCCGTTGGTCAGAAGGTTTGCATCAAGCAGTAGAAGCAAAAGAAGGTTTGGAAATTCAGCCTGAAAACCAAACTTTAGCAACTACAACATTCCAGAACTATTTCCGTCTATACAAAAAATTATCGGGTATGACGGGTACTGCAGATACTGAAGCTGCAGAGATGAAAGAAATTTATGGCTTGGATGTTGTACTTATTCCAACCCATCGCCCAATGATTCGTAATGACCAAAACGATTTAATCTATTTAAACCGTGAAGGTAAATACAACGCCATCATTCAAGAAATTCAACGTATTCATGAAGCGGGTGTTGCGCCGATTCTGATTGGTACAGCAACCATTGAAGCCTCTGAAATTTTATCAGATAAGCTGAAAGAAGCTGGTATTCAACATGAAGTACTTAATGCGAAACAACATGAGCGTGAAGCGGATATTATTGCGCAAGCGGGTTCACCGCGTGCAGTGACCATTGCGACTAACATGGCTGGTCGTGGTACTGATATTCTGTTAGGTGGTAACTGGAAAGCGTTGCTGGCGAAGATTGAAGAGCCGACTGAAGCAGATGAAGTACGTTTGAAAGCAGAGTGGGAACAAAATCATGAAATGGTGTTGAACTCTGGTGGTTTACACATCATTGGTTCAGAACGTCATGAATCTCGTCGTATCGATAACCAGTTACGTGGTCGTGCGGGCCGTCAAGGTGACCCAGGTGTGTCACGTTTCTACTTGTCGCTTGAAGATGACTTGATGCGTATCTTCGCAGGTGATCGCGTAGTTGCAATGATGCGTGCCATGGGGCTGAAAGAAGATGAAGCCATTGAGCATAAAATGGTTTCACGCTCGATTGAAAATGCACAACGTAAAGTTGAAGCACGTAACTTCGATATTCGTAAAAATTTATTGAAATACGATGACGTAAACAACGAACAACGTAAGATTATTTACTCGCAACGTGATGAAATTCTTGTTGAACCGTCTTTACAAGATTACATCGAAACAATGATTCAGGATGTGACCAAAGGCATGATCGAAGTATATATTCCACCTGAGTCTATTCACGATCAGTGGGATATAGAAGGTCTTGAAAAGGCGCTACGTGAAGATCTATCGATTGAACTACCAATTTCGCAGTGGTTAGAGCAAGATCGTCGTTTGGATGAGGAAGCTTTGGTTGAACGTATTACTGATGAAGTTCTTCAGCACTACCGTTCACGTCGTACGCAAATGGGTGACGAAACGGCTGCAATGCTCGAACGTCACTTTATGTTGAATTCATTGGACCGCCATTGGAAAGAGCATTTGGCAGCAATGGATTACTTACGTCAAGGGATTCATTTACGTGGTTATGCGCAGAAAAATCCTGAGCAAGAATACAAAAAAGAAGCTTTTAACTTATTTGTAAACATGCTTGCTGTGATTAAGTCAGATGTCGTGACAGATTTATCTCGTATTCATGTGCCTACAGCCGAAGAGCTTGCAGAAATGGAAGCTCAAAAACAGGCTCAAGCTGAATCAATGAATCTTCAATTGTCACACAATGACTTTGATAATTTGTTGGCTGAAGCCAATGGTAATGATGTTATCGATGCGCAATACACACCTGCAGAGCAAGTGATTGTTCCGCCAGAAAGTCGTAACTCGCCTTGCCCATGTGGTTCAGGTCTAAAATATAAACAATGTCACGGTAAAATCTAAACAGCATTTTTTAATTTCAAATAAATCAGAGCCTTCGCGCTCTGATTTTTTATTTACACTACTAATCTGACCTGAATAGTATTTGCAGTTCAGTAGATTAAATGTTATTTAGTTTCTATCAATAACCGTAAGACGGAAAAGACAATGAAAAAAGTACTAAAACCGTTCATGATTGCTGCTTTGGCTTTGCCAACTTTTGCCTTTGCAAACGCTCCTCAGACGACTTCTTTAGAGAAAGTTCAACAAGCAGTTGGTCCAACAACAACTCAAGTACAGATTGGTACTGACGGTCAAGTGACTGTAGCAAGCCCGCGTACGGGTATTCGTTATACCTTTGCCAATCCAAATCGTCCAATCGTATTGCAAACTGCAAAAATTGCAGCAGCCAATGCGGCGAATGCTGACCGTATTGTGGCTGAAAACCCAGCCCTTTCTGCTGCGAGTCAACAAAAAGCGAAACAAGTGCTTCTTGATGAAGCAACTCAGCTTGCGCGTAACTAATTTACGACGAACAGCGATAAAGACCAGTCGAAAGACTGGTTTTTTTATGTGCAAAAGAAATCCACAATAAAATTACAGCAAAACCGTGCTTCTGCTCGATTTTTTATAGATTTTGCACTAAGCTGTATTTTTTATAACTCATATAGTTGGACGTTGAAAAATGGCAGTTGGTGACGTATCTATGCCACAGATGCATGTGGTGAAAGGTGTAAAAATCGGTTCGGCTGAAGCGTATGTGCGCTATCAGAACCGACGTGACCTTGTCATTTTTGAATTTGCTGAAGGTTCTAATGTCGCAGGCGTTTTTACTCAAAATGCATTTTGTGCAGCACCGGTGCATATTTCTAAAGCCCACTTATTGGCAGGTAATCCACGTTATTTAGTGATTAACACCGGAAATGCCAATGCCGGTACTGGCAAAATTGGCATGGCAAATGCTGAAGCGACATGTGCGAAACTGGCAGAACTGGCTGGTGTTCAAAATACAGAAGTTCTTCCATTTTCAACAGGTGTAATTGGTGAGCAATTACCTATTGATCGTTTGGTTCAAGGCTTGCAACCAGCATTAGATAGTTTGCAGGAAGATGCATGGTTGGATGCGGCAACGGGCATTATGACCACTGATACCACACCTAAAGGTGCATCTGAACAGTTCGAACTAGATGGCGTTCTGTATACTATGACAGGCATTTCTAAAGGCGCAGGCATGATTCGTCCAAATATGGCGACCATGTTGAGCTATGTGGCAACTGATGCACCCATTAGCCGTGAGCTGGTGCAACAGCTTTTGAAAACCACAGTTAACCTGTCGTTTAACCGTATTACGGTGGATGGTGATACCTCAACGAATGACTCATGTATTTTGATTGCAACGGGCCAAGCTGGTGGCGTAGAAATTACTTCAGAATCAGATTCACGTTATGCTGCTGTTTTAGACGTGTTAACACGTGTAATGAAGCGTCTTGCACAGCTCATTGTCCGTGATGGTGAAGGTGCGACGAAGTTTATTACTGTGGCGGTAGAAGGCGGCGCAGATACTCAAGAATGTTGTGATATTGCTTATAGCATCGCACATTCACCGTTGGTTAAAACTGCAATCTTCGCATCAGATCCAAACTGGGGCCGTATTTTGGCAGCTATTGGTTATGCAGGTGTGCCAAACTTAGATGTTGAAAAAATTCAGGTCTGGTTAGGTGATGTTCAAATCTGTAAAGACGGTGGTGCCGCAGCAGATTATACCGAAGCAGCAGGGGCTGCAGAGATGGAGAAATCTGAGATCACGATCCGTGTAGATTTAGGACGTGGCAGTGCTCGAGATACGGTGTATACCTGTGACCTTTCGTATGATTATGTCAAGATTAACGCAGATTACCGTTCATAAGATATTTGATGTTTTTGAAAAGCCTCCGTTGTGAGGCTTTTTTATAAGTGGAACTTTTTAATGACCGGTAAAAAAATAGCCAAGTGCCATATTTATGGGTCAGTTGTGAAGCACCTGTGTAGTAGCAGGCATTAAGGGTAGAGAAGACGTTGTGATGAATAATGCAAACAACTTAATTGCAAATGAAGCAAAATCAATTGTACAAGCGCATTTGGATCGTTTGGGGGATGTTAAAGAGCATCACTTAACGGAAGCTGCAAAGCTTGAAAAGTTTGAATTAATTAAAGCGGAACTCAAAAAACGTAACGCTGTCCTTGTTGCACACTATTACTGTGATCCTGAGGTGCAGGAACTAGCAGAACAGACCGGTGGATGCGTTTCGGATTCACTTGAAATGGCACGTTTTGGTCGGGATCATGAAGCAACGACGTTGGTGGTTGCAGGAGTGAAATTCATGGGGGAGACCTCGAAGATTTTATCTCCTGAGAAAACCGTACTGATGCCTACTCTAGAGGCAACATGCTCACTTGATTTGGGTTGTCCTGTCGATGAATTTACCAAATTTTGCGATGCACATCCGGATCATACGGTTGTGGTATATGCCAATACCTCGGCGGCAGTGAAAGCGCGTGCAGATTGGGTGGTAACCTCGAGCTGTGCTGTTGAAATTGTTGAGCATTTAGATAGTTTAGGTGAAAAAATTATTTGGGCACCCGATCAGCATCTCGGTCGCTATATTCAAAAGAAAACCGGTGCAGACATGTTGCTATGGGATGGGGCATGTATTGTCCATGAAGAGTTCCGTGCACGTGGTATTGCCAATATGAAAGCGCTGTATCCTGATGCAGCAGTTTTGGTACATCCAGAGTCACCAGAATCTGTGGTGGATATTGCAGATGCCGTCGGTAGCACCTCGCAATTGATCAAGGCTGCACAAACCTTGCCACACGAACGTTTAATCGTGGCAACAGATCGCGGTATTTTTTATAAAATGCAGCAAGCTGTGCCGAATAAAATTCTCATCGAAGCACCGACGGCAGGTGAGGGAGCGACTTGTCGTTCATGTGCGCATTGCCCTTGGATGGCGATGAATGAATTGGATGGCATTCTGGAAGTTTTACAAAAAGGCGATCAGGAAATTTTTGTAGATCCGGCATTGGCTGAACGTGCTAAATTGCCTTTAGATCGGATGTTGAATTTCAGTGCCAGTTTAAAACGTTAATTTTTGCTTGAAAAATGATTAAAGTGCTTGATAAATAATCGCTTGAAATGATTTTTTATGTTTTTTTGAAGATAGGTGTTGACGTTAATCAACGTCACGCCTAGAATGCACACCGTACCGCACGATATGCGATACAGCGAAAGCTGAGATGAAACGGAGCATAGCACAGCCTGGTAGTGCACCTGGTTTGGGACCAGGGGGTCGTAGGTTCGAATCCTACTGCTCCGACCAATTTCTCAAGGCAAAAATCGCGTGATAGTCTATGTCATCGGTAATGCGCCTGTAGCTCAGTTGGATAGAGCATCCGCCTTCTAAGCGGATGGTCACAGGTTCGAATCCTGTCAGGCGCGCCATTTTAATGGTGTTCTGATAATAGAATCTGAAACTTGTTGTGATGGTGGATGTAGCTCAGTTGGTAGAGCCCCGGATTGTGATTCCGGTTGTCGTGGGTTCGAATCCCATCATTCACCCCAATTCGGAGCATAGCACAGCCTGGTAGTGCACCTGGTTTGGGACCAGGGGGTCGTAGGTTCGAATCCTACTGCTCCGACCATTTTCTTAAAGAAAACGGTCGATAAAAGATACCGCATACAGCGGTTTTTTTATGCCTGTAATTTAAAATGCGTTATATTGGTTATTCACAAGCAAGAACACGATGGTGGATGTAGCTCAGTTGGTAGAGCCCCGGATTGTGATTCCGGTTGTCGTGGGTTCGAATCCCATCATTCACCCCAACTTTTAAAGTTGAAAGCGGAGCATAGCACAGCCTGGTAGTGCACCTGGTTTGGGACCAGGGGGTCGTAGGTTCGAATCCTACTGCTCCGACCATTTATCTCAAAAGTAATACTATGAAAAAGATGCCGCATTTAGCGGTTTTTTTATGCCTGAAATTTATAAAAAATAAAAAAGCCACCATAAGGTGGCTTTTTTATATTCTGCTATTTAGGGAATGATGGTGACATTTACACGACGGTTGATGGCACGATTGGTTTTAGTGTCATTAGAGACTATCGGTTGTTCAGCACCACGGCCAATAATTTGAATATTTGAACTGTTATAACCTTGCTTTAAAAAGACGTTTGCGACGCTTTGCGCACGTTTTTCTGACAGTTGTTGGTTGTAATTGGCTTGTCCAACATTATCCGTATGACCAATAAACTTAATTTTGTTTAGGTCATATTTAATCAGTTGAGTGGCAAGTGTATTTAACTTGACTTGTTGGTGGGGTTGAATTTGATAATCATCAAAACCAAATAAAAGTCGTTCTGGTAGGGCAAGTGTCCAACCATCATTGGTCAAGACAAACCCTTCTTTTTTAAGCATGCGTGCTTGTTTGTAGCTTAAGTTACCTAAACTCATGCAGGCTGTCATAGTGGCTGTGAATGCAATTATAAATAAAACTTTAAATGCGTTCTTTAACATAGCAACTCCTATGAGTTGGGGCGTTGTGGTGCAATGCACCAATGATTATTCGAAAGTTTAGCATCATACATAGCGCGATCCGCATCTGCGATTAGATCTTCTGGCGATTTCGCATTTTGGATCAGTGCCACACCAATATTAGCTTGTAATGCAATATTATGTTGCTCATAAACAAATGTGGAACCATAGCAGTCATGTATCTTGTGACAAAAGACTTCGAGTTCTGTCAGGAAGTTTAAGCGATTGATAATAATTGCAAATTCATCACCACCGAGTCGCGCAACGAAAGCATCATCTGGAAGTGCTTGTTTTAAACAATGTGATGAGGCACGCAGTACTGCATCTCCAGCTAAGTGTCCATATTGGTCATTCACATGTTTAAAGTTTTCAATATCGACAAAGAACACAGCAGCGTTCGCTTTTAAGTCAAATAGCTCAAACAGCTTTTCATAAAAATAATTACGATTTGGCAATTGGGTTAATGCATCATGACGTGCTAGATGAATTAGCTTGTCATTTTCTGAAATCAAGTTTTTATTTGACTGTTCAATTTCACTAAGTAAACCATTAAAGGCGGTACTGAGTGCGTGTAATTCTTGAATATCAGAGTTTGAAACCCGCATTTTATAATCTTTCTTAATGCTAATGGTTTGGGCTGATTCAACAATAGAGCGAACAGATTGCATTAAGTATTGATAAACAGAATTCACCGACCAAAACACAGTAGCCAATAAAAGAATAAAACCTAAAAACAAGCCCAGCAAAATTTTATGGAAGAAACTAACTAAATCTGAAGAGTTTCCATATACGACCAGTTCGCCGTAACTTTTCTGATCATGATGAATATCTAAACGAATCGGTTGGCTAAAAAAGAAATAATCTAAAATCGCTTGGCTAGAGAATGTTGAAATTTCTTTTTGCTCAGCATGAGCAAGCGACGCATTTTGAAGGTTGGTAATTTCTATTGAACGGATAGGATATAGTTGGGTGTATTCATTTAAAATTTGACCCATCGTTATTTGGTCATTAAACACCACAGCCGGTTGAACACGTTCGTTAATTGCATTTGATAAAATCGTTAAGCTGTTTTTTGCATAGGTATGCATTGTATAGGTGGAAATCACCAAAAAAATCGCAGAACAAATCGTAAATGTTAAAGCAAAGATGGTGAGCTGCGAACGCGTAAATAATTGGTGTAATGTAATTGGGTTATAGAGTTGTTTCATTCAGCTGACTCCGATGACTTCGCCAGTAATAAAACGCGTGGATCAATATGTATTTGTGACTGCGTTAAACTTTCCATATTAATTTTAAACGAATAACTCTGATTTTTTTTATACAAACAAAATGCACTGCCAGACTCACACTCACTATTGTTACTACTTAGAGAGAGGGCGGGGAAATTAACATGGTTGTTTAAAATACTTTGTTCTTCTTTTGCTGATAGATTGGAAAAAAATAAAACTTGGCAATGACTAGATTTGATGTCATTTACATTGATGGCTGTAATTTTATAAGTGCTGTGGGTTGGCGCAAGTTTTTTAAAATCATTGACTAAACTTGAATTATTAATCACACAAAATTTGGGTGAAGTGGTTTCCCACTTGGCATAACTCAAAATAGAGAAAGTGGTTGTGAAAATATTTGCTGTGGGAGCTGCATATAATATGGGTGAAATGGAGCACGCCATTATTAAATAGGCAGTTTTTTTAAAAACAACCATACGAAATCAAAAATTCTTAAATTAAATGGAATGAAAATTGGGTTTATATACGTTTTATTATATGAAATAGGGCGTATATAGCCCAATAATAATACAAAAGAATGTTTATATGTTTAAAAAAGCGACATGCGTAAAATAAATCATAAAAAAGGTGTTGCAACGGATGTGAAATGCTGTAGAATGCACATCCATCGGCGGTGATGAAGATTAAAACTTCTGATAAAACAATGACTTGGTTGAATTGATTAAGTTGGGTTTTATTTTTTAAGTT
>NZ_VPAK01000018.1:0-70500 GCF_013419295.1 Acinetobacter sp. YH12094
TAGCACGTTCTGGTTCTGGGATGTAAGAGTCAAGAGCTTCAACAAGAGCAACTACAGCATCTTCGCCGTATTGACCAGCTTCACCATTAAGCGCTGCAAGAGCAGAACCACGGATTACTGGAGTGTCGTCGCCTGGGAAGTCATAAGTAGAAAGAAGTTCACGAACTTCCATTTCTACTAATTCAATTAATTCTTCGTCGTCTACGATATCGCATTTGTTTAGGAATACAACGATATAAGGTACACCTACTTGACGAGAAAGGAGGATGTGTTCACGAGTTTGTGGCATTGGACCATCAGTCGCTGAACAAACCAGGATCGCACCGTCCATCTGAGCCGCACCAGTGATCATGTTTTTAACATAATCGGCGTGACCTGGGCAGTCTACGTGAGCGTAGTGACGGATTGGAGAATCGTATTCTACGTGTGAAGTATTAATTGTAATACCACGTGCTTTTTCTTCTGGTGCAGAGTCGATTGCAGCGTAATCTTTCGCTTCACCACCGAATTTTTTTGCACATACAGTTGCAATTGCAGCTGTTAAAGTAGTTTTACCGTGGTCGACGTGACCAATTGTACCCACGTTAACGTGTGGCTTATTACGTTCGAACTTAGCCTTAGCCATGAGATCTTCCTTTTTAAACTACTCATGCAGGGATACTGCATGAGCATTTGGTTTTTAACTATGAATTAGTTTGGGCTTATAGTAATCGAAAGATTACTCGTCGTCACCTTTTTTACCGCCAGATTGGAACTTAGCGATGATGCCTTCAGCCACGTTACGTGGTGTTTCAGCGTATTTAGCGAATTCCATAGAATAAGTCGCACGACCTTGAGACATAGAACGCATATGAGTTGCGTAACCAAACATCTCAGAAAGTGGAACTTCTGCACGGATAGCTTTAGTACCACCAGGTAAATCGTCCATACCTTGAACAAGACCACGACGACGGTTTAAGTCACCCATGATATCGCCCATGTAGTCTTCTGGAGTTTCTACTTCAACTTTCATGATAGGCTCAAGAAGAACAGGATCTGCTTTCATGAAACCGTCACGGAATGCGTAAGAACCAGCCATTTTGAACGATAATTCGTCAGAGTCGACGTCATGGTAAGAACCATCGAACAATGTCGCTTTGATGCCAACAACTGGATAACCAGCTAGGACACCATTCTTCATACGTTCTTGGATACCTTTGTCAACCGCACCGAAGAATTCTTTAGGTACTACACCACCAACAACTTCTTCAGCGAACTCGTAGTCTTTACCAGCATCTTCAGCAAGTGGTTCTAAACGTACGTATACGTGACCAAACTTACCTTTACCACCAGTTTGACGTACGAACTTACCTTCTTGTTCAACTGATTTTTTGATCGTTTCACGGTAAGCTACCATTGGTTTACCAATGTTCGCTTCAACGTTGAATTCACGCTTCATACGGTCAACAATAATGTCAAGGTGAAGCTCACCCATACCAGCAATAATTGTTTGACCAGATTCTTCGTCAGTACGTACGCGGAATGATGGATCTTCTTTCGCCAAACGACCTAAAGCAACAGACATTTTTTCTTGGTCAGCTTTAGTTTTAGGCTCAACCGCAAGCGCAATTACTGGCTCTGGGAATTCCATACGCTCTAGTGTAATTACATTATTTTCATCACATAATGTATCACCAGTCGTAGTATCTTTAAGACCTACACATGCTGCGATATCACCCGCACGAATTTCTTCAATATCGTGACGGTCATTTGCGTGCATCTGTACGATACGGCCAACACGTTCGCGCTTCATTTTAACTGGGTTATAGCAAGGGCTACCTGCTTTAAGCACACCAGAGTAAACACGTACGAATGTTAAGTTACCTACAAATTTGTCGTTCATGATTTTGAACGCAAGCGCAGAGAACGGAGCATCATCAGACGCTTCACGAGAACCTTCAGTTTCGTCTTTGTCGTCAAGGATACCTTTAATCGCCTCGACATCAGTCGGCGCAGGTAAGAATTCAATTACAGCATCCAACATACGTTGAACACCTTTGTTTTTGAACGCTGAACCACAAAGCATTGGTTGAATTTCATTCAACAATGTACGTGCACGTAAACCTGAAACGATTTCTTCTTTAGTTAACTCACCTTCTTCAAGGTACTTGTCCATGAGTTCTTCTGATGCTTCCGCAGCAGCTTCAACCATGTTAGTACGCCATTCGTTAGCAGTATCAACTAATTCAGCAGGGATTTCGCCATATTCAAACTTCATACCTTGAGACGCTTCGTCCCAGATAATCGCTTTCATTTCGATTAGGTCAACAACACCCTGGAAGTTTTCTTCTGCACCGATTGGAACAACGATTGGCACTGGATTACCACCAAGACGTGTTTTAACTTGTTCAACAGCACGGAAGAAGTTCGCACCAGTACGGTCCATTTTGTTCACGAATGCAATACGTGGAACTTTATATTTATTTGCTTGACGCCATACAGTTTCAGACTGAGGTTGTACACCACCTACAGCACAGTAAACCATGCATGCACCGTCAAGAACACGCATAGAACGTTCAACTTCAATCGTGAAGTCTACGTGTCCTGGGGTATCAATTACGTTAATACGGTGCTGTTCGAATTGGTTACCCATCCCTTTCCAGAAGCATGTTACTGCCGCTGAGGTAATAGTAATACCACGTTCTTGCTCTTGTTCCATCCAGTCTGTAGTTGCAGAACCTTCGTGAGTTTCACCAAGTTTGTGACTCTCACCTGTGTAGAACAAAATACGTTCTGAAGTGGTAGTTTTACCAGCATCAATGTGCGCAGAGATACCAATGTTACGATAACGAGAAATTGGGGTTTGACGAGCCATGATTTCTAGCATTCCTAAATTT
Organism: Acinetobacter sp. YH12094; assembly: GCF_013419295.1. Classification (NCBI taxonomy): domain Bacteria; kingdom Pseudomonadati; phylum Pseudomonadota; class Gammaproteobacteria; order Moraxellales; family Moraxellaceae; genus Acinetobacter; species Acinetobacter sp. YH12094. The sequence continues at coordinate 2,877 of NZ_VPAK01000018.1, forward strand.
TGTTGTTTAAAACAGGACGCTTTAAGCTGCATAGCAACTTAAAGCGATTCGATGACAAAACAGTGACAACTGATTTATCACCCTCCTGAATAGGGGCTGTTTTATCCGCTTAGAAACGGTAATGAGAGAAGGCTTTGTTGGCTTCAGCCATACGATGCACATCTTCACGTTTTTTGATCGCTGCGCCTTTACCTTCAGCTGCATCAAGCAACTCACCAGCAAGACGTAAAGCCATAGTTTTTTCAGAACGCTTAGCAGCAGCATCTACTAACCAACGCATAGCCAAGGCAGTACGACGGGATGGGCGTACTTCCATAGGCACTTGGTATGTAGCACCACCAACACGGCGTGCTTTTACTTCGACCATAGGACGAACTTTTTCAAGAGTAGTCTCGAAAAATTCAACTGGGTCTACTTTAGATTTTTCTTGAACGCGGTCTAAAGCACCGTAAACGATACTTTCAGCAATAGATTTTTTACCATCTTGCATTACGTGGTTCATGAATTTAGCGATTGTTTGGCTGCTGAACTTAGGATCCGGAAGGATTTCACGGGCAGCAACTACGCGACGTCTTGGCATTTTAATACACCTAATAAATATGACACTTCAGGTTACTCCAGCAGGTGCACAAAGTGTCATGTGCTTTCGCTGGCCTTACTATACGTCGCTTGGAATTTTCACAAAAAATGCAGAAATCAGACAAGCGAGACGATAAAGGATTGCAGTTCTAACGAACTAAGAAGCCAATCTTTTCAGATTATTTCTTAGGACGTTTAGCACCGTATTTAGAACGAGACTGGTTACGATCTTTAACACCAGCACAGTCTAAAGAACCACGAACGGTATGGTAACGTACACCTGGTAAATCTTTAACACGACCACCACGGATAAGAACAACACTGTGCTCTTGTAGGTTATGGCCTTCACCACCGATGTAGCTAGAAACTTCAAAACCTGAAGTTAAGCGAACACGGCAAACTTTACGCATTGCTGAGTTAGGTTTTTTAGGTGTAGTTGTGTAAACACGTGTACAAACACCACGACGTTGTGGACAAGCCTTCAACGCAGGAACTTTAGATTTTTCAACTAAAGTTGTACGACCCTTACGGATCAACTGATTTGTTGTTGCCATTTGGCAATTCTCCCGTTAATAAAAAGCCCCAAAAAATACTACTTTTTGAGGGCATGCAATTGTAAGCGAAGACTTAAAATTGGTCAACAATATACGATCATCGAAAACATTTATTCATCATGAGTTGCGCAATTTTTCACCCACAAATAAATAGTTTATTTTTCAGAAGAATCTGCTGATTTTTTTGTAACTTTATCTACGGCTGCTGTTTTGGCTTTACGCGGCTTAGTTTTGGGTGCAGCTTTTTCCACTGGGACATCCTCCTGCTGTACAGATTCCAACACATTAAACTCATCTTTTTCAGCTAAAGCAGGTTTTTGCGCAGCCCCGGGTGTATGAGGCTCAACAACTTTCTCCGCAAGTGCCTCCAAACCTTCTGAGACTTTTTGTTCCTGCTCTACTTCCACTTCGGCTGCATCAGAGTTTTTAACTTGTGCTTTTTTAGTGACTTTTACTGCGCGGATACTCTCATGACCTGTAACATCTATGGTCTGATCTAGTACAGGCTCAGCCAAATCAATATCTTTCGCCTTAATACCTTCTAGTAATTTAGGTGTTGCTTGAGCAAGCAACTCAAGAGAACGCTCATAGGCATGTAAAGGTGACAAGCTAATATCCTGATGCTGCAAAATATATTGGCGCGCATTAGAAAAGACTTGCTGTGCCTTCTGATTCACTTCATCCACTAAACGGCGACTATACACCACACTTACACCAACACTCGCCACAGGAGATAATCGTGATAGCTGATTTAACAATGAAACTTTTGGCATTTGATTGAGCCATGCCCACTTAAACTGACCATTTTCATCTAGTACATATTTTTTCAATGCTGCTGCATCAGTATCTGAACCCACCAATTGCTGCAATTGATGTAAATCACTATTTTGTAGCGTACTGCTCAGAGCTTTTATTGCCATAAGCAAAGTTTGTTTTTCTGCAATTAAACTCAAGTCGACCTGTTTAAAAATAAACTGAACAATATCTTGGTCACTTTCTTTGCTTAAGTCGAAACCATAAGAACGTCCAACTTGATAAATCACTCGCAGAGTCATAATCAGTGAAGCAGGGATATCAATACTTGAACCAATGACACCTGTCGCACCTGTTAAAGCCCCTTGAATCGAAGCAATCCATTTATTTTGCTCACCCAGAGCCTGACTAATACGACGCGAACGATCGACATCTTGTGTCAACTCTTCTAAATCACGTACCCCAGCTTCATCCAGTACCGCATCTACAGATGAAATATCCGAACTAAAATGATTAAGTTGATCAAATAAATAATCAGAAATTTTGTCACTAAATTGAGGAGCAACAAAATTAGCCACATTATTTACAGTATTAAAATGTCGACCGAATAATTGTCTAGAAACATTTGGAACGTGTTCACGTAAGATTTGCTGAGGATTATCATATTTTTTTACATCAAATACGCCCGCTTGCCTTGACTGCCCCTCCAAGGTTTGACCATTTTTTTGAGGTTGAATGACCTTAGTTACGGATTCGGGTGCGACATGATTAATGATGGACACCCCAGTAGAACTGAGCTTTTTAGCCACTCCAAAGGCGTTTGAGAGTAGACCTACCGTTGGTTTATTATTCGTTTTCACCATTCACTACCTCATTAAAACTATTCTTTAAATTATTGATAAATACTAGGTGTAGTCAAACTTTATCACAACTTGAATATGTATCTTTAAGTTAAGTTTTTTGCTGCATCGTTGCAAATTAGCTCAGTCAACAATAGGCATAGGATTTGCCATAAGAATTCAAAAAGCTTTCTGCTATCATTATTCCAATCAAATTATATGAGTTCGCCTATTTAGAAAGTTTCCTTCGTATACTTTCAATAGCTTGCTCACACACTACCTATAAAGGATCTGTAGATGAAACGTGTTGTAATCACTGGTATGGGCATCAACTCATGCATTGGTAATACATTAGAAGATGTCACTCATTCTTTGCAAAACGGGATTTCTGGAACACGTTTCAACCCAAGTTATGCTGAACTTAATTTTAAAAGTCATGTCAGTGCGGCTGCAGAACAAAACTTTGACGGTATTGACCGCCGTTTAAAACGCTTTATGGGCGTATGCGCAATGTATGCATACAACTCAGCTTTGGCTGCGGTAGAAAATGCAGGCTTAACAGCAGAACAAATCGGTGGTAATCCACGTTACGGTATTGCGGGTGGGTCAGGTGGTGGTTCAACTGCATCTGTTGTGGAAATGAAAGAACTTCTAGACACCAAAGGTGCACGTAAAGTTGGTCCATTCTTTGTACCACGTAACATGACCAACACCATTACCGCAAACGTGGGTGTGGCATTTAAAATGCAAGGTATTGCACATACGATTACTAGCGCTTGTGCAACATCTGCAGATGCCATTGGTTATGCATACAACCTGATTCAATTAGGCAAACAAGACTTAATGCTTGCCGGTGGTGGTGAAGAAGACCATTGGTCACAAAGTCTTTTATTTGATGCAATGGGCGCACTTTGTTCAAAATATAACGACACTCCAGAGACTGCTTCACGCCCTTACTCTGCTGACCGTGACGGTTTCGTGATCGCTGGCGGCGGTGGCTTCGTTGTACTAGAGTCACTTGAACATGCTCAAGCACGTGGTGCAAACATTTTGGCTGAAGTTGTCGGCTATGCAGCAAATTCTGACGGCGCAGACATGGTTGCACCATCGGGCGAAGGTGCGACGCGTTGTATCCTTATGGCTTTAGAAGAAGCTAAACAACATGGTGTGGATACCATCGACTATGTTAATACACACGGTACATCTACTCCGGCAGGCGATGTCACTGAACTTAAAGCGATGGAGCGTGCTTTCGGTGAAGGGCAAGTTCCTCCGCTCAGCTCAACCAAGTCGATGACCGGTCACAGTCTGGGTGCTGCAGGTGTACAAGAAGCAATTTACTCTATTTTAATGATGCAAAATGACTTTATAGCACCGAACATCAACGTGACTGAACTTGACGAAGGCGCAAAACCTTTTGATATCGTACTTGAAAAACGTGATGCAAAATTGAATACTGTGATGAGTAACAGTTTTGGTTTTGGCGGTGTAAACGCTTGCCTCGTTTTCAAAAAATGGGAAGCTTAATATAAAGTTTGCTGCTTTGGCGCTTCGGTGCCAAAGCACACACCCACCGCCCTTTTAAGGGTCAATATATGGATGCTCCATCAGATGCTTTCCTCTGGGTCAAAGCATTACATATCATCGCAGTTGTTTGCTGGTTCGCAGCGCTATTCTATCTCCCTCGCCTTTATGTCTACCACGCTATGAGTGATGATGCTACGAGTCATCAGCGCTTTCAAATCATGGAACGCAAGCTATACCGTGGCATTATGTGGCCTGCAATGATTGCTACACTGATCACGGCGCACTTCCTCGTCGATTGGGGTGATGCAACACAACACTACCATGAAGCGCTTTGGTTCTATTTAAAAGTTGGATTGGTTGGACTATTGGTGATTTATCATTTTGTTTGTGGTTATTACCGTAAAAAGCTTATCGAAAATGCACATTATAAGTCACATAAATTCTGGCGTTATTTTAATGAAATGCCCACTTTGATTTTATTTGCGGTTGTTATTTTAGTTGTAGTGAAACCTAACTTCTAAACGACTATAAAAAAGCCCCTACTCATTGGGGCTTTTTATTTATCTTATTTCATATTCAAAAATTACAACTGCACACAGCTATCTAAAATATTCCAATTGTGTGCTCTAAATTGCTCACGCGGATACGGCACTTCAGCACGCAACACCCCCTCCTTTTAAAGAAACGTCGGCCGTGGCTATTTTGATTCAACTACGTTAAATAAGTCGCACCCTGATTCAACAAACTAAAAATCATAATACGATCATTCAAAATGTGCCCTGCAAGCACATAGCGCTCCCAAGGCACCCCTCTATATTGGACAAAGTATTGCCCAAATAGTTTTTGATATGCCAAGATGAATACTATCCCTGCTCTTGACCAGCCTGCATCCTAAACGAATGATAAGAAAACTCAGATAGCTGTGCCGCCTTTTCATATTGCTTAAACAATTGATTCGTAGTTTGATTTGTCAAATAAAACCAATACATCAACGAGGTACTCCAGCCCGATGATTGCTACACCCGCTTCAACACCGCATATACGCCATAGGCTTCCAATTGTGCTGCTGAGCGCAAACTCAACTGACTGACACTTAAAGGCTCCAAATAAACAACTTGTCCAGTCTTTAATTGCTCATTACGTATAATTCGAACATAACGTGCCAGCCAGTTTTGAATCAGCATCCTTTCAACCAATGAGATCGGGCGCTCAAGCATCTGCTGCAATCTTTGATATTCAGCCATATATGCATCCAGCTTATCCTCTTTATTTAAAGCAATATTGATCAGATAAAGGATCGCCAACTGATTTAAATACTTAAGTCTGGATATGTGGAATTGCTCGGCATACTTAAACTGCGGTATTGATCTGCATGCTGCAACCATGTGTTAAAGCGCTGCAACGACACCTTTTCTTGCTGTATCAACGCACCAAGCACCAGACGATGTTCAACAACAAATGCACTAACCGCCGTAGGATCATCGACCAGCAATTGCTGAAACTCAGCAACTAAATTCGTCTGTTCTTCTGACCACTTTTCACGCGTTAGCTTCGCATTCAATGGCTGGCCCAATGCATTCTGATGCTCTTGCCCCAACAAACTAAATGCCCAATCTTGATGATAACGATAGCGCCCAACATTCAATGCCGAAAACCGATCTCCAGCATTCAGCCCAAGCAAGTTAAAATACGGCTCTTGTGTGTAATTTGAATGATAAGAAATTTCAGACTGCTGCCACTTGAGCACCCGAGGATCAATACGCTCATCCTACCGCGGCCAAAGACACACAACAACTGCAAGCAACAGTAAGATAATAAAGATGATTTTTTGTTTCATTGATTTCTTATTTTGAATTATTTCAGCCGTATTATATTTAACCCCACCATTCACGCATACAAAAAAAAGCCATCGAAAGATGGCTTTTTTACTGTAAACACAAATATTTATGCAGGAATACGCAGCACTTGCCCTGGGAAAATGTCATCGGCATTTTTTAACAAAGGACGGTTCGCTTCAAAAATTTTATTGTATTGATTTGCATCACCATAAAATTCTTTAGAGATTTTAGACAAATTATCCCCTGATTTAACAGTGTAGAATTTACTTTCAGGCTCAGGACTCGTCACTGTTAACTGATCATCTACTTGTGCCACATGATCAATATTCCCTACTGCTAAGATAATCTTTTCACGATCTGCTTGGCTTTGTACCTGACCTTTCACTGTTGCTAGATCTGAAGTACCGTTATAACTCACAGACAAACCAGTTACAGGCAAGCCCAGTGCTTTGATATGACCCAATAACTTATTGGCAATTTCTTGTGCAGATGGTTCAGAAGGTGTTGCTGGCGCTGCTTGAGGTTCCGCAGGCGCTGTATTTTTTTTACCAATACCTTTTACAAAATCAAAAAGACCCATATTTTTCTCCGTTGTTTTTACTGTTTTAAATCATTTAACTATTGTTCAAACTCTATTCTTATAGCTAAAAAATAACCGCTTTTGAGTTGTTGTTGGTGACAGAAACGTAAGCTAATGTAAAAACAAAATATTCGGCATAAAAAAAGCCACCGAATGGTGGCTTTTTAAATCAGCATCGCTGAAATCTAAAATTAACCTAGTTTCTTAGAAACGTAGTCAATTGCAGATTGTACAGTAGTGATTTCGTTTGAATCTTCATCAGGAATAGTGATGTCGAAATCGTTTTCGAAAGACATAACTAATTCAACTAGGTCTAGAGAGTCTGCACCTAAGTCATCCATGAAAGAAGCTTCGTTTTTGATCTCGTCTGCTTTAAGACCAAGTTGTTCAGCTACTGCTTGTTTTACGCGTTGTTCGATATCGCTCACAGGAATTCTCCTCATTGCTTGTGGCGTTTTTAATGCCGTTAGTTTAATTGAATCTAAATCGTTTTGAAAGTTTATACTTGAGCGCTTAGCTCATGTATAAACCACCATTTACATGTAATACAGTTCCGGTAATGTAACTTGCCTTTTCAGAAGCAAGAAAACTTACGGCATTTGCGATATCTTGCGGCTCACCTAAACGGTTTAAAGCCACTTGATCACTCATCTTTTTACGAATTTCTTCGCTTAACTGTTCTGTCATTTCTGTTGCAATAAAGCCCGGAGCCACTGCATTTACAGTGATTTGGCGGCTTCCCATCTCTTTTGCAAGGCTGCGACCAAAGGCCTCAATCCCTGCTTTTGCAGCAGAATAGTTTGCTTGTCCTGGGTTAGCAAAATGTGCAACCACAGAACTAATATTAATAATTCGGCCAAAACGTGCTTTGGTCATACCCTTTAAAACACGTTTAGAAAGTCGATAAACGGCTTTCAAATGAATGTTGAGAATGTCATCCCAATCATCTTCTGACATACGAAGTAACAAATTATCTTTGGTAATACCAGCATTGTTCACCAAAACCAATACAGAACCAAAGTTTTGCTCAATGTCTGATACCAATGCATCAATTGCAGTTGTATCACGTACATCTAGAACTTTACCCGCACCATTTTCAGCAAAAGCAGCAGATAATTTTTCCGCACCCGCTTCTGAAGTTGCAGTACCTACAACAAAATAACCGTCTTGAATCAATTGCTGAGCAATTGCTGCTCCAATCCCTCGGCTCGCACCTGTTACTAAAGCAACTTTGCGTTCTTGTGTCATGCAATTTTCCCTTCTGCCACTAAAATGGCATTCAGTGCATCTTCCATACGACCTTTCGTGTCGAGTGGGAATGCTTTTTCAATATTTGGCAAACGTTTTGCGAGATTCGCAAGGACATTACCCGGACCACATTCAGCAATGTACTGAATACCCTGGTCTTGCAAATACTGCATGGTCTTTGTCCACTGTACAGATTGGTATAACTGTGCAGTTAACGCCTGACGTAATTGCGCTACATCAGTCGCGATTTCAGCGCCTACATTTTGTATTACAGGTATAGTAGGCAGCTCAATGGCAGTTTGTTCCAATGCTGTCGCAAACTGTTCAGCAGCAGGTTTCATCAATGCACAATGCGATGGCACAGAAACCGGAAGTGCGATTGCCTTACCGCCATTTTCTTTAGCAGCAGCCATAACCGCTTCAACCATGGCTTTATCGCCCGCAATGACAACTTGACCTTGTGCATTGTAGTTTGCAGCATCTACTGAACCTGGGCCTTCTGCTTGAGCACAAAGTTCAATGACTTTGGCATCATCTAGACCCAAAATTGCCGCCATTGCACCTTGACCTTCAGGTACAGCACTTTGCATTAACTGACCACGTAGGTTCACCAGTTTAACGGCATCACCTAGGCTCATCGCACCTGCAGCAACCAAGGCGCTGTATTCACCTAATGAGTGACCTGCAAGGTATTTCGGTGCAACACCACCTAACTCTAACCACACACGCCATAAAGCAATACTGGCAGTCAGTAGTACAGGTTGAGTAAATTCTGTTTGGTTTAACCCTTCACCACTTTGAGCAATTTGCCAAAGATCAAAACCAACTGCTTCTGATGCTTCTGCAAATGTTGCTTGCACACTACTAAACTGTTCTGCAAGTTCAGCGAGCATGCCGACTTTCTGTGACCCTTGACCCGGGAACACGAATGCAGTTTTAGTAGCTTGAGCTGCTTGCTCGAGTTGTTTAGCAGACATAAAAAAATCCTTTATCAAGACTGGTGAATTTATGCTATTTGGACATTTATTCAACACAATCCCATGTAAGCTTGTTTCAGGGACGGAAATTTAACACTTAATTTTTGTCTTGGTAATTGCCAAATGCAACAAAAAATCGGTACAAAAAAAGGGAGCTTAACGCTCCCATTTTTTCTACTAAGCTTGACGCTTAATACATCACCAATTATTCAGCAGATGCTTTAGCGAATAATTGACGACCACGGTAGATACCATCTTTAGATACGTGGTGACGACGGTGAGTCTCGCCAGTAGCTTGGTCTACAGTTAATGCATTCTCGGTTAAAGCGTCATGTGAACGGCGCATGTCACGGCGAGAGCGACTTTTACGGTTTTGCTGAACGGCCATGATGGCTCCTTACAAAGATCGAAAAAATGGATCAGAACAAATTCGATTGTCTTATACTCAAGAGTATAACACAAAAATTAGTTAAGTTTACCCTTCAAACCTGCCAAAACATCAAACGGGTTGTCCCGTTTTTCTTCAGAAAGCTCTTCAGCGGCAGGTTGATGCTTATGTTCACAAGCGTCGTGCTTAGGTGACAAAGGCATCAACAATAACAATTCATCCTCTATCAGTGAGAGTAAATCAGCAGTCGCAGGCGCATCATATGAACCTTTGGTTGTTGCTTCACTTTCACCTAAAACGATGAAATCAGCATCCTCATCCAAGCGCTCTATCAGTGACTCGTCATCTACAAGAGCTAGATGAAAACTTGAAACAAGTGGGATCTCAACAGTATCCAGACAACGCTGGCATTCCATTGGAACATTTGTTTCAACATGACCATCTAGCCATACAATGCGATGATAAGCATCCATTGATAGCTTACAGTCTATGTTAATCAATTGATCATCAATTGATCCAACAGCTTCACGAGCAATACGAACAAAGCGAGATAATGGCAGTGTTCCTGACCATTTAAAGCCCTGTTCAGCCCATTTAAACGGCTCAATCTGTGCCGGAAAGGTATTTGCTGACATAATTAAGGCGGCAATTCTACAAATTCATCAGTACTCTGTCAAAGATTAAGATACAATTTTGTACTTATTTAGACAGACCATTTGGGTAACTTAAGTTATGCATCTGTTGCAGCCGCAAACAGAAGTGAATGTTTCATCACTTATGAGCACAATTTCAACGCTTGATTCTGACATTTCAACCGACCAAGTGCAACTCTCGGCTTGGGAGAAACTTTCCACAGAAACAGAACACGTCGATTGGCTCATCTTACACTTTAATCATTGGTTTTCCCACCTGAATGTGTGCTTAGTGAAAGGTGACTGTGAGCCCGAGTACTTTCCTGCCGATTTAAACGGCCCTGCCCGTATTCAATTTGCTCATGGTTATTTCAATAGCGCTTTGCATGAAATTAGCCATTGGACTATTGCTGGCGAGCAACGCCGTTTACTTCCCGATTTAGGCTATTGGTATGCACCAGATGGTCGTAGCAAAGAGCAACAAGCCCTCTTTGAACAGGTAGAAATTAAGCCCCAAGCGATCGAATGGTTATTTGCCAAAGCCTTTGGACGTAAATTTCGTGTCTCACTTGATAACCTCACTGGTGAAGGCGGTGATGGCAGTAGCTTTAAAGATAATGTCTATGCACAATTACAGGCTTATTTTAAAGGTGAAGCCAAACTTCCACGCGATGCTTGGCGCTTTATCCAATGCATTTGCCACTGTACACGTGCTGGCAAAATGTTACAGGCGAATGAATTTCAACGTGAAATGCTTGATTAAATTATACAATTTGACTGCATTTCACGTTGCACAAAGCGAATAGACCGCGACATAATGTCTAGAGCTTTTAATAATAAGAGGAAAACGACATGTTGCATTTAAGAATACATCCGGAAAATCCTCAGCCCCGTTTAATTACGCAGGCCGTTGAACGGATTCGTGCCGGCGATGTGGTGGTTTATCCTACAGATGCCGCCTATGCCATCGGTTGCCAGATTGGGAACAAAAATGCCATGGAACGCATTGCCCAAATTCGTCAGCTCGATGCTAAACATCAATATGCGATTATTTGTGCAGATTTATCTGACATTGCCACGTATGCCAAAGTCGACAATGCCATGTATCGTCTATTGAAAAATAACACCCCTGCGGTCACCACCTTTATTTTGCCTGCGACCAGTGAAGTTCCTCGCCGTTTAATGCATCCTAAAAAGAAAACCATTGGACTGCGTATTCCGAGCAACCCGATTTGCCAATTATTACTCAAAGAATTGGGTGAGCCTTTATTAACATCGACCTTAATTTTACCGGGCCAAAAAGAACCGATTGATGATCCTTACGAAATTGAACTGCAAATCGGCAAACGCATAGATGTATTGATTGATGGCGGTTTAGGTACTTTAAATACCACTAGCGTTGTAAACCTTGCAGGTGAATACCCTGAAGTGATTCGCCGTGGTGTCGGTGATGTCAGTGCCTTTGAATAGCATGTACTGTTAAATACATGCTGTTACCGATCAGAGGCACAGCATGTAAAGGTCATCTGCTCAAAACGCGGTTAAAGCACCTTTCGATAAAGGAATCGACCTGATGACTTTATTTCAAATTTTACTCAAGCTCCAAAATGCGATAGACCTCAGTGTCTCCGAGCAAAACAGTCTTAATCATCTTGCCATATATGCCACTGAGCCGTGGACTTTAGAATCCAAGGCTCAACTGAGGGCAATAGATAAAAATTTAATTTTACCAACAGCGATAACACCGCCGCAGGATTTTCATTATTTTCTGCATGCATCAACGGTTAAATCGCTGTTTAAACATCCATCTGGTCAAAATCTCTGCTCGCAAGCACAGTGCCAAGTCATCATCGAATTTGCACTTGAACAAAGGGTCTTACTAACAGGTTCAAAGCCTTGATCGTGTACTTTTGCTCAAGCGCAATAAAGCTGCATAAATTCTTTTAAGTGAATTTTTTGTTGTCCCTGCTCATCAAAATTATTTGTATTGAGCCAAGCTGCATATGCTTGAGACAACATTGGCCAATCCTGATCCAACATCGCAAACCAAGCAGTATCACGATTACGACCTTTCACTATCACATGTTGACGAAACAACCCTTCAAATTGAAAACCAAAACGCAAAGCAGCGTTTTTCGAAGGCGCGTTCAAGTCATCACACTTCCACTCCACCCGTCGATATCCCGCTGCAAAGCATGCTTTTAACAACAGATAAATAGTTTCTGTTGCTGCGGTTGATTGCTTCATTAAACTTGAAAAATAGACATTGCCAATTTCAATGACGGCATGTGCTGGGCGTACATTGAGCAAACCAATCCACCCTACAACGGCTTCACCAACCTCAATGACATAATGCATGGAACCCGCAAAATGAAAGGATTGCTGAAAATAATCACGCAATTGCTGCATGCTTTGAATTTGAGAATAAGGCAAATACGTCCAACAGCGTTCATCGGGTTCTTGTTGTACTGTCTGCCATAGCCGCTGTAAAAGACTGTCATCAAGCTGATCGGGCAACATCGGAATAAGTCGAACAGATTGCCCCTCTTCGGTTTTACACCTGAACTGGCAAGGTTCAAACTGCGCCAACGTCATCCCTACGGCCTGACCCCATTGATTATATTGTTGTGGCATAGCAAATATTCTTTTAGTCAATTCATTCAAATCATTTCATGCTGGACGCCCATCATCCAGATATCACAGCTTAAATGAGTTCATTGAGTGATGAGTGTATTTTTTACAATTAACACAAGATGTGATCGATATCACAGCTTTAAAATTTTACATATGTATAAATAAAGCCTATTCCCTATAAATTTTAAGTTTTTTACCCAATTCAACCGTTCAGTAATTTCTTTAAACGCATTTTTCCATTACACTATTCCCTATAACTTTTGTGCTTTTACTTTCGATGTGAGATCGAAGCGAAAGCTGTCTGCATGCCTTTGAAAATTCGCGTGGCCTATAATTGCAATGAACCAAACTGTCCATAATTCTATGGAAGATGCTCCACACATTCGCGTTTTGGATGAGTGGCAAGAAGCTATTCCAGAAGATTTGTACATTCCACCCGCTGCATTTGAAATTCTATTAGAGCATTTCGAAGGACCACTCGACTTTCTGATTTACCTGATTCAAAAAAATGGCTTCGACTTATTACAAGTCGATATTGCCCCGATTGCATCCCAATATTTGTCTTATATGGATGCAATGAAATCCCTAGATATTGAATTAACCGCAGACTATATGGTGATGGCAGCCCTATTGGCCGATTTAAAATCGCGCCTATTATTGCCAAAACCTAAATCGACCACAGCACATGAACAAGATCCTAAACAAGAATTGATTGACCGTTTAGAAACCTATTTGCGCATCAAACAAGCTGCGGAAAGATTAGGTCAAATGTCGGTATTGGATCGAGATACTTTCGATACCAATGTCAGTTTAGGAACGATTGTCGAAACCAATGACGGTTATGACATTCAATTACTTCGTGATGCCATACTCTGTGTTTTTAATCGACCAGAACCAGTTACCCACCAAATTTTACAAGAACCTGTCTTACTCGAAGAACGTATTGCTTATATTGAAACTAAGCTTGAGTCAGGTGAAGTATTAGATTTTGCGGACTTACTCAAACCAAGCCAAGGCCGCATGGGTGTTGTCGTGACATTTATGGCCGTGTTGGAACTGACACGCCAACAAAAAGTCCAAATTGTCGCATCAGGTGTAGAAGCACCGCTTGCAATTCAGGGAGCACGTGCATGAACACTGAACTTAAACAAATGACTGCGGTTTCTTCAGAAGATAATCTGCATGAAATTTTGATGCAGCTTGAAGCCATTATTTTTGCCAGTGAAGCGGCAGTGAGTATTGCCCGTTTAAAAGAGGCTTTCCAAGACCGTTTCAGTAAAACCGAATTACGCCAATATTTGCAGCAACTTTCAATGCTGCAACACGGCAGATCAATTGAACTTGTTGAAACCGCTCAAGGTTTCCGTTTTCAAGTACGTGCAAAATATCGTAATATTATTGCACAGACCTGGCCTGAACGACCAACTCGTTTATCGCCATCCTTGCTCGAAACTCTTTCTGTCATTGCTTACCATCAACCGGTAACCCGCGCAGATATTGAGCAAATCCGCGGGGTGACCAACAATAGTCAAATTTTACGTACGTTATTTGACTGGAACTGGATTAAAGAATCTGGTTTTCGTGAACTCCCAGGACGACCCGCGTTGTTAGTTACAACGCCTCAATTTTTAAATGCTTTTGGTCTAACCTCTTTGGGCCAATTGCCTCCCCTGCAGGATGCCAAGGAAGCTTTTATGGCCCTCGATGCGAATGCACCGAAGTCATAAATAGGTGAACTGTTGATGATAATTTCTAAGGTTATGCTGTCATGAGTGAAAAATTGCAAAAGGTGCTCGCACGCGTTGGTTTGGGTTCTCGCCGTTATATGGAAGAAGTCATTGCCGCTGGTCGTGTGAGCGTAAATGGGCAAGTTGCCCAAGTGGGTGAACGTATTGAACCGGGTGATGAGCTTCGCATCGATGGTCGTAAAGTTCAGTTCCAAATTGAAGACGAAATTCGTCGCCGTGTGTTGATTTACTATAAACCAGAAGGCGAAATTTGTTCACGCAATGACCCTGAAAACCGTCCAACGGTATTTGAACAATTACCTCAAATTACAGGTGATCGTTGGGTGATGGTGGGTCGTCTAGATATTAACTCTACAGGTCTATTGCTGTTCACGAATGACGGTGAACTGGCGAACCGTTTAATGCACCCTTCTAGCGAAATCGAACGTGAATATGCCGTTCGTGTCATGGGTGAAGTCACTCCTCAATTAAAAAACAACATGTTACAAGGTGTTGTTTTAGATGATGGCCCTGCAAAATTTGAGTCATTCTCTGAAATTGGTGGTGACGGTATTAACCGTTGGTATCAAGTGGTCGTAAAAGAAGGTCGTAACCGCGAAGTTCGTCGTATTTTCGAATCTCAAGGCTTAAAAGTGAGCCGTCTTTTACGTACACGTTATGGTTCAGTAATTCTGCCACGCGAACTACGTACTGGTCGTTGGATCGAGCTAGATAAACAAGATATTGACAACTTAACCAAGTCCGTTGAGCTTAAACCTCGTCAAGGTACTGGCCTGTTTGGTATGGCGAAACGTCGTACTGAACGTATGCAAGACAAACCAATGGCAGCACGTCGTGGTGGTTACTTACGCCAACAACGTCGTGACAGTGACGAAAACCAGCCACAACAAAGCAATGGTTATCAAGACAACCGTGGCGAACGTCGTACTGAAGGTGGATTCCAAGGCAATGGATTTAATCGTTCAGAGCGTCGCAACGACGGTTTCAACAATAACCGTAATGATCGCAACAGTGAAAACTTCGGTAACCGTGAACGTCGTAACGACAATTATGGCAATCGTGAGCGTCGTAATGACTCTGTGCCAAGTCGCGCATTTAGCGGAAACAACAAAGGCTTTAAGAAATTTTAATTTCTTAAGCACAAAAAAACCGCTCATTTGAGCGGTTTTTGTTTCTTTATACAGATGGAATTACAGGAACATCAATCCATAACGCCCCTGAAAAGTGTTTGGCTAAATATGCTTTTAAATATTCAGCAGTATCTTTAGAAATCAATGCATCTTGCGATTCATCATTTAAATTATAAGCCAGTGCATAAAGCACTAAGCCACGACTTTTTAGTGCTTCCAAACTTAAAATCGTATGGTTAATGCTGCCCAAACGACCTGATGTCACCAAAATAACGGGATATTGTTTCTCTACAACATAGTCGATGGTTAAAAGATCCGTGGTTAATGGCACCATCAACCCACCCGCACCTTCGAGTAAAACGTTGTCATATTTTTCAGTTAAACGTTTTGTAGCGTATTCGATTTTAGCAAAATCGATTTCACGCCCATCGAGTTTGGTGGCGAGATGTGGCGACGCAGGATAACTAAATATTTCAGGCATCGTGAGTTTGGTTTCATCTTCGACCAACAACCCCGTACCCATAATTTGACGATGTTGTTCTATATCCTCAGAAATATCGACATTGCCTGTTTGGATCAACTTTTGCGTGATCGTTCGCGCCCCTTGTTCATTCCATATTTTAGCCAAATAGCCCGTGGTATATGTTTTCCCGATGCCTGTATCGATCCCACTAATGAAATAAACTTGCCCTGTCATGGCATTCTCCGTGCAATACAAAAAATCGGATGATAGGTCAGTGCATAACGCATCTGCCCAGATTCATCACGCAAAGAAAACTGTTGATATGCTGAATAAAAATCAAAGAGCGATTGTTTCGTCCAACGAAAATGTGAGGCTGTCGCAGTCACACCTGTCGCTTTTAAATGCTGCAAAACCTGCTTTGGATGATCAAAATATAATGCCGCTGTCTGCTCTGAAAGATGCAGAATTTCAAAACCATTTTGACTTAATATGATTTGAAGCATATCAACATCGAGGTAGTCCAAACCCTGCCCAGTCAAAGCTTTTATTTCCTGTAAATTCTGCTGTCCAAAGGTCGAAAAACAAAAATATGACTCTGGATTTAAACTTTGAAAGGCTTTTTCGACAATGCCTGCAAAGTTCCCTACCCATTGCAAAGCCGAACTGGATGCGATCAAGTCGATATGCTGTGGAAATTCAAGTTGTTCGATATCTCCAAGCCAGTACTGAATCTGCGGACTTGATGAAAAATGCTGTTGAATTTCTGCATATAGATCATTTAAAACCAAATGATTGATTTGCATATTTTCCAGCATCAAATGGCTTAAATTCCCCGAACCACATCCGATTTCAAAAACCGTTTCTACAGGATGATTTTGCAACTTTGGACAATACTGCTGCATTAACTCAAATACATGTTGAGCAATCTCTTTTTGTGCAACGGCATGTTCAGCATAGCTCTGCCCTGCCTGAGCAAAGCGCAACGCCACTTGGGATTTATCAATCTCAATATTATTCACAAGTCACTCACAACAATTGAGTCAACTGATCAAGATCTGTTTGTGTAATCTGAGCAGTGAGTGAAATGCGTAAGCGCGAACTATGCTGCGGCACAGTGGGTGGACGTACAGGCATGATATAAAAACCTGCCGTTTGCAATGATTGAGCCTTGGCAACTGTTTTATTCGACTCGCCAATAATGACGGGCACAATATGTGATGTAGATGGACAATCAAAACCTTTGTCTTGCACCGCTTGTTGCAAATTTTGACTGATTTGCAGTAAATGGTGACGCTCTGCTTTTAAATTTAAAACATTCTTGAAAATAAAATCTGTCCACGCCATACAGATCGGGGGCTGTGCGGTACTAAAAATCAACGGTCGCATCGAGTTAATCAAATAGTCACGAATAATCGCATGACAGATGAGATATCCCCCTATTGAAGCCAGTGCTTTACCAAATGTCCCGACTAAAAGATCAATATCATCCATCACCCGATATTGCTCAGCACAGCCTAAACCACGCTCACCGCGCACACCGATCGCATGCGCCTCATCGACATACAACATCACTTTGGAAAATTGTTTTTTGATCCGTACCAGTTCAGCCAAATCGGTTTCATCACCATCCATACTGAAAATCGATTCAGTCACCACAATGATCCGCTCAAAAGCCTCATCTTCATGATATTTGCATAAAAGCTGAGAAAGATGCGCCAAATCATTATGGCGATAACGTACATATTTCGCACTCGATAATCGGATGCCATCAATCAAACTGGCATGAATTAACTTATCCGCCAATATCAAGGTTTTACTGTCTGCCAGTGCAGGTAAAATCCCGATATTCATGTGATAGCCGCTGTTAAATAACAGTGCAGATCGACCATGAAAGGCATCACTTAATGTTGATTCAAGTTGTTCATATTCAGAAAAGTTTCCTGTCAATAAACGCGATGAGGATGAACTCATCCAACGCTGTGCGTTCGGGGTTTCATCAAAGAATTGTTCACGTAGATGTAGGTTTGAAGCCAAACCTAAATAGTCATTTGACGCTAAATTCAACATGGTATGATCGTGAATACTAATGTAACGATCATGCTGATGATTTGAAGTGAACTGACGTAAGTTGCCTTGCTGTTTTAGTTGATCAAGTTGATCTGAAAAATGGTTGAGCAGATTCATGCTGGCTGCACCATGTTTTTCACCACCTCAACCATGTGTTCTAACAAATTTTTTAATTCATGCTCTGAAATAATATATGGGGGCATCACATAAACCAGCTTACCGAATGGACGAATCCAAATACCACGACGGACAAACTCCTGTTGTAGGGTTTTCATATCTACATTAAAGGTCAATTCCACCACACCAATTGCACCAAGTATTCGTACATCTTGCACATAATTGAGTTTAGCTAACGAACTCAAGCCCAACTTTAGCTGTTGTTCTATACGTTGAATATTACTCGCCCAGTCCTGTTGCATTAAAAGTTGGGTACTTTTCAGCGCAACTGCACACGCCAGCGGATTCGCCATAAAGGTTGGCCCATGCATAAATACACCGGCCCCACCTTGACTAATGGTTTCTGCGATATGCTTGGTAGTCAGAGTTGCTGACAAAGTCATATATCCGCCAGTCAAGCCTTTGCCAATACACATAATGTCCGGCTCAACTTCAGCCCATTCCCATGCAAATAATTTTCCGGTACGACCAAAGCCTGTGGCAATTTCATCAAAAATCAATAAGACCTGATATTTCTCACAGAGTAATTTAGCTTGACGCAAATATTCAGGATGGTAGAAACGCATGCCTCCTGCACCTTGCACAATCGGCTCTAGAATCAATCCCGCAATATTTTCATGCTGTTCTGAGAGAGTCTTTTCTAGTTCAGCAATATCCGCAGGATTCCATGCATCGTCAAACGCCGTTTGCGGAGCAGGTACAAAAATACGATTAGGCAAACTAGAACCAAAGATTTGGTGCATGCCCGTTACTGGATCGCAGACCGACATCGCATTCCATGTGTCACCGTGATAGCCCGAACGCGGCGTCACAAAGTTAGTCTTTTGGGTTTGACCCAATGACGACCAATATTGCACCGCCATTTTCAATGCCACTTCTACAGCCACTGAGCCTGAATCTGCATAAAAAATTTTATCTAAACTGGGCGGGGTAATATTAAGGAGCAATTTGCCTAACTGAATTGCCGGATCATGCGTGAAACCGCCAAACATAATGTGTGACATCTGTTGCAGTTGATCGGTCACTGCCTGATTTAGCTCGGGATGGTTATAACCATGAATTGCACACCACCATGAAGACATACCGTCAATCAATTGACGACCATCTTCAAGCTCAATCATTACCCCTTGCGCACGTTTCACTTTAAACGTTGGAAGGGGCTGAGTCATCGATGTATAGGGATGCCAAATATGCTGCTGATCAAATTGTAGATCGGTTAAATTGACCATCCCTCACTCCATGTATCAGGCTTAAACATCAATGTGGCAAGATGTTAAACCCACGGCAAGGAAAAATAAATTGCCATAAAGCCCAGCTATTCAGAGATTTGTTCTATTTTCTTTAAATATTGGAAGATTTTGCAACTTATGACTTCAGATTGAAACAATGGAAAGCCATGTGAGCCAGAAACCAATTTAGTCTCCAAAAACTTTACAGCTAAATTACGCAGTAAGCGTTCAACTTTGTAACTAACTAAAAAATCTTGCTTAGCAAACAAATGGTATTGATGACCAGTGTAATTTTTCAAGATACTGACATTATTAAGCTTCTCCAAACAGTTCAATCCTGCTCGAAGCACATCTAAATTTTGCGCTTGAATCAAACTTTGCAAGGTGATGAAATCTTGCTTGCTGCTATCAGTACCCTGACAAACCATATAACCAAACTTTTTTAGGGTCGAAATTGCATCCTGCTCGAAAGATTGTTTGAAGCTTTGAAAACTGACTTGATCCATCGCAGCAGGCCACTGTTCATGAGCCACAAAACTTGGATTTGAACCTAATGTAATCAGCACTTTCTGTTGTTGATATTTTTTTTGAATTTCATCTACCAAAATCGTCGCCAATTGACCACCAAGAGACCAGCCAATAATCACATCAAATCGCTGCGCCAATTCAACTTTCTGTTCGAGCACTTCTAGATTTAAGGCATCAAAAATATTCCATAATTCGACCTGATAACCTTGAGCGATCAATGCCTGCTGTAAAGGAGCAAGTAATTTACGACCGCCGCCCCAGCCAGTAATAAGTAAAATATGTTGATTCAATACAAACTCTAAAATTAAACGATTCCACATAGTATAAAAGTTCAGAGCACGTTTGATAGTGGCATTTCAGCACATCAACCGATTTGCCAAAAGACATTCGAAATCTACTTCAATAAATAAAAAATCAGCTAGCCTACAGCGCTTTAAAATTTGCTAAGATCAGATAAAGAACAATATAAACTGATGCTCTATGAAAGTTTCTTCATTGCTAAAAATCTGTTTAATGACATGTGCTTTAATAGCAACCACCCAAATCACAGTTGCCGAAACATCAATACTCAGCACCAGTCAAAACAAACAAAAACAATGGGTTGGCACACCCGCACCCAACTTTAAATTACAAGATCAAAACGGAAAATGGCACGAACTGAAGCAATATCAAGGGAAATGGCTCGTTCTGTACTTTTATCCCAAAGACAACTCACCCGGTTGTACAGAAGAAGCCAATCAATTTAAAACCCTATATCCACAATTTTTAAAAAGTAATGCGGTTGTTTTGGGCGCAAGCTTAGATGATGTTGCATCACATCAAAAGTTCTCTAAAGCACTCGGACTTCCCTTTCCAATTCTTGCCGACCAACAGCATAAGCTGGCGACACAGTTAGGTATTGTACGAAACTTAGGGATTTTGAAAGTTGCCAAACGTGAAACCTTTCTGATTGATCCGAAAGGCATTATTGTGTATCACTACAGTAGTGTGAATACACAGACACATGCGGCGCAAGTTTTGGCAGATATCAAAAAACTACAACAATAGTTTTCATGACTTAATAAAAAACCCAGCTTGTGCTGGGTCTTTAGATTCTTTCGCAATTTACATTTGAGACTGAATATAGTTTGGTAAGCCAATCAGTTCGATCAAACGCATTTGCTTTTCAAGCCAGTAGGTATGATCTTCTTCAGTATCTGACATTTGCTGACGGAGCATATCACGGGTCACATAGTCACCCTTTTCTTCACACAATTTTACGCCTTGAGCAAGTTTCTCACGAACATGATATTCAAGCGCCAAATCCGCTTTTAAACAAGTCACAACGTCTGTACCGACTTCAATATCATCACGATTCATATTCGGCGTTCCTTCAAGGAACAATACGCGACGAATCAATGCATCTGCATGTGAGCCTTCTTCTTGGCTTTCATGATCGATACGTTCAAAGATTTTACTTAAGCCCCAATCTTCATACATACGGGAATGAATTAAGTATTGATCACGAGCAGCCAGTTCGCCACCGATCAGCATATTTAAGTAGTCTACGACTTCTGGATTGCCACGCATTTTCTTCACTCCATACCCTTTTCAAATATTATGGACAAGTTTCAAAATGAATGCAAAATATAATTTTTGTAAGCTTATGATTTTTATATAATTTAAATGATAAACATACGCATTTGCAGTTCAATTCCGCGCATTTTTCACATATAAAAGAAGCCCTTGCAGAATATTTAAGGCATTTAGAACACGAAATAATCAAAAATCGCTGGATGCTGTTTTTTGTAACAATTAACAATACGTCTTGTTTAGCAAAAATATCTCCAGATTGATTCAACACACTGTGCTTATCGCTATAGGAAACTTTATACTGATGCCCTATGCATTGCTGTCAAAGACAAGGCGAAAATCTCCAACGAAGACAGACTTAAGCTGAAGTCCAACGTGCATTCTTCCATGCTTGCTGCTGCTTTAAATCTAAAAAAGTCCAAGCGACAAAACGGCTTTCTTTTTGTCCCTGTGTCATTTTAATCGTTTTTACATCCACTGCACCGCTCTTCGCTATAGCTTTTAAGAGCACAGGCAATGTTATTTTCTTGGAAACCAGCGTACTAAACCATAGGCATTGTTCAGCAAACTGGATGCTCTCTTGTACCATTTGGCAGACAAATCGCTCTTCGCCTCCATCACACCAGAGTTCGTTCTTTTGACCGCCAAAGTTTAATACCACCTTGCTCCGATCAACTGGCTTGCCCAGTTTTCTTAATTTTTGCGTTGCTGTCGCGTTGGCTTCATCTTGCGAGGCATGAAATGGTGGATTACACATGGTCAAATCAAAACGATCTGAAGGTTTAATCACACCATTGAAAATATTGCTCGCTTTTTTTTGCAATCGAATCTGAATGCCTTTACGCAGATTCGGATTTGCCTCCACAATAAATTGAGCACTTTTAACCGATGCAGCATGTATGTCTGAGCCTACAAATTTCCAGCCATAGCTGCGATGACCAATAATCGGATAAATACAGTTCGCACCAACCCCAATATCTAAGACTTGAACGTTGTGTCCTGTTGGAATCTGCCCTTTGTTGTTGGCACTTAACAAGTCAGCCAAATAGTGAATATAGTCAGCCCTGCCCGGAATAGGCGGGCAAAGAAAATCTTTGGGAATATCCCAATATTGAATGCCATAAAAATGCTTAAGCAATGCTTTATTGAGCATTTTCACAGCGTGTGGATCAGAAAAATCTACCGATAAATCATTATATTTATTTGGGCTGACAAAAGGTGCAAGTTCCGGACAGCTCTGTATTAACTGAGGAAAATCGTAACGACTGCGATGCAGATTTCGTGCATGTAATTCCGATTTTTGCTGCGGAAAAGATTTCTTTGCTTGCGCCATGTATATGCCAATATCCAACGGGAGAACAGAATCAACTGATAAGGCAGGATCTATACCTGCAAATTAATCGATATTGTACGTGAATTTGACCATCAATGACGCCCCAATCCTTTTATTTGTCTATCTGCAAAATTAATAACAACTAAGATATTTATGCTTATTTTATCTAGACATTTTTGTTTGCTATATCATTAAACAAAACCGCAGAACATTGATTGAATAATAGTCGCGAAACATGAAGAATCAACAAAAAAAACCAATCAGCGTTGATTGGGCTTTTTTTATCACATAACACAATGATTTATATAAAATAATTTTTTTAATTTTATATAAGGTGTATTATGTTAATTTTAGATAGTCTTAACAAATACTAGATCTAATACTAATCTTCGTCAGTTTTTTTATTCAAAACTACAATTCCACCAATAACCATTGCTGCACAAATTAAAAATGCAAATCCCGTTCCTGCGAAGAAAAAGCTTTTCCAAGCAAGCACACCTAAAATGATTAATCCCCATCCCAGACAATATTTCTTTAGATTAGATAACATTTTTTAGCCTAATATCTTATAAATCATTATCTTAATATAATAATTATTTAATTTACTCTAGGTCGCTTCTATACGTTTATTTAACGACCAAATATGAAACATCCCATTTAACATAATGGCTGTTATACGAAATGAAGAAGCCTATAACTCTGATCTAGGCTTTAAATTAAAGCTCACAAGTTAGATATGACTCTTTGTCCATTAATCTGTGAGGTTTTGCATCCATAATCATAAGAATAGCCATCTATCCAACATTCATCCCATATTCGCATATTTTAAGATCAATAAAAAAGTACTTTTTCAGCATTCACATGCATTCTCTGCTGAATTTAGTGCGCATTAAACCCAATCATCAACATATATTTTTTCAAATCAATCAAAGACAAAACTAAATATTCTCAATATGATAAAAAAATGCGTCAATTAAAGTTGAAGAATATGAATAGCAAGACAACAAGACAGATACTCGTCACAGGCGCGACAGGCTATATTGCCAGTTGGGTCATCAAAAATTTACTCGAATTAGGGCACACGGTACATGCCACAGTTCGTGATCTGAATAAAACATCAGGATTTGCACATCTCGAAAAAATTGCAGCTGATACAACTGGCACTTTAAAACTATTCCAAGCCAATTTATTAGATGAGGGTGCATTTGATTCAGCCATGCAAGGTTGTGACATTGTGATCCACATGGCATCCCCTTTTGTAGTGACCAACTATAAAGACGCAATAAAAGATATTATTGAGCCGGCCATTTTAGGTACTGAAAATGTGCTCAACAGTGTCAATAGAACTGAGTCAGTAAAACGTGTTGTCGTGACTTCAAGCATCGCATCAACCTATGGTGATGCCATTGATATTCTACAGACCGAGCATAATGAATTTGATGAATCGCACTGGAATACCTCCAGCTCAGAAACTCATCAGCCTTATCCATATTCAAAAGTGATGGCTGAGCGCAAAGCATGGGATATGCAAAAAGCACAACAACGCTGGGATTTGGTTTGTGTAAATCCAGCCTTAGTGATGGGCCCTTCATTAACAGCATCGACTCAGTCTGGCAGTGTTGAGGTTTTACAGCAGTTTGCCAACGGTATGACTTTGGCGGGTGTTCCACCAATGTGGAATGGAATTGTCGATGTCCGTGATGTCGCCGATGCGCACGTACAAGCAGCATTAAACCCTAAAGCATCAGGTCGTTATATCATTAGCGGTGGTACTTTAAGTTTATTAGAAATGGGGAAAATATTACGCTCGCATTTTGGTAATAAATTTCCATTTCCGCGCAATACCTTACCGAAGTTTGCCTTTAAAGCATTTGGCCCTCTTGCAGGTTTCCCACGAAAGTTTGTTGAACTGAATATGGGTTACCCAATTTACTTTAATGCTGAAAAAAGTAAAAAAGAATTGGGCATTGAGTACCGAAATATTCAACAAAGTGTGGTTGAACATTTCCAACAATTACTCGATGACGGTGTGATTAAGCAATATATTCCGTAAATCATTCATTTGCAAAAAAGCCACCTTGAATAGGTGGCTTTTTATATTAAAAAAACTAATCTAACTTAGAAATCAAAAGTCACGCCGACTTTATAGGTACGTGGACCACCCACTAAGGCATAACCTGAGTTGAATGTACCTTCCCAATATTTCTCATCAGTCACGTTAGCAATATTGGCTAAGAATGTAGTATTTACACCACCCAAATTGGTTTTATAACGCGCACCTAAATCTAAGATTGTATAGTCTGGTAGTTTAAGTGCATTGGTTTCATTTAAGTACTGTTCACTCACGTAGTTTGCACGCGCATTCACATTTAATCCATCTACATAAGGTACTGCATAATCTAAGCCAAGCGTTGCGGTAAAGTCAGGAATACCATATACCGAATTACCTTGATTAGTTACACCATTTTTCAACGCTGCTTTGGTATATTCAGCATCGATATACGCCAAACTACCCATCAGATTTAGACCTGTATAAATCTCTCCTGAAAATGCCCATTCCACGCCACGTGAACGTGTTTCTGCATCATCTGTGGTAATTTGATTGATTGTACTATTGGGTTGACCATCAGAATATGAAGATACCATGGTCGATGGTTTTTCAATTTGATAAAGGGCAAATGTATTCAACCAAGAACCTGCTTGATATTTTGCACCCAATTCATATTGTTTGGTTTGGAATGGCGCAAAGGTGACATTATTGTTGGCATCTGCAACGTTATTCACCGTTACACCTTCAGAAAGACCTTCAACATAGTTTGCATAAATAGAAAGATTCTCACCAAATGGTTTAACCACAACACCTAAGCTTGGCGAAATTTTATCATCTTGATAGCCAGTCTTTCTTTGTAAATTCTTGGTATCGATATCCTGATAGCGTGCACCAACAATCAGCTGCAATTTATCATTTAACATTGAAATCTGATCAGATACCGTATAGCTGGTATATTTATTATCTAAATTCGGTTTAACCATTGGGTACGCTGAAGGCATCCCTACAGTCGTGTTGGGATCATACAAATTAGTTGAATCAATATTCTCTTGCGTCGCTTTCACATGCTGATCTGTTTCTTTGGTCAAATAATCAGCTCTGACATTTATAGCATGTTTTATAGCACCCGTATTAAACTTATAATGAATACCTGTATTTGATGATGTAATCGACTCAGATGACCCTGTACGATAGTACTGTGAAGTTGCATGACCATCAGCTTGCCCTACGATAAGACGTGTACCAAAAATGTGCCCGCTATAGACCTTTTCAACATGCCCTACACCCGCATACACATTTAAATCAGGCGTGAATGCATATTCACCACTTAATCCTACAAACTCACTGTCAGTATGACCTTCTAAATTCCTAAAGTAATTGGTATCTCCTTTAGGCGCATCAAGTACGCCATTATAGATATGACCATGTGCGTCTTTCACGCCGAACGCGACCATTGCAGGTGACCCACCATTACGATCATCACGTACCGCATAGGCATCAAAATTAAGTTTTAACTTATCCGTTGTATAGTCTGCAGCAATTGCACCTGATGCATGTTTATCTTCCATGCCTTCAATAATGTGCTCACCTTGACCATAAGCACCATTCACACGTAGACCAAATTCTTTTTCAGCACCAAAACGTCGCGAAACGTCAAAACCTGATTGGTAAAAACCACCTTCTTCCATTGAAGCTGAAACTTGAGTTTTTTCTTTATCTGCACGCTTAGTTTTAGCGATGACCACACCACCGACCCCACCAGCAGGCGACATACCTGCAACCAAGGCATTCGGGCCTTTTAAAACCGTTACCGAATCTAAAATTTCAGTCGGTACGCGTCCATAAGGCGCCATACCGTACATACCATTGAGTGCAATGTCATCGTGATTGATGTCAAAGCCACGAATATTAAAGTTTTCGTTTATATGACCTTGGTTGGTGGTAATACGGATACTCGCATCATTTTTTAAAACTTCACCAACTGTCCTAACCTGCTGTTCTTCAATTAACTTTTCACTATATGCAGCAACGCTAAAAGGCGTATCAACAATTTTTTTATTTCCCAGTGCACCAAGGTCTGTCTGCGCTTTCAATTTTCCATTTGCAAGCTGCTTTTCGGCTGGCACTTCAACTTCAATTGTTTCAAGCACGGTTCGCTCTGCTGCATTTACTACTGCAGATGTACCCACCCCTAAGATCGCGATTGAAATCGCACGGACTAAATGAGTTTTTGGAAAATTGATCATTGTTGAACGCTTAATTTATTTGAATAAGAATCATTATTATATTTAGAATAATTCTTAACTGCATCATGAATCTCGATGATAATATTTTTTTAATGAAAAATATAAATATTCATTTTTTATAAATTGTAGATAAGACAAATGTAAATAATTGTTTATTATTAATTTTATAAAAAATAAAAACACAAACTGTGCATGTTAAATTAAAGTTCTCAGGCAAACAAATGATTAATTAATATACAAATAATTTGAATTTTTACATACTTAATTGCTACATGAATAGATGTATCCATTTACATCCTACGATTATTCAAAAGTTAATAAGGCATTTTAGTTAGTGCCTTTTAGCCAAATTTAAGTCTCTTTTTTAATTTTTTAACAAAAAAAAAGCGACTCAAAAGAGCCGCTTTTTTCTAACCGAAGTTAAACTCAAATTATTGAGCTTGACCAGGTTGAGCCACTACAGTACGGCTACCAGAAATCGTAGCGAATACGCGACGGTTCATAGCACGGCCTTCTTTAGTGTTGTTGTCAGCGATCGGTTGATCCCACGCGAAACCTTGAGTAGATAAACGAGCTGGGTCAACGTTGTATTCGTTAACAAGTGAAGATTTAACAGAGTTAGCACGAGCTAGTGATAAACGTTCGTTTAGAGCACGTGGACCAGTGTTGTCTGTGTGACCTTCGATTTTAGCTGTAGCATTAGGGTATTCGACTAATTTTTCAGCTACTTTAGCGATTTCAGGTTTGTATTGATCTTTGATGTTTGATTTGTTTGTATCAAAGAACACACGAAGTTCCATGTTAAGATCTTCAGTCAACTCTTGAGGAGCTGGAGCAACTGGAGCAACTGGAGTTACAGGAGCAACTTCAACTACAGGAGCAGCAGGTTTCAAGTGACCGCCAAGAACTACGTTAAGACCAGCTAAAGCTGTGTAGTTCCAGAAATCTTCATCGATGTTGTAAGTAGCACGAGCTTCAGTACGTAGAGATAAAGCATCGTTTAAGCGCCAGAAAGCACCTAGACCAGCATTACCCAAAGTACCTTCTTCAGTAGTACCACGGTCAGCACCTAAACCACGAGCAGCAGCTTCGTCAAATTTGTATTTGTAGTGACCAGCACCTAACAATACATATGGCTTAACTTTGCTGTCATAGTTTTTAGTGATCAAATCAGAAGTAGCATAGAAGTTACCGTTGATTTGAGTTTGTTTGTACTCACCCCAATCAGTATCCACATCGCCTTTAACTTGGTTGTATTCAGCTTCGAAACCTAACCATGGAGTTAATTCAACACCAAGTGCTGCACCAACAAACAAGTCGTCTTGTAGCTCTGGACCTTCAGTAAGGTTGCCACGGCTGTTGTTGTGTTCAGAATCTTGGAAAGTGTAACCAAGCATTAATGGAGTAACAGTTACGCCTGCGTTTGCAGCTGCTAAAGGAGCAGCTACGAGCATTGCTAATGCAATACGACTCATTTTCATGGATTTATCCTCCAGAGATAACAATTGTTGTTCAAGCTCAAGCCGAAAAATTGGCTATCCTGAGATAGGCTTTCTTATACCCCAGTTTTTTTTTTAAGCTATTCACGCTGAATCATACAAACACTTTTTTCTTTTTCCAAGTGCTTGATTAATCTAATCAAGTAAATTATTGACAAAATTACTTACAATTTCCGTTGTAATTCGGTAAATTTTTACTCAATTTTGAGCAGTGAATCGCCTATTGTCACTTGCTATTTTCATTTTAACAGCTTTATCTAAAATTGAGTAATAAAATTCTATACTCAAAATTAATATCGCCATTAAAAACACATATAACATTAAACATATAAAAACAATATTAAATTTTGGATTAAATCAATGCCTTACAATAAAGAAACCGGCTTTAATCTATTTGAACTTTTGGTCTCAATCGCGATTATGGTCATTATCGTGACGATAGCTTTACCACATTTCAACAATTTAATGGCGCAGCGAGAAGCGAATAACATCAAATCGACTATTCAAAATCACAATGCATTCGCACGGGCTCAGGCCACAATTTATCACTCCAATATTGTGATTTGTCCTAGTCTTAACTTTAAACTTTGCCAACCTAACAACTGGAACAGTGGTCTGATCATATTTATTGACAGTAATAAAAACCGTCAAGTCGACGCAAATGAAAAAATATTGCTGCAAGATAAACTCAATTTAAAATATGGCGATCTGTCTTGGCGTGGGACTTTACACATTCCGAGCCTAACCTTTCAGGCTAGCTCCGGTTTACCCAATGGTTCAAATGGTAGTTTCTACTACTGTTCGAAATCAACGCTTCAACCGATCCGAGCAGTCTTAAGTCGAATGGGACATTTACGATTTGAAAACCCAACCAGTTGCTAATTTGAGAACCGGTGAGTCCAAAGCAGCCTTTTAAATTTGCTTTATTCCTGTTCAATTTTACTTATACTGCTGACGTATTCAAAAATTAATGTATAAGAAAATGGAGACATGTAATGACTGATATCGTCATCGTGAATGGTGCCCGTACTGCAATGGGTGGTTTTCAAGGGAGTTTAGCCGCTGTCACTGCACCAGAATTAGGCGCAGTTACGATTAAAGCAGCCATCGAACGCGCGGGTATACAACCGACAGATGTTGAAGAAGTCATTATGGGTTGTGTGCTTCCGGCTGGCCTGAAACAAGGTCCTGCCCGTCAAGCGATGCGTCAGGCTGGTCTTCCAGATTCAACTGGTGCCGTAACCATCAATAAGCTGTGTGGTTCAGGTATGAAAGCTGTTATGCAAGCGGCAGATATGATCAAGGCAGGATCAGCTCAAGTCGTAGTTGCAGGTGGTATGGAATCAATGACCAATGCACCGTATGTATTGACCAAAGCACGAGCTGGCTACCGTATGGGCCACGGTGACGTTAAAGATCATATGTTTTTAGATGGTTTAGAAGATGCAGAAACGGGCCGACTCATGGGTTCTTTTGCGCAGGATATGGCAAATACCAAAGGCTATACACGCGAACAAATGGATGACTTCGCCATTCGCTCGCTTAAACGTGCTCAAACTGCAATTAATGAGGGTTATTTTGCTGACGAAATCGTGCCTGTCACTGTTTCGAGTCGTAAAGGCGATGTGATTATCGATAAAGACGAACAGCCTTTTAACGCTAACATCGAAAAAATTCCAACGCTGCGCCCTGCTTTTGCTAAAGATGGAACGATTACCGCTGCCAATGCAAGTTCTATTTCTGATGGTGCATCTGCTTTAGTTTTAACTTCAGCAGATCAAGCTTCAGCAAAAGGTTTAAATCCGCTCGCAAAAATTGTGGCTTATGCATCAAATTCACAGCATCCTTCAGAATTTACTATTGCACCTGTAGGCGCAATTCAAAAAGTTCTAGATAAATCGGGTTGGAATGTTGCTGATGTCGATTTATGGGAAATTAATGAAGCTTTTGCCATGGTCACGATGTGCCCTATTGATGAATTTAAATTAGATGCTGAAAAAGTAAATATCAACGGGGGTGCTTGTGCGCTTGGACATCCTGTTGGTTCTACAGGTTCACGCATTATCTTAACGCTGATCCATGCATTAAAACGTACAGGTGGTAAGCGTGGTATTGCAGCGCTGTGTATTGGTGGTGGTGAAGCAACTGCTGTGGCGATTGAATTGCTTTAATGCTCTGTAGACTCCCTTCACAAAGGGCTATTTAGAGGGAATATTCTTTAATCCTCCCCTAACCCCTCCTTTAATAAAGGAGGGAGACTGAAAACCCCTCTGTAAGAGGGATTTTTTATGCTTACATTTTATACATAAATTGTTCACATACAGCTCAGCCAAGGCTCTTAAAATAAATGTCGACATAATAAAAATGGATGACCACCATGCAGCTCAATCACTACTTGAATTTTCTAGGCAATACCGAAGCAGCCTTTAATTTTTATCGTTCCGTATTTGGTGGAGAATTCATCAATGTGATGCGTTATGGCGATATGCCTGCCGAGGAAGGCATTTCACTATCCGATGCAGATCAGCAAAAGATTATGCATATTTCCCTACCGATCAATGAATTTACCGTGCTGATGGCCTCAGATGTCAGCGAACAATTTTGTGCTCAAACCAACCAACCCTTTACCGTAGGCAGCAATCATTATATTTCGATTAATTTAGACAGTAGTGAACAAGCTGAAGCCAAACGACTGTTTGATGCATTGTCCAAAGGTGGCTCTATAGAAATGCCTATCGAAAAGACCTTTTGGGGTGCACTCTATGGCGCATTTACCGATCAGTTCGGTATTAAATGGATGGTCAATTGCCAGCTTGAAAACGAATAATCACTCATTAAAAGTATTTCGATCAATAAAAAAAGCCTCCGAACAGAGGCTTTTTTAATCAATCATGGCACTTAAGCACCAGTTTGATAATGCGCTTGCGGCACTGCAGTTGAAGCTTGATATGGATTGGTAAAATCACCTAAGCCTGAAGCAGCTTCAGCAATATCTTTACCTTCTTTCACTACAAAAGTATCGAAACCTGAACGCTTCATGTAGTTCAACACATCTTTGAATACATCACCTGTTGCACGTAGCTCGCCTTGAAAACCTTGGCGACGTAACAACGCAGCAAATGAATAGCCACGACCATCGTTAAAACCAGCAAACTCGATAAAGATTGCATCTAACTGATCAAGCGGGAATTCATTGGTTTCAGGTGAAGCATCCACCGTTACGAAAAGTGCTTTTTTACCACTTACATTCGCAAGTTGATCTAACTGCTCAACTGTTAAAACCACGTCACCTTGGGGCAACACACCATCTTCACCAATGACTTGGTAAGTATTGTCTGCAATCGAGCCATCTTTAGAGAGGACTTGTAGTGCTGTATTAAGCATATGCACGCTCCTTAAATGGTTGGATGCCAACACGGCGGTAAGTATCAATAAACTCTTCGCCTTCTGCACGAAGGTCTAGATAAGTATTTAAGATTTCTTCGATGATGTCTGGTACAACTTCGGCTGCAAATGATGGGCCTAAGATGTCACCAATCGATGCATCATGGTCTGCATTACCACCCAAAGTGATTTGATAGAACTCAGCACCCTTTTTGTCTACACCTAAGATACCGATGTTACCCACATGGTGGTGACCACACGCATTCATACAACCAGAGATGTTCAGATCCAATTTACCTAAATTGTAAATGGTATCTAAGTCATCAAAACGACGTGTAATGGCTTCAGAAATTGGAATCGATTTCGCATTTGCTAATGAACAGAAATCACCACCTGGGCAGCAAATGATATCGGTTAAGAACCCAATATGCGCACGTGCAAGATTGTGTTGATCAAGGATTTTCCATAGATCAAACAAATCTTTTTGCGGTACATCCACAAGCGCAATGTTTTGCTCATGTGTGGTACGGAACTCACCAAAGGTATATTTGTCAGCCAAGTCAGCAATCAGGTTCATTTCTTCAACAGTCATATCGCCCGGTGCAATACCCGCACGTTTCAAAGAAATCGTAACGATGCGGTAACCTTTGACTTTATGTGCATTGGTGTTGATGTTGAACCATTGTTTAAATTTCGGCTCTGCGGCAAATTGCTCTGCAAAATCTTCATCCGCATAATCTTGGTAATCAAATGGTGTGAAGTTCTCATCCATTTTCGCCAAGGTATCAGCATCAATTTTTAAAGTTTTGATGGTATGTGCAAATTCAGCTTCCACTTTCTCTGCAAATACTTCTGGTGTTAATGCTTTCACCAAAATTTTGATACGTGCTTTATATTTGTTATCACGACGACCGTGTAAGTTGTATACACGAAGTACCGCTTCTAAATAAGCAATCAAATCTTCACGTGGCAAGAAGTCACGAATAAAGCTACCAATCACTGGTGTACGGCCTAAACCACCACCAACTTTGATTTTATAGCCAATCTCGCCTGCTTCATTTTTCACGATATACACACCGATATCATGGAAAGACGTTGCCGCACGATCAGTTTCTTCCAGTGCTGAAACTGCAATCTTGAACTTACGTGGCAAGAAAGCGAATTCTGGGTGGAAAGTTGACCATTGACGAATCAATTCACACGTTGGGCGTGGGTCAGCAATTTCACCCGCAACCACACCTGCATATTGGTCAGTAGTTGTGTTACGAATACAGTTACCCGAAGTTTGAATCGCATGCATTTGAACAGATGCGAGCTCTTGTAACATATCAGGCACATTTTCTAGTGCAGGCCAGTTAAACTGAATGTTTTGACGAGTAGATACGTGCGCATAACCACGGTCATA
Organism: Acinetobacter sp. YH12094; assembly: GCF_013419295.1. Classification (NCBI taxonomy): domain Bacteria; kingdom Pseudomonadati; phylum Pseudomonadota; class Gammaproteobacteria; order Moraxellales; family Moraxellaceae; genus Acinetobacter; species Acinetobacter sp. YH12094. The sequence continues at coordinate 36,257 of NZ_VPAK01000018.1, forward strand.
GTCCTGAGCCAATGACGCAATTTTACGTAATTGTTTAGAATTCATCAGGCCATAAGGTACTGCAATACGTAGCATCGGTGCATAACGCTGTACATAAAGGCCGTTTTGAAGACGCAGTGGACGGTATTCATCTTCCGTCAATTTACCTGCTAAATAACGTTCCGTTTGATCACGGAACTGTGCAACACGTTCATTAACCAGTTGCTGGTCAAAATCAGTATATAAATACATGGCGTACAGCTAGTAATTTCTATTATAACAATGCACAGCATAACGAGATTTTATCTATCAAGAAAATGCGTTTTTTACATATTTAATAGCGATTTTATTGATAAGACTGTCGCAATTTCACTGATATAGCGGATTCCGGTCATTTACTTTTTATTTATTAATATATTGAATTATTTCTCCATTACTTAGCATAAATTTACATAAAGAATTTAAGCCAATAAAAAGCCCGATAAATCGGGCTTTTTATTTAGCGATGTAAAATCACTTATTTTTTATCTGGTAAAGCATACGCAACAAGGTAATCACCAAGTTTTGTACCAAATGAACCATGACCACCAGCCATGATCACAACATATTGTTTACCATTTGCTTCATAAGTCATTGGAGTCGCTTGACCACCTGCTGGTAGACGACCTTCCCACAAAGTATCACCATTCGTTACATTGATTGCACGGATATAGTTATCTTGTGTTGCGCCTACAAACATGACATTACCAGCAGTCGAGATTGATCCACCAAGACCCGGTACACCAATTTTCACAGCAGGTAATTGGAACAATTTCGGTAAACTGTCACGAATTGTACCAATACGTTTTTTCCAGACCACTTCATGTGTATTTAAATCTACACCCGCAGTAAAGCCCCATGAAGGTTGTTTACAAGGTAAGCCAAGTGGTGACAAGAAAGCTTTGATTTCCACACCATAAGGCACGCCATACATTGGTTGAACACCTTGTTCAGTACCCGCACCTTTCGCAGTTTGCTCACGGTTTGGATCTGTAGGAATCAACTTAGTCACAAATGGCAAGCCAATTGGGTTCATCACGGCGACTTGACGGTCTTGGTTCACCGACATACCACCCCATTCAAATACCCCAAGGTTACCTGGGAATACCAATGTGCCATTTTCAGAAGGTGGTGTATAAATACCGTCGTAGTTTAATGATTTGAAATACACACGACACATCAACTGGTCAAACATAGTGGCACCCCACATTTGTTTATCAGTCAATTTATCTTTTGGTGCTAAATCAAAATCAGAGAACGGTTGAGTTGCAGAATAATGCTCACCTTTAGTTTGTGGTCCACGTTTTACAGTTTGTGGAACCGCTTTTTCGGTGATTGGCACAATCGCTTTACCGGTACGACGGTCAAGGACGAATGCATTACCTGTTTTGGTTAAGACATAGATCGCAGGAACAGTATTACCTGATTTATCTTTGATATCTGCCAATGAAGGTTGAGATGGTACATCCATATCCCACAAATCATGATGCGTGGTTTGGAAGTTCCAGATCAATTTACCAGTCGAAGCATTAATCGCAAGCATTGAATTTGCATAGCGCTCATCTAATGGCGTACGGTGACCACCGAAGATATCCGGAGTACCCACACCTGTTGGAACATAGACGATATCTAATTTTTCATCATATGCTAAAGGTGCCCATGCATTTGGAGACGCAACAGAGAAGGTTTTTCCTTCGCCCGGCATAGCATTCGGGTCTTGCGCACCGGTATCAAAGATCCACAATAATTCACCGGTATTGACATCATAACCACGGATGACACCAGATGGCTCTTTAGTCGAGAAGTTATCGGTAGTTGAACCGCCAATAACAATAGTTGTACCAGTAATCACTGGAGGTGAAGTTGGGATATAACCACCTGGATACGGATAAGGCATATCTTTTTGTAGATCGACTTCGCCGTTATGACCAAAGTCACTACATGCTTTACCTGTGTCAGCATTGACGGCAACCAAACGACCATCATTTACAGGCAAGATTACTTTGCGCGGACATTCAGTTGAAGTCGAGCGTTTGTTCTCTAAGCTTTTTGCAAACTGAGTGGTATTTGCTGCGTCAAAATAAGACACACCACGACATGTTAAATGTTGATAGGTATTGTCCGCTTTAAGTTTCGGATCGAATACCCATTTTTGTTTACCTGTCGCAGGATCAAGTGCAATTAAACGTTGGTGAGTTGTACACATAAACATGTCATTGCCGACTTTAATCGGAGTGACTTGGTTTGTGGTTTCACCTGAGTCATTTTCTGTTGGCAATTCACCTGTACGGAAAGTCCACGCCACTTCTAAATCTTTAACGTTGTCGCTATTGATTTGAGCGAGTGGAGAATAACGTACACCACCTTGTGTACGACCATAGGCAGGCCAATCTTCAGGAGCAATGCCCTCAATCGCTTTGGCTGTTTGAGGTTGTGCATTCTTAATTTCACCGTTAATTTCTTGCGGATCATTAAAAACTGAATAGATCATTACGATAATCGCAAGCACCAGTGTGCCTGATAATGCAATTTTCGCAGTTTTGCCATTTTCCATACCGCGTGTCACGGCAGGAATCAGTAACCAAAGGCCCAATAAGCCTAAAATATCAAAACGCGGTGCAAGTGCCCAAAAGTCAGAACCTGCTTCCCAAAGTCCCCAAATCACTGTACCCAGCATCAACGCTGCATAAATGTATAAAGAACTGTTTTGAATTTTTCTTAAGTATATTGCTGAAGCCAGCATTAACAGGCCGGCGATTATGTAGTACCAAGAACCGCCAAGGACTGCCAGCCAGATACCACCAATCAATAGAACTAAGGCGAAAATTGCCATCACAACGACGGTAAATGTTCGCATCTTAGTTCCAGTAGATGGGTTGCTCATGTTGACCACCTCTATTGTCGAATGTTGTATTTGGTGCGTGAAACTCATTCAACGCACCACCGTTTTTATGTCGCAAAGAGAAGTTGTTACAAAAACAATTCAAGGGGAAATATCGTAATTTTTCTCAGAATTACCGAATTGCTTTTATAAGAACTCTAATTTGACATCAATTAAAATGCTGTTTGAAATTTGATACCGCCGACCCACGCATTCTCACCATTTTTGTAAGCACCGACGTGACGGATATATTGAATATTAGGACGAATAGTCAGCCAGTTTGCTGCATGAATACCGTAGTAAATTTCTGCGTCATACTCTTCACTTTGTAGACCGCGTGCATCAACGCTGTTGCTGTTATTGGCAATATTGGCGTCATTCACATCATCATTAATGCTGATACGTCCTAAGCCAATCGCGATTTCATCCTGAGGACGTGCATCGAATGCGCCTTTGTATACCAAGCCAATGTTTTGCATATCACTCACATTGTTGGTGTCTGAGTCATGCACTGTGACATTTACAAAACCACTCAAACCACGTGAGGCATCGTCTTTGTGTGCTGTCAGTTGTTGTTTCGCCACAATCCAACCACCTTGGTGGTGATCTTTTTCATTTACTGGGCTATCAATGACATCGGCATCAGCGGTACTGTAGTAGTAACCTGCACGGTATTCACCCGGAAGCTTTTGTGTCCCCACTTTTGGAGTCCACACCACTTCGGCAGGAATGATGGCACCTTTAGAACCATCGGTACTCAAGTTCCAACCTTTACCACGTTTTAGATTTTCAGGGTTGTATTCATAAACCCCGACTTGTGCGTAGAGTTCAGGCTGAATGTTATATTTCACGCGAGCAGCCCATTGGCTGACTGGCCAGTTGTACCATTGGTCACCGACCCAGTTACCCACTTGTGAGCCACAAAGTGCTAAGTTTTGAAAGTCACAGTCAAAGCTATTGAAATCTTCACCTTCACCAAAACGACCAACTTTAATATCTAATTTTTGGTCTAAGAATTTTTTCTTGATCCAAAAATCAGTCAAACGCCAAGTTTGACCACGACCCCACACTTCTTGTGTTGCACTTAAATGACCATTTAATGCATCTGAAGTTTGAGACAATGAACGACCATTACGTTCAGTGATATTGATTTGCGCTTCGGTATCTTTCCAACCCGCAATTTTTTCTAAATCGAGATGTGCCCCGATCGCGAATTGGTCCGCATATTCAGTGCCATGACTTGAAGCATGCTTTGCATCTAACAAAGTAGCTAATTCGCCACCATAACTAAAACTAAAATCGTAACCTTTCTGTTGAAGCGCTGTTCGTTGACCGTTCCAATCACCGAACATCCATGGGCTTTCAGAACTGAAAGCATCTGCAGTAGTTGCCGCTTGGGTTGCTGAACCCGCAAGCATTATTCCGAGGCTAAGATATAAAGATCCAAGTTTACTCACAGCTATTTTCATTTGGAGACCTATATACCAATTGTGTTAATAGTTCATATAATACTCTCACATTTGTATAATTTATTTATTTTTTTGTTAACAAATCTCAATATTTACATGGATGTTTATCTAATTAAGAGATTTTAAAGGCTTTATTGTTTAACTTATCACCTTTTTTTATACCATTCATAACCAATTATCCGCACCTAAAGTTTTACCCACATGGGTATAAATCAATGCTGATCTAGAAAATTTAATCGGACATGCAAGTTGAGTTTGTGTCATTGTGTCGCCTTCTTGTAGCGGAACTTCAACACACCAATGCCGCTCTTGGGCCAATTGTGAATTTAGAGCTTCGTCCAAACTTAAAACTGGTTCCACACAGACATCTTGAGAGGCAAAAATCATTTTCCACTCAGCCCATGTTTTGGTTAGTATTTTTCGGGCAATTGCATGCTTAATTTCAGTCTGGTCTTGCGGATCAAATGACATGCCTTGCGTTGCTAAAGCGGGTAAATCTAGAATTTGCGCCAATCCATGTAAAAACTGTGGCTCCAAACCACCTATAGACAGATAGCGACCATCTTGGGTTCGATAATAGTCATAGAAACTTCCGCCATTTAGATGCGCCGTCTCTGCCGCGGTTACCGCATTGGCAGCCAATACTCCTGCTGCAGCCATATTGTTCAATGCTACGGCGCAATCGGTCATGGAAATATCAATATATTGTCCTAAACCGCTACGGTAACGCTCAATCACCGCAGCTAAGATGCCAGTAATTGCATGCATTGATCCACCTGCTACATCGGCGATTTGAATCCCCATCGGTGGCGGGCCACTGTCTTGGCGTCCGCTATGACCTGAAATGCCCGATAAAGCCAAGTAATTGATGTCATGCCCTGCACGGTCTTTGTAATGTCCGGTTTGACCATAACCCGTAATCGAGCAATAAATAAGTCGCGGGTTAATTTCGGCCAAAACTGCATAATCCAAACCCAAGCGTTGCATGACACCTGGACGAAATTGTTCTACCACAATATCAAAATCTGAAATTTTGGCTTTGATCAATTCAATACTTTTCGGATCTTTTAAATCTAATGCGATGGATTGTTTATTGCGATTTAAATAACTATGCGCTGTGGCTTGCCCATTGGCATAAGGTGGCATCAAACGAACTAGATCGGGACGCGTCGGTGACTCAATATGCACAACTTCCGCACCCATGTCAGCCAAATACAAGGTCGCAAATGGCCCTGGGAGTAATGTCGAAAAGTCGAGTACTTTCAATCCTTTTAAAGCAGCTTCCATGGATATTTTTCTCTAATTGTGTAGATTTTTTATCCATGGTAGAAATATAAAATGATTAAAACAATGTCATGTTCAGCCATTTACCTTGATAGTTTCGGCAATTTACCATGTAAAAATGGCAAAACCGCTGTTGTAAATTGCCATGATTTCTTTTTTTAGCGTCATTTAGGTCAAACATTTGTGAACATTAAAGAGACTGAAGGATTAAACATGAGTCGTGATACGATCAGTATCCATTTCGTCAACGCAGCCTTAACTGGTGTGAAACGTCTCGGCATGGATGTCGAAACTTTATTGTCTCATGTTGGCATTGAGGCTGAACTTCTACGCCAACCCAAAGCGCGTATTTCACCTGAACAATACACACGTTTTATTAAAATGTTGTGGATGGTGACTCAAGACGAACATGTCGGTTTTGATATTCAACCGCGCCGCTTGGGTACTTTTGCCATTATGTGCCAATTGATTATTCATGCAAAAACCCTCGGTGATGCACTCGAATTGTCTTCGCAGTTCTACAAACTGTTTGGTGATGAATGGTCGGTGACACTAGAACGTGATAAGCACGAAGCACGTTTAGTTCCTCAAATTCCAAAATCTATGGACCCAGACCATTTCATTACAGAAAGTATGCTGATGATTTGGCATGGTCTCGCTTCTTGGTTGATTGAACGTCGTCTGCCTTTAGAGCGTGTTCACTTCGGTTATGAACGTCCTGAACATGCTGACGAATATGATGCCTTGTTTTTTGCACCTGTCATGCAGTTTGATACACCACGAACTGAAATTACATTTGCAGCGGATTATTTAGATTTACCCATTCGTCAAAACGAAGAAACGCTTGAAGAATTCTTAAAAGCAGCTCCTGCACAGTTATTGGTTAAATTTAAAAATACCAATTCATTAACATCTCGTATCCGTGATGTGCTGAAGAGTCAAATTGGCGAAGAAATGCCAACCTTGAACGATGTTGCGTCAATGCTGTATCTATCGCCGCAAACACTACGTCGTCGTTTAGCCGCTGAAGGTAAGAGCTACCAAGGTGTAAAAGATGCTTTACGTCGAGATGCTGCAATTCACTTATTGCTTAACCCAGACTTAACGCTTGAAGATGTTGCACAGCAAGTCGGCTTTAGTGAAACAAGTACTTTCCACCGTGCATTTAAAAAGTGGACCGGTGTAACACCAGGCCTATATCGCCAATTACATGGTTATCACTAAGCAATATTCAAAAATAGCATTCTCTAAAACCTGATCTCGATCAGGTTTTTTTATTTCGGAAAATCTGCACGTTGTTTTTGACAAAGCAATGGATCGACGGGCGTGATCACGCGTTTGCCATCCTGTATCCGATACATTTCTGCCTTGGTCACATGATCATTTCGATCATACTCACAGGCTAAACCGCCCGTCCCCTCATCTGAGGGATGAATGCGATAGATCATATAAATATAAAAACCGATCATGCATACAAAACCTAAGCAGCCTACTAGTACTAGCCAAGCCAGACCTTTCAACACTCGCTTCACATTTTTATGCATAAGCAGATCTTCAATATGTACTGAATCGATAGCAACTGATCTTAACCGATCCTCGCTTTCAATGTGCAGGTTGATTTTTATCTTATTCAGCAGCAAGCGTTGACCAAAAATATCAAACGACTCACCCGTTCTCATCATTGCACTGGGTTGATTAATCCGTACACTCAAAAAACCAATAAAAATTTATAGATCATAAGGACAGGATTATGAGCGAGGCTTACATCATTGATGCCATTCGCACACCGCGCGGCAAAGGAAAAAAAGACGGTTCACTACATGCCGTTAAACCGATTAGCCTACTGACCGGTTTATTGAACGAATTACAAAACCGACATCAATTTGATACCGCTGCAGTTGACGACATTGTACTGGGCTGTGTAACCCCCATTGGTGATCAAGGCGCAGACATTGCCAAAACCGCAGCGATTGCGGCCGGATGGGATAATGATGTGGCAGGCGTTCAAATCAACCGTTTTTGTGCATCAGGTTTAGAAGCTGTGAATATGGCCGCGCAAAAGGTCCGCTCTGGCTGGGAAGACCTTGTGGTGGCTGGCGGTGTAGAGTCGATGTCTCGTGTGCCGATGGGCTCAGATGGCGGTCCTTGGGCGCTTGACCCTGAAACCAATATGGCTTGTGATTTTATTCCGCAAGGCATTGGGGCCGATTTAATTGCCACTATTGACGGTTATAGCCGAGCAGATGTGGATGCCTTTGCAGCCAACTCTCAGCAAAAAGCAGCCGCAGCGCAAGCCAATGGTTATTTTGACCAATCTGTCGTTCCAGTTAAAGACAAAGCAGGCGTCACTGTTTTAGCCAAAGATGAATTTATTAAACCAACGACCACAGCAGAAGGCTTGGGCAAACTCAACCCAAGTTTTGCCATGATGGGGCAAATGGGCTTTGATGCCATCGCCTTGCAAAAATATCCTGAAGTCGGCGCAGTCAACCATGTACACCATGCAGGGAACTCATCGGGCATTGTTGATGGTGCTGCCGTAGTATTGCTTGCCTCTGAAAAAGCGATCAAAGAACAAGGCCTAAAACCGCGTGCCAAAGTGCTTGCCACTGCATTGGTGGGTGCAGACCCAACCATTATGCTGACTGGCCCTGCACCTGCTGCACGTAAAGCCTTAGCTAAAGCTGGCTTAACCATTGATGATATTGACCTATTTGAAGTGAACGAAGCTTTTGCAGCAGTCGTGATGCGTTTTATTACCGAACTTAAGGTTGACCCTGCCAAAGTCAATGTGAATGGCGGTGCAATTGCATTAGGACATCCGCTGGGTGCAACAGGCGCCATGATTTTAGGCACCCTGATGGATGAACTGGAACGCCAAGGTAAAAAGCGCGGTTTAGCAACACTTTGCGTGGGTGGCGGTATGGGCATCGCAACGATTATTGAGTTGGTATAAGGAGAATAAAAATGAGCGCAATTCAATTTGAAAAAAATGCCGACAATATCGTCATTTTAACTTTAGATTCTCCAAACCAATCCGCAAACACAATGAATGCAGACTTCCGCACGGCACTGGCTGAAACGGTAGACAAACTGCAAGCAGATGAAAATATTGCAGGGATTATTTTCCGTTCCGCAAAAAAAACCTTCTTTGCCGGCGGCGACTTAGACGAACTGATTCAAGCTACACCTGAGCATGCAACTGAATTCTTCAATATGATTGAAGAGATGAAAGCCAAACTGCGTTATATCGAAACCCGTGGCATTCCTGTTGTTGCAGCTTTAAATGGCACGGCGCTTGGCGGTGGTTGGGAGTTAGCTCTTGGCTGTCATTATCGAATCGCACTGAATGATGCTAAGGCAAAATTTGGCTTACCTGAAGTAACTTTAGGCTTACTGCCAGGCGGTGGCGGTATTGTACGCATGGTCCGTTTATTGGGTCTGCAAAATGCATTTCCGCTCTTGATGGAAGGCAAACAAATTGGTGTCGAAAAAGCCAAATCATTGGGACTGATTCAAGACACTGCTGATAGCCTTGAAGACCTGATGGACAAAGCCATTGCGTGGGTCAAAGCCAATCCAAAATCACAGCAGCCCTTTGATGTAAAAGGCTATAAAATTCCGGGCGGTACGCCATCGACTCCTGCTGTGGCGCAAATGCTCGCCATTGCCCCCGCTATGCTACGTGACAAAACCAAGGGCTGTTACCCTGCGCCTGAAGCCATTATGTCGGCTGCAGTTGAAGGCGCTCAGGTCGATGTTGATACAGCGCTCACCATTGAATCACGTTACTTTACTTACCTTACAACCGGTCAAATTTCTAAAAATATGATCGGCACCTTCTGGCATGGTCTAAATGCTATCAAATCAGGTGCAAGCCGTCCAAAAGACGTCGCGAAATGGCAAGCCACCAAAGTTGGTATTTTAGGTGCAGGCATGATGGGTGCAGGCATCGCTTATGCCACAGCATCAAAAGGCATTGCAGTTGTACTCAAAGATGTTTCTGTTGAAGCTGCTGAAAAAGGCAAAGCCTATAGCCAAAAACTGCTGGATAAAAAAGTATCTCAAGGCCGTTTAAGTGCAGAAAAACGTGATCAAGTTTTAGGACTGATTCATGCCACTGCAGATGCTGCCGACTTACAAGGCTGCGACTTGATCATTGAAGCGGTATTTGAAAATGTCGAACTCAAAACCAAAGTGACACAAGAAGCAGAAGCCTATTTGGTAGATGGCGGTATTTTTGCATCCAACACCTCAACCTTGCCGATTTCAGGCTTGGCCAATGCATCTCAAGATCAAGCTAAATTTATCGGTCTACATTTCTTTAGTCCTGTCGACAAAATGCAATTGGTGGAAATTATTAAAGGTAAAAACACGTCGGCTGAAACCTTAGCCAAAGCCTATGACTATGTACAGCAAATTGGCAAAACACCAATTGTGGTGAATGACAGCCGTGGCTTCTTTACCAGCCGTGTCTTTGGCACCTTTGTGCAAGAAGGTTTACGTCTACTGTCTGAAGGCGTACACCCTGCCCGCATTGAAATGGCAGCTCTGAAAGCTGGCATGCCTGTAGGCCCATTGGCGATTCAAGATGAAGTGTCTTTAACACTCTCTGAGCATGTTGCGGCCGAGACACGTAAAGCCCTACAAACCGAAGGCAAAGACCTACCACGTTCAGGTGCGGATGAGGTAATTCAGACGATGATTCATGAGTTCGGACGTAAAGGTAAAGCTGCCGGCGCAGGTTTTTATGAATACCCTGAAGGCGGTAAAAAGCATCTCTGGGATGGCTTGAGCAAATGGCAGAAAGATAATGCTATTTCTGAACAGGAAATGATTGACCGCTTCCTGTTTGTACAGTCACTCGATACCTTACGCTGCCTAGAAGAAGGTGTTTTGGAATCGACTGTTGATGGCAATGTCGGATCAATCTTCGGGATTGGTTTTGCCCCTTGGACAGGTGGTGCACTTCAATTTTTAAACCAATATGGTTTGGAAAAAGCGCTATTACGTGCCAATACACTAGAAGCAAAATATGGCGAACGCTTCAAAGCACCGCAATTGCTGAAAGACAAAGTGGCGAAAGCTGAGAAGATTTAATTATTCATTTTGAGCATGCAAATTTTGCTGTTCAATCACATCAAAAGGAGCTTCGGCTCCTTTTAATTTTCCTTCGCATTCGCGTGTTTGCAAACAAGTCTAGATTTTACGCGAACTCTCATCTGTTTTATGTTATAAAGTAACAAGTTTTTTGATTTCTTTTTATCCGATTGAGTAGCTTGTTATGACTGATCATACTTCTCCTGAAAAATCACCGTGGGGCTGGAAGGCACTGATTATCTTCTGTATTTTAGGTGCGCTATTCATGGGTATTTTCTGGCTTGCTGTGACCAATGAACCAGACTATATGCCGAGCCAACAGAAAAAAGACAATACTCAACAGCATGCATTTAAAAATGCCCCTGTGATGTCAGAAGAAGCGTTGAAAAAGGCGCAAGCTGATCAAGCAGCTCGTGAAGCTTCTGCGCCGACTGCAGCAGATATGCAGATGACTGAAGAACAACATGCACATATGGATGACATGAGCCCTGAACCTACTGCATCGAATGATCATGGCCACTAAGCTTTGACCCAATCTATGCAAAAAAAAACGCTTAAAATATTAAGCGTTTTTTATTTATAGATGTCCAATTTTACGTATTTAAGCCAAAGCCATGTACATATCTTGATGCGGAATACCACAATCTAAATATTCATCACCTTCAACAACAAAACCCAAAGCTGCATAAAACGCTATGGCGTGCACTTGTGATGATAGTTTTAAATATTCACGTTGCTCTAATTTCGCTTGTTGAATGATGGCTTGCATCAAGATTTTACCAATACCCTGACCGCGATGAGCCTTTAAAACAGCAACACGACCTATACTGTTATTTTTCAACAAACGTGCAGTTGCAATAGCTTTCATCCCATCATGAACAATAAAATGCAGTGAAATCGCATCTTCTGCATCCCATTCATCTTCGGGCGATATCTGCTGTTCTAAAATAAAGACCTGTTCACGTATCGGCCGAGCTGCAGATGCCAGTTGCTCCCACGGACCAAATTGAATATTTAACTGCTGCATCCCTTCATCCTTTAGCATTTACAGCCAATATCTTGCTGGTCCCATTGATCATTCAACAATAATTCTAACGAATGCTTTTGAATGCCATACATGTCTTTTAAAGCTTGGATCTGCGCCAATACCGCTTGATCAGGTTCGACATAGTCTGCACGTTTGGTTGCCAAGATCATTTTATTTTTACTAGTATGTTCAAGTGCCACAAATTCAAAGACTTTGGTTTCATAACCATATGCTTTCAATAAAAGTGCACGAATCGTGTCAGTAAGCATCTCTGCTTGCTGGCCTGCATGAATACCAAATTGCAACATCGGCGCAAGTACTTGCGGCGCTTTCAATTGAGGACGCAGTTCTTTATGACAACACGGCGCACACATGATCATTTGCGCATTTAATCGAATACCGGTATGTATCGCAAAGTCCGTTGCCACATCACAGGCGTGCAGCGCAATCATGACATCTAAGCGCTCAGGCGCATACGTACGAACATCGCCTTGGAAAAAATCCAGTTGGCTGAAATTCGACTGCTGAGCAACGCTTTGGCAAAATTCCACCATTTTTGGATTCAGCTCAACCCCAGTCACTTTAGGCACTTGCTGGTGTTTTGCTAAATAATCATATAATGCAAAAGTCAGATAGCCTTTACCTGAACCAAAATCCACGACATTTAGAGATTGATCGGTTTCTTTGATCTGGCTTAAAGCACCTGAAAAAATTTCTACAAATTTATTAATTTGTTTCCATTTACGTGCCATGCTCGGAATAATTTGTGCTTTTGCATCCGTTTACGTGCCATGCTCGGAATAATTTGTGCTTTTGCATCCGTAATACCGAGTGGCTGTAAGAAATAACTGTTTTGATCGACATAGCGATGTTTCGCTCGATCATGTCCTTGCTGCTCCATAGGATTTTTCCCTAAGGCTGGCTGCTTTTTGCTGATGCTTAGCATGGCTTTCTTTTTATTTTTCTTAAGCTGAATTTCTTCATCTAAAGTCATCAGGTTGGCTTGCTTACAACAACTCAATAAACTTTCGACTTGTTGATATGCAGCTGCCATTGGATAGTTTTTGGTGATGTCTTGGGTTTTATAACGATATAAACAACTGAGAAATGACTCACCTTGCAGCGAAATGACTCGTAAGGTCATTTTTTCTAATTGGTCTAATTCACCTTTATACTGACTCAAGATCATGCGATCAAAACGCTGTGTTTCAATGGCTTGCTGAAAGGCCGCTAAAAATTGCTGCTCTTGCGTAGAGGGAGAAGCCAATGATGACATAATATAAACCTAGATAAATTTGCAAAACAATTTTAAATCTTCTTACACCAAAAGCAAAATTGAATTACTATACATGTGTATATTTAAATTATTATAAAAGATACGTTATGAATCCTCCCCATCTTTTAGCTTATGACCAAGCTGAAGAAAGACTGAATTTCTATACCCATGCTTTCGGTGCAGCGTTGTCGTCCATCGCAGGTATCCTACTGATTTTAAAAGGATCATATCTTCCAACTGGACAATGGCTTGCACTTTGGGTGTATGCATTCAGTATGCTGTTATTGTTTTCAGCCTCGAGTCTATATCACTTCGCAGAGTCTCCTGAGCGCCGTGGTTGGTACAAAAAACTCGACCATACCGCAATCTATTATTTAATTGCAGGTACTTATACCCCGTTTCTGGCAATCGCATTGCCTACCGCAAAAGCGCATTATTTACTCATTGCACTGTGGGTCATTGCTGCAATTGGAACACTATTCAAATTAATTTTCATTCATCGTTTTCAAAAGATTTCGTTGATTGCCTATTTGGTGATGGGATGGCTTGCAGTACTGGTAATGGATGATATGCAACGCTTTTTATCTGATCAAGCTTTAACCTACCTGATCATTGGCGGGCTATCTTATACAATCGGTGCATTGTTTTATACCTTAAAAAAGGTAAGATATACACACGCTATCTGGCATATTTTTGTATTGATAGGTGCAGGATCACATTTCCTGTCGATTTATCTCTACGTGATATAACCCACTGACACTGCATTCTTTAGTGACCCTAATTCCGCAGTCCGTAAGTTGGTATTTCGTATTTTTTTAAGAAATTACGCCTTTTTTAAAAAGATTACGCTTTTAAAACTAAGTTCAATTATTTTTAGTAAGTGTAAGGTCCACCATGGCGTCTTCAAGTGCTGCTGCCACTGAACAGCAACCAACAAATTCAAAATTCCGCGTACTTACAGCAAGTCTTGTAGGTACCACAATCGAATTCTTCGATTTCTACATCTATGCAACTGCGGCTGTAATTATCTTCCCGCATCTGTTCTTCCCTGCAAGTACAGATCCAACAACCGCAACAATTCAATCTTTAGCAACGTTTGCGATTGCCTTTATTGCTCGCCCGATTGGTGCAACATTCTTTGGCCATTTAGGTGACCGTATCGGTCGTAAAGCCACATTAGTTGCCGCTCTCCTCACCATGGGGATTTCTACAGTATGTATCGGCTTGCTTCCAACCTATGCTCAAATTGGTATCGCTGCTCCGCTCATGCTTGCACTTTGTCGCTTAGGTCAAGGTCTGGGTTTAGGTGGTGAATGGTCAGGTGCCGTGCTACTTGCAACTGAAAATGCGCCAGAAGGCAAACGTGCTTGGTATGGTATGTTCCCTCAATTAGGTGCGCCAATCGGCTTTATTCTTGCAACAGGCTCATTCTTGACCTTAGGTCACTTCATGTCTGAAGCTGAGTTTATGCAATGGGGTTGGCGTATTCCATTCATTGCAAGTGCGCTATTGGTTATTGTCGGTCTGTGGATTCGTTTAAAATTACATGAAACACCAGCGTTCCAAAAAGTTTTGGATAAGCAAAAAGAAGTAAATATTCCGTTCAAAGAAGTGATCACTAAGCACTGGGGGATGTTAATTCTCGGTACGATTGCCGCGATTTGTACATTCGTTGTGTTCTACTTAACCACAGTATTCGCTTTACAATGGGGTACAACCCAGCTTGGTTACACACGTGAAGAATTTTTAAAACTTCAACTGGTTGCCACACTTTGTTTCGCTGCCTTCATTCCACTTTCTGCTGTATTTGCTGAAAAATTTGGTCGTAAAACGACTTCGATTGCGGTATGTGTTGTATCTGCATTGTTTGGCTTAGTCTTCTCAAGCATGCTTGAGTCTGGCAGTACTGCGATGGTGTTCTTATTCCTATGTATCGGTCTTGCGATCATGGGTTTAACCTATGGTCCAATTGGTACGGTATTGTCTGAAATCTTCCCAACGTCTGTACGTTACACCGGTTCAGCTTTAACCTTTAACATGGCTGGTATTTTTGGTGCATCTTTCGCGCCATTGATCGCAACTAAACTTGCAACTGGCTATGGTTTATATGCAGTAGGTTACTACCTAACTGCGGCATCAATCCTTTCATTGATCGCGTTCTTAATGATTCGCGAAACTAAAAATGATGATGTGAATAATCAGGTTTAATCTGCACATAATAAAAAAGCCAGCACCTATTGCTGGCTTTTTTATGTCTCAAATTGAGTCAATGACCTGATTAGCTACTCTCTTGTTGACATCATTTTAAATTATTAAATTCATGCATGCAGCTTAGATCCCACTGAGTGGCAATACACATCATCTGTTCCAAGACACGGTCATTCACTCAACTTCAAACTACAAATGTTTCATGGCACGATTCAATTTTATTAACAAAACAAGGTTTGTAGCTCTTCATCAAGAGGAACAGTCACCAAACGGTTAGTGATAATGAACGGTAGATTTTGATTAAACCAACTCGATAATATCAATGGTCGGTGGCACAAGAAAACGGAAAGGTACACCAACCATGCCCGTACCGACAGTGACAAAGACATCTGCATTGTCATGCTGATATAGCCCTTTTTTATGGCCTAAAATCGACACTTTTTTCATTACATAATCGGTCAACCATGGCAATTCCACTTGTCCACCATGTGTATGACCCGACAACATCAATGGTCGTCCTGGCAGTTTAGGTACCATATCGACGGTATCTGGATTGTGCGACAAAATGATCCAAGGCTTATCCTGTGGCAATTCTGGCAAATAGCGCATATCGGCTTTACCAGCCCATAAGTCCCCAACGCCTAATAAGCGAAACTCATTAAACTCAACCACCTGCCCTTCGATATCCACCACATGATTACTTTCTAATGCATGCTTTAACAACTCTTGAATAGGCGGACCGGGATATTGCTCATCATGATTACCATTCACCGAATAAATCGGAGCAATAATTTTTTTTAGTACGGCCAGCTCTTCAGCTAACTTATTTTCTGGCTCGTAAGTCCAATCCCCTGCAACCACGACCAAATCAGGATTTTGTGCATTGATTTTATCGACGATCATTTTTAACTGACGTTCATGGCCCGAAAATAAACCAATGTGTAAATCACCAATTAAAGCAATGCGTACAGGCTTTAATAACTGTCGTGTTTCATGCAATTGATATTGACATTTTTTCACCTGAATCATGTGCGGCTCGATAAATCGGGCATAGCACAATAGCCCCGTAACAGCACCGACAAAAATCGCTTCATGTAGTGAATAATAGCCACTCCAGCCTGCATAAAAGCTAAAGAAGAATAAAGGGATAAGTAAATACGAAAGATAGAATGCCAACAAATGTACGAAGGCTTTAAACGGATGAATCGTTTCCGTACGCGACTGACTTAACCAAGCTTGGGATATTGCCCAAACGCCCAGCACAGCCAACCCGATATAAAAATACATCACTACGGAATCTAATTCCCACATACATTTGCTCTACAATTTGCCTAACGAGAAAACTCGGTCACTATATTTATCTTTTCACAGCTGACACTTATACTCAAATCAAATTTTTTAGTATGTCTAACAGTATGAACTCAGCTACACCGAAACAGCAAAATTTGCCCTTCATACACAACCACACTAAGGCGGTTTTGCTGAGTTGTAGCCTTGTTTTGACTTTATCTGCATGTAGTACCTTGCCTAAACAGCAAACTCAACCTGTGGAATATGCTTTTAATACCCCGACAGACGATACTAGCCTTGCGAAAATTGTGTTGCCGCTACGGGAACAAAATCCTAACTTAACTGGTTACCATGTTCTATATGACCCATTAGAAGCCTTAGCAGCTCGAATCGAGCTGATCAATAAGGCCGAAAAAAGTTTAGATCTACAATACTATATTTGGGATAACGACAAAATTGGTGCTTTGGCCCTACATGCCATGATCAAAGCTGCTGATCGTGGGGTGAAAATTCGTTTATTGGTCGATGACAACAATGCCAAAAAAATGGAAGGCATTTATATGGCACTCGACCAACATGCCAATATTGATGTCAAACTGTATAACCCGTACCGCTTCCGACATTTCCGCCCTGTCGATATGGTGCTGGATCTAAAACGCATCAACCGCCGTATGCACAACAAAAGCTTTATTGCAGACAATCAAATCGCATTGATTGGTGGCCGCAATATGAGTAACCAATACTATAACGTCAGTGATAATTATCAATTTTCCGATGTCGACGTCATGTTGGTCGGTGCGGCATCCGATGAAATCATCCATTCTTTTGACGAATATTGGAATGATGACTATGCCTTTCCAGTACGCCAATTGGTCAATCCACGCCACTATAGCTTGCGCTTTGACAGTCTCAAACAACAACTCGATGACTATAACCAAGAAGCCACTGTGGTCAATTATTTGGATTTAGCCAACCGTTCACATGCCTTTGATGACTGGCTCAACAATAAAATCCAATTTGACTGGGTTAAAGCCGAAGTGGTCAAAGATTCCCCAAGCAAAATCAAATCTAAGGCTAAAAAAGAAGAGCATCTCAACTTTCAGCTGCTCAACCGTTTAGATAAACCTGAACAAAGTGTCGATATCGTTTCAGCCTACTTTGTCCCAGAAAAAAAAGGGGCTGAACGCCTAAAAAACCTTAGTGCCGATGGCGTGAAAGTCAGAGTTTTGACTAACTCATTCCAGGCCAATGACGTGCCATTGGTTCATGCTTTTTATAGTAAATATCGCCAAGACCTCTTGGAACACGATGTTCAACTCTATGAGTTTCTGTCTAGACCTGATGCAGAAAATCTCAATACCAATACCAAAGAGCTCGCTGAAAAAGCTAAAGTCAGTCTGAAGGGCTTAAGCCGTTCGAGCTTACATGCCAAACTGATGGCAATTGATGAAAAACAAGTCTTTATCGGCTCATTTAACTTTGACCCTCGCTCAGCATATTTAAATACTGAAATTGGGGTATTACTGAATAGCCCACGCTTAGCCAAAGCAGTCCACTACACCATGGATGAAAATTTGAGTAAATATGCCTATAAGTTAGTGCTCAATGCAGACCAACAGATCAATTGGAAAATTAAGCTGTCAAATGGTCAAACGCGTATTTATCCACGTGAACCGAAAATCAAGTGGTGGCAAAAAGCAGGGGTGAAATTTATCTCTTGGTTGCCGCTCGAAGGCTTTATGTAAGGATTATGCTGCAAAGGCATCCCCTTGCAGCCTGAATCATTAATTCATTAAGCTTCAACTGGAACTGGTGCTTTAAGGACTTTGGCTTGAAGTTCTGCCAATCCTTGATTCATTTTTTGCTGCACTTCTTGTGTCAGACTGTCAACAGTATGACCTGCCGAATCAATTGCGGGCAATGTCATCAGATGCGCTGTGACTTTCGGCATTTCTAAGACATTTTTGACATGTCGATCAAAGCTAATGTCTCCGACATAGGGCGCAATATTATCGAGTTCACCGTCCTGATTCACATAGCAAATTAAGCAAATTTGGACTGGACGTTCGGCTTCAATTGCCGCACCTAAAATACGACCATGAATTTTTTTAATTTTGCTGCCATCTGAAGTGGTGGCTTCTGGGAAAAAGAGTACCGGCGTATCTTGTTTTAAGAAGCCCGTAATTTGTTCTTTAATTTTAATCGAGTCGCCAGAGCCACGCTTAATAAATAAGGTGCCACCGCCTTTCGCCAAATTACCCAGCACTGGCCATTTTTCAATCTCAGCTTTCGCCAAAAAGAAAACACGTGCGCCAGAACCCAAAACTGCCACATCTAACCATGAAATATGATTACTTACCCAAAGGGCTGGTTGACGTGGAATTTCGCCATGCACTTTGACTTCAAGATTAAATACTTTGCATAACTTGCGACAAAAATACTGCACATAGCGGGTATTTTGCGGGTTATTCGGGTCTTTATACAATTGATGACGATAAACCAAATAAAAACCCTGCGTCACGGCAACAGCTGCTGCACCGACTTTTTTACAATACAAATAAAATTTTGAAAACACATTAATTTGCGGTGTATTGACGATTTGAGGTTGATTCATAAACGGTTCACTAAAAGGACACGGTGCCACAATTTGGCGTAAATTTTCATCATCATATACCGAAGACAGTTTTTTTGCATTGATCATAAAAACCGAAGTCGAAGATAATATTTTCCCATTTTAATCGTTTTTAAAAATCAAATATCATTTTTATATCGGTTTTTAAGGTTATGAATTATGAATCACTCACATTCGGACAATCCCCCTATTTCTTCATGGCAAGCTTTAAAAGCCATTGCTGGTTTTTCATTGATATATATGAGTGTGCTTTTTTTATTGGCGCTGAGCTTTCGCAGCTCTCTCTAATTGAACAACAGGTCATACAGTAACTTAGTCATTAATCCCTCACTTAGATTAACCCTCGCACTGCATTTTCGCCTAAAATGAATCTTTAAACAGGAGTGTGTGCTGAGTGGAAAATTTAAATCAACATCAAGCGAGCGGTGAACGCGTAATTTTAGTCAGCGTGGCAGTACAAATGCTCGCAGACCTTGATGCCGAAGAATTCCACTTACTAGCTCAATCTGCAGGTGCCAATATTCTGCAACATGTGCATGCTCAGCGTATTAAGCCGGATGCCAAATTATTTATCGGCTCAGGGAAGGCTGAAGAAATTGCAGACGTGGTTGCAGAGCATGAAGCCGAATTGGTCATCTTTGACCATGCCCTCACCCCTGCCCAAGCACGTAATCTTGAACGCATCATGCGTTGTCGTGTGGTCGATCGCACAGAATTAATTTTAGATATTTTTGCCCAACGCGCACGTACCTATGAAGGTAAATTGCAAGTTGAATTGGCCCAATTACAACATATGGCTTCACGACTGATTCGTAGTCGTGGCGATCTCGATAGCCAAAAAGGTGGGATCGGCCTACGTGGACCGGGTGAAACTCTGCTGGAAACTGACCGTCGTCTACTCAAGCTCCGTATGGGACAACTCAAAGCGAAACTTGAGAAAGTCCGCCAAACACGTATGCAAGGTCGTGTGGCACGTCAAAAAGCTGCTGTTCCAACCGTGTCATTGGTGGGTTATACCAATGCTGGTAAATCGACCTTATTTAATAATTTAGCAAAAAGTGATGTCTATGCAGCAGACCAACTGTTTGCGACACTTGACCCAACTTTACGCCGTCTACATTGGGATGGTATCGGCAACTTAGTTCTCGCAGATACTGTAGGTTTTGTGCGTAATTTATCGCACTCACTGGTCGAGTCGTTTAAAGCCACCTTAGAAGAAACGTTGGAGGCGACCTTATTGTTACATGTCATTGACTCCAGCAGTCCGGACATGATGGAACAAATCGAGGCTGTCGAAAAAGTACTGAAAGAAATTGGTGTCGATGTTCCGATTCTGCGCGTTTATAACAAAATTGATGTCAGTGGTGAAGATCCTAAAATCATCTATGGCAAGCCACATCAGCCGGAACGTGTTTATGTCTCAGCACATAGTGGTAAAGGTCTTCCCTTATTACGCCAAGCGGTTCAAGAATGCTTAATGGGACAGATTCAAAGCTTTGAAGTCCGTCTAAAACCGGCTTATGGCAAATTAAGAACACAACTGTATGCGCTCAATGTGATCCAAAATGAAAGTTATGATGAACAAGGCAACTTAATTTTGCATGTCATCATTGCCCCGCATAAGTTAGAACAACTGATTAAACAGGCGCATTTACCCATTGATGAAATATTGGGAACGCGTGCGCAACAATTTCAACGTCCACTTGAAGAATTTGAAATTAAAGACTAAATCGGTTAAAACTTGATTAGTATAATTTTAACGAAAGACAAAAATGGACTGGATCAAGCGCATCGACTGGAAAGCCTGGATAGGCACTATTGCATTAATTATTATTTTCCGTGAAGGCGCGGTCTGGGTCATGAAGCAATTCAATCACCCAGAATTAGGCAATCTAGTCGGTTTGATTGCCCTCTTGATCGTGCTTTCATTTTGGAGAAAATTCAACAAAATTCCAGCCAGTTTGGTCGATACCAATAATAAAATCATGAAAGAAAGTGCCTTTGCCTTCTTACCCATTAGTGCAGGCTCATTGCTGATGATGATGCATTTAGGTGATGAAATTCCAATGTTTTTGATTGTTCTCTTTGTCAGCACCCTCATACCGCTGTGGGTCTACGCAAAAATGTCTAAGAAATGGCTATAAGGAGAATCAACATGCTTTCAATCATCTCTGGATTCATCATTACCCTGATCGCCTATCTTGTCGCAAAACCTATTAATAAAAAATTACCGCAAATCCCCGTGATTGTGATTGGGATGTTTTTCGTCATTGGTATGCTCTATCTTTTTGGCATTTCCTATGAAAGTTATATGGCACAGGTCAATCCACTGTTCAATAACTTACTCGGCTATGTCACAGTGGCCTTGGCCATTCCTTTAGCAGCGATGCGCTACGATGACTTGCCTTTAAAAGCCGTGGGCGGGATTTTAGTCTTTGCCAGTATCAGTGCCGTTGCCCTCCCTATGGGGCTGGCTTATTTGCTGCATTTGTCAGATCCAACCATTATGGCTTTTGCTACACGGGCAGTGACCACCCCAATTGCCATCAACATTGCGACGCTGCTGCATTCCCCGATTCCTTTGGTGATTTTGATTGTGATTTTATCAGGGGTGATTGGCGCAGCATTTTCCCCCATCATACTCAAAAATATTCATGATGAACGTGCATCAGGACTCGCCTTAGGACTTGCTGCACATGCGATTGGCACAGCTCAAGCTTGGCAACGCGGCAGCATTGCTGGGCGCTATGCGGCATTTGGCATGGCGGTAAATGCAGTATTCACAGCAATCTGGTTGCCAACTTTCATACTCTATCTACAAAATATGTGACTGAGCAATCACTTTTAAATGATTGTTTTG
This sequence comes from Acinetobacter sp. YH12094, assembly GCF_013419295.1. Taxonomy (NCBI): domain Bacteria; kingdom Pseudomonadati; phylum Pseudomonadota; class Gammaproteobacteria; order Moraxellales; family Moraxellaceae; genus Acinetobacter; species Acinetobacter sp. YH12094. The sequence continues at coordinate 58,302 of NZ_VPAK01000018.1, forward strand.
TATAAAAAATAAACTTAATATAAATTCTAGGGTACACCACAACACATTGAACGATGTGCTGTGGATGTTACATTTTTGGTAAAGGCACTTTTGTGCAACATGTCAACTTTCCCGAATAAAATGTAAATATTTATGCTTAGAGTAGTTGCTCTAAGTTCAGATATTACCTAGTATGATCAATAAACCCTCACAAAGTGTATTGATAAAGGATTATTAATATGATGGAAAAAAGTTTGAAATGGGCTGCATTATTCGGTGCTGTATTAACAAGCTCTGCACTCTATGCTCAAGATCTTACAGGGACTTGGCAACAAATTGACGATAAAACCGGTTCGCCTAAAGCACTGATCGAAATTCGAAAAGATGCCAAAGACACCTATACCGGCAAAATTGTCAAAGTGACGCCACGTCCGGGTTATACACCAAAGGAAAAATGTGTGAATTGCCCTGCACCTTATACCAACCAGCCTATTTTAGGGATGGATGTATTTAAGGGGCTGAAACTTGAAAGTGAAAATACCTACTCTCAAGGAAAAATTATTGATCCTTTAGCAGGCAAAATTTACAGCTTAAAAGGCAAAATTTCTGCCAATGGTAAGCGCTTACATTTACGTGGATATCTGGGGATTTCCGCGATTGGTCGTACACAGACATGGATTCGCGTTGAATAAATTTTAAATTTATTCAGTAAATTGATTTGATATAGGTGAACCACCTACAGGGAATATCTGATGAAAAAATTAAAAGTGAGCCTCTTATTCTTAGCTGCTGTAATGAGTGGTTCAGCTTTTGCTCAAGACCTTTCAGGGACTTGGCAACAAATTGATGATAAAACTGGTTCACAAAAAGCCATTATTGAAATCCGTAAAGAAAGTAATGGCACATTCGTGGGTAAAATCATCAAAGTGACGCCGCGTCCGGGCTATACGCCACGTGACACCTGTGTAAACTGCCCTGCACCTTATAAAAACAAACCGATTTTAGGCCTTGATGTGTTAACTGGTTTAAAACATGTTGAAGGGACCAATAATTACGACAAAGGCCGTATTATTGACCCACTTTCTGGCAAAATTTACGACACAAAAGTTCGCTTAAATGCCAGCGGAAAACGTCTCACGCTGCGTGGCTATATGGGTGTTTCAGCACTCGGTCGTAGTCAAACTTGGATTCGCCAAGAATAAGCTCAGTGTTATAAAAACCGCCAACATGGCGGTTTTTTTATGCCTAAGATATTCAAATTATTTTAAAAATAAAGTTGACTATTCTCGTAAACTTTCTAACATACGTGCTCATAAATCACGCTTCTAGGGGAAAAGCGATTATGTTTAAAAAAATATTATTCAGCCTTTGCACATTCGGATTGATGAATGGTGCATTTGCAAATGACATTGCTGGCACGTGGCAACAAATTGACGATAAAACAGGAGCGGCCAAAGCGATTATTTCGATTCACAAAGAACCCAATAATACCTATACCGGTAAAATTATTAAAATTACGCCACGCCCGGGCTATACACCGCAAAAAAACTGCAATAAGTGCCCTGCACCTTATACCAACCAACCGATTCTCGGCATGGAAATTGTTAAAGGTTTAAAGCAAATTAATAATACAAATAATTATGAAAAAGGTCGTATTATCGACCCTCTTTCTGGCAAAGTTTATGATGCTAAAGTGCGCTTAAACAGCACAGGAAAACGTATTTCGATCCGTGCAAGTATTGGCGTTTCAGTCTTAGGTCGTAATCAAACTTGGATTCGTTTAGACTAATCCTCACACCAATAAAAAGCCGCATCAATGCGGCTTTTTTATTTTTAAATACTTACATTACAGGATTATCGACAGCAAACATGTGCTGATCTTCTAAACGATAGGCCATCAACTGATTGCCCCAGACACATCCGCCATCCACATTTTGGATTTTTGCTGAAATGCTTTTTCCTTGTAAAGCAGCCCAATGACCAAAAAGAATTTGATGGGTCTGAGCTGCTTGTGACTCAAACTCAAACCATGGCTTAAAACCCTTCGGCATAGGGTCATCGAGTGAATCTTTAAAACTAAACTCTAAACGGCCTTCTGCATCGGTTAAGCGCATGCGGGTCAAATAGTTGGTAATACAGCGTAAGCGCGCATGACCAGACAAATCATCCGTCCATAGGTTCGGCTCTTTACCGTACATCACTTGAAGAAACGCATCAACCACATCAAAGTCGTCATGACCAATCACCGCTTCCACCTCTTTTGCCAAGTCTGCGGTTTGCTGCGCAGTCCAATTCAAAGGAATGCCTGCATGGGTCAAAATGGTTTGCTCATTCGGAAATAGACACAGCGGCTGCTTGCGCAACCAATCGATCAAATCATCACTTTCTAAAGCGTGAATCACATCATCGATATTGTCTTTAGGATTGATATCCTTAATACCACGAGCGCATGCCAGCAAAGTCAGATCATGATTGCCCAGTACCGTCGCCGCAACTTCACTATCCACTAATTTTTTGATGAACCGCAAAGCGCCTACCGAGTTTTCACCCCGTGCGACGAGATCACCGGCAAACCATATAAAATCTTGGTCTGCATCAAACTTGATCTCTTTCAGTAAAGCTTTTAATGCTTCAAAACAGCCTTGAACATCACCAATGACATAGTTATAGCGAATATTGCGAGTCATAATTATTAAGCCACCATTTGATCTGCTAATGCGACAAATTCTGCAAGTGTTAGGGTTTCAGGACGCGCCATTGGATCAACCCCTGCATTTTCAAAACCATCTTCAACCAACATGCCTTTTAAGCTGTTACGCAAGGTCTTGCGGCGTTGAGTAAAGACATGTGAAACCAAACGCGCAAGCGCTTTTTCATTTTTCGCCACAATCGGTTTAACGGCATAAGGCTCTAAACGGAATACCGCAGAGGTGACTTTTGGCGGCGGATTAAACGAACCCGGCGGCACTTCAAATAAAAACGTCGGTTTACAGAAGTATTGGATCATCACCGATAAACGGCCGTATTCTTTAGTATTCGGTGAAGCGGTAATACGGTCCACGACTTCTTTTTGCAGCATGAAGTGCATGTCTTTGACTTTGTCGCCAAACTCCAAGAGATGAAACAGCAGCGGAGTCGAGATGTTATACGGCAAGTTGCCAACCACGCGCAGAGGACGGCCTTCGGCAAACAGCTCGGTAAAGTCATATTTCAGCGCGTCGGTTTCAACAATGGTCAAGCGCTCAGGATGCGGCACACGGCCCGGCAAACCTGCAGCTAAGTCACGGTCCAGCTCAACCACAGTTAGAGCATCACATTCACCAATTAAAGGCGATGTAAGCGCAGCAAGACCGGGACCAATTTCGACAATATTGTCACCAGTACGCGGATTTACCGAACGTACAATTTTAGCAATAACACGTTGATCATGTAAGAAATTCTGTCCAAACCGCTTACGCGTGTGATGCCCTTCATCTTTTGGGTTTAGGGCATTAATTTGATACATAAAATTCTCCGCATAGGTTTATTACAACGATTACTGACTTGATTCAAATTCACTCAAGCGAGCAAAAATTTCTTCGGACTTGGTCATATTATCCCGAGCCGCTTTAATTACACTGAGCAATGGCTCTCTTTGTTTCAACAAAGCCATTGTTTCAGATTTCATCATTTCTTCAGTTTCAGCCTGAATGGAGAGCAAACTTTCACGCATTTCAGCATTGTTTACGCGCTCTACACCGAGTTCGGGATTACCATTCAGTTGAGCCTTCAAAAAATTATTGAAAGTTTCAAAATCTGCTAAAAAGTCATCTAAATCGTCTGGATGAATAGAATTCACATCAGTTAACTTCAGCAAAGAACTCAACATTCGTCCCGCAATATAGACTTGATTTTTGGCAATCATTGCTTGAATAGCTGAATTGTTTGCTCTAGCCATCATATCAGCCAGAATGTTATATTCAGCTTGAATACCTGGAATGGTTTCACTTACAAGAAGTTGATATTCGTATAGCGCACTCAGGCTATTTTGATGCTGTACAAGCAGATCAATATTAGCATTGATTGCCTGTCCATCTTGAAGCATTTTATCAGCACCGCCACGATTCGCATATTTTTTATGCACCGCGGTCAGCGCTTGATTAAATTTTTGCTGATTATGTTTAAAGCCATCCACGGCAGCCGGTGATGCAAAACGTATAAATCCTTCCGTCTGTTTTGGAATTTGCAGCGATAATACTTTTAATTCACAAGAATGATGATCTGTAGCGAGCGTTGAGCATGCTGACAGCATCAACGCTAACGCAATCCCAAAAAATGGGCGAATGATCGATTTCGCCCTAAGCATCTTGTTATTTTCCTGTTTTATTTTTGATAATTTTTTACTATTATTCATATAAAATTCAAACCTTTATTATTAAGTTTCGTTATTTTTCGCACGTGCTAATTCTAAAGCCAAATCAACCGCCACCTGTAAACTCGAACTTTTAGCAAGACCAGTTCCAGCCAGTGACAGTGCTGTGCCGTGATCCACTGAAGTCCGAATAAACGGTAAGCCCAAAGTGATATTGATGGCTTCGCCAAAGCCCTGCGACTTTAACACAGGTAAGCCCTGATCGTGATACATCGCCAAAACCGCATCGGCATCTTTTAAATTTTCAGGGGTAAATAAGGTATCAGCAGGTAAGCTCAGGCTCATATTCACCCCTTGAGCGCGATAATGCTCTAGCACCGGATTGATCACTTCAATCTCCTCCATGCCCAAATAGCCATCTTCACCCGCATGCGGATTTAAACCGCAGACTAAAATATGCGGATGATCTTTTTTAAATTTGGTTTTTAAATCATGAATTACAATATCAATGACTTGATGCAAACGTTCTTGAGTAATGGCATCGGCTACATCACGAAGCGGTAAATGTGTAGTTGCCAATGCGACACGGAGCGTTTTGGTCGCAAGCATCATCACGACACGATCAACGCCTGCAAATTCTTGATAAAACTCCGTATGTCCGCTGAAATGGATACCGGCATCATTAATAATCGACTTTTGCACAGGTGCAGTTGCAACACCTACACTTTTGCCAGACATCGCATAATCTGCAGAACGACGTAATTGTTCCAACACATAGGCTGCATTGTGCACATCTAACTGACCTGCAATAACAGGTGTAGTTACAGGTACATGTTCCACATAAAGCTGACCTAGAGCTGCCGAACCCTCCTGCCCAACATAGTCAATCAGTTCAACTTCGAGCTTTAACTGTTGAGCACGCTTGAGCAGCAAATCTTTATCAATAAGAACCACAAGTGGCCTTTCATCTATTCGATTGGCTAAGCTCAAACAAATATCAGGTCCGATACCTGCGGGTTCACCGCTCGTGATATATAAAGGCAGCATGGGTCTATCCTGTGTGTGCAATAGCATTATTATACTGTGTGATGCACATGACAGACCTAATTTTATTGATTAAAAATATCGGACTAAAACTCAAAAATAAGCGCGTTGTGCGACATTGTATGGAATGAAATCGAAAGCAAAACCTGAAATGCCAATGATCCAAATCAATGCAATAAGAATTACAATGCCGCGCTGAACGGCTGACACATGTTGCGGGTACTTCGTTATCAGCCAAAAAGACATACCACCCAGAAGCAATAATCCAATCAACAGATAAACCAATAAATAACTAAGGAAAAATAAAGTGAGCATCATTAACAAAACGATGATCGCACCATCCGCCCCGTGCAAATACACCAAATACAAAAAAGTTGGGCTTAAAACCAAGGCGCTACATAAGCCCATTAATTGCAACCATTGCCACCAAAATGAGGGTTCAGATGTGTTTTTTAACAGATTAGAATTCGACATGATTTACTTTCATCCGCTTTTTTTATAATTTCTGGATTATCTGCTGTTTATTGCTGAAGAAATATACTATAATACAGCGCTTGAAATTTTATATTTTCATTTGTGATTCTTCACGTATTCGTATAGAATCGCGTCTCCTTTTGTTTGGACAGCTTCCATAGTCCAAACCAACTATAATAGGTAGTGGTTTAATGAAAACTCTCAGCGCTAAGCCAGCTGAAGTTCAACACGACTGGTACGTTGTTGATGCTTCTGGCAAAACTTTAGGTCGCCTTGCGACTGAAATCGCTCGTCGTTTACGCGGTAAGCACAAAACTTCTTATACTCCTCACGTTGACACTGGCGACTACATCGTTGTTATCAATGCTGAGCAAGTTCAAGTGACTGGTAAAAAATCACTTGATAAGAAATATTATCGCCACACTGGTTTCCCTGGTGGTATTCGTGAAACTAATTTCGAAAAATTAGTTGCTCACAAACCAGAAGAAATCTTCGAACGTGCTGTAAAAGGCATGTTGCCAAAAGGTCCTCTTGGTTATGCAATGATCAAGAAAATGAAAGTGTACGCTGGTACTGAGCATCCACATACTGCTCAACAGCCACAAGTTTTGGACATCTAAGGGATACAGCACATGGCTACTAACTATGGTACAGGTCGCCGTAAGACCGCAACTGCACGTGTTTTCCTATCAGCTGGTACTGGTAAACTCGTAATCAACAACCGTTCTTTAGAACAATATTTCGGTCGTGAAACTGCTCGTATGGTTGTTAACCAACCACTTGAGCTTTTAGAAGCTACTGAGAAATATGACCTTTACATCACTGTTGCTGGTGGTGGTATCGGTGGTCAAGCAGGCGCTATCCGTCACGGTATTACTCGTGCATTGATCGCTTCTGACGAAACTCTTAAACCTGCTCTTCGTCAAGCTGGTTTCGTTACTCGTGATGCTCGTGAAGTTGAACGTAAGAAACTTGGTTTACGTAAAGCTCGTAAACGTCCTCAATTCTCTAAACGTTAATTTGTTTACCGAATCTGACAAAAAACCTTGGCTTATGCCAAGGTTTTTTTATGTCTTAATTTTTATGAAGATGATACAAATAGAATAACGATCCGATAAACAAAGAGACTCAAACTCGCAATAAAGCATATAACCGACAGTGTTAGTGTAATTGTACAAATGGTCATTTTGCTTTTTTGTTCAGGACTATCATCCCCTGCTCCATAATCAGAGGCATAACCTCCAGCGAGTGCCGTATAAAAGCCAATGCCCATAAAAATAACAGCAGCTAAAAATAATAATTTTTGTACAAGTGCAATGGTCATCATGCGGTGACGATCAGGTAAATATATGACATGAAAAGCTATCAGATAAAATCAAATAAAACAAAACTGTAATTTTCACTGTAGTTGCATTGATATTGCTAAAGTCTCCGTGATTTTACTGTCTAATTTTAGTATCCTATCTTATTCATTTCTCATCGTCTCGGATTATGTCAGTCGAAAATGCACCTCTCCAAGGGATTACGCTTTACAGTCATGCGGATGACTTTCGCTCACACTGGATACGCTATGTACTTGCAGAGAAGCAAATCAAACATAATTTAATTATTGCTGATGATGAAGACGAAGATCTTGCGAGTTTAAATCCCTACAATCAACTTCCGATGATGATTGAAAATGGCCTAAAACTCTATAACAGCAGTATTATTGCCGAATATTTGGATGACCGATATCGTCAAAATAAACTGTATGCAGATGCACCCATGCCTCGTGCAGAGCAACGTCAATATGTATGGCGCTTCGAACAAGATTGGTTAAGACTTGCCGATATTATGCTTCGCCATCCCGATACCCTCGATGAAAAAGCCAAGCAAAAAGCACAAAAACAATTACGTGATACACTCATTTCACTAACCCCCTTGTTTCAGCATTATCCTTATTTTATGTCTGAACAATTTAGCATGTTAGACTGTATGCTCGCACCTGTATTTCTGCGCCTAAAAGCCATGGGGATTGAGCTTCCCAAACAGCAATGCCGCCCTATATTTCTCTATTGCCAACGCATCTTTAGCCGTCCTGCATTTATCAAATCGATGACATTGCAGGAAAAAAATCGCTATAGCGAGCTTTTAGCAAAAAATTAATTTCCCATTAATATTCGAGTAAGCATTATGTCTGAACAAGAACTACAACTCACTCCAACGCGTCCATACTTAACACGGGCACTTTATGAATGGATTTGTGACAATCAACTTACACCGTACCTACTTGTCGATGCGACACAGAATGGTACGATGGTGCCAGTTCAATATATCCAAGATGGCCAAATTGTCCTGAATATTGCACCCCATGCAACTCATGCGCTGCATATGAGCAATGAGACGATTACTTTCTCTGCACGCTTTGGTGGAGTTTCGCAAAACCTCTATATCCCCTTTTCTGCTGTTCTAGGTATCTATGCACGTGAAAATGGTCAAGGCATGTTCTTCGATCCTCAAGAATATGAAGGTATTCAGAATGATCAAAATGCTTTAAAATCAAACAACCAAGAACAACAAGAGCAGCCGAAGAAAAAACCAGGTTTAAGGTTGCTCGATTAAAGAATAAGGAAGCGAATAATGGCTTTTGATTTAGTACAATATTTTGTCGAACAAATAGAATCTCAAAAGCCTATGCTTTTAAGTCATTTAAATCGTGAAGAAAAACGTCAACATATACGTGAAATTAATGCATTAACTTTAGGTGAATTGATTCATCAGCTCCGCAATAATGCTCAAAAGGTTTATCAAGAAATTACTCATCCTGATGAACTCTATATTCAAGAAGTTTCACGCCATCTGACCACCAATCCATCGAATGCATCAATATTAGAACGCTCTGAACTTGAACACCTAACAACTGAAATTTTTCATTTACAATTAAATGAATTAAAGCAACTTCATGATACCGGCTCACACTCACCACAAAGCATTCGAGAATTACTCAATGGACAAATTGAACACCTTTCTGGTCAAGCGGATGATTGGGTTTGGTCAACAAACAACCTAACAGAGCTTCTTGGTTCTAAACCAAATCTGCAAGAAGAGATATCATTAGAAGCATCAATGAAGGAGTTCAATCAAATGGTTAATCAACAACATACTCAAGAAGATGTGACAACTGAAGTACAAGTGCCAACTTGGTCAAAAATTGTAGAGCCTATCGTTGCAGTGGTGATTTTATGGATTCTGGCATCTGCAGCTTGTAATATTTTTTCTTAAGTGGCTTCATTTGTCTAAAACAATGACCTGCTTCTTAAGCAGGTTTTTTTAAATCGAATATTCTAAATTACACGCCTTTAGATCACTTTTTGTTTTCTTTATGTAAATCACTCAGCTTTATTCTGCAAAAATTGAGTTTTGTCACACCATTTACAAAATATTACATTTGAATTTTTGGTAAATTTTATATCAAAAATAAAGTCCGAAAACACATAAAAAAATATATATAGCAAATTAAATCACATTTTTTAAATCCTAAAACTTAACGCTATATTTAGAAAATATTATCCTTTTAAAGCAAAAAATTAATTTTATTGCAAAGCCCCATACGCTTCCTATAATTAAATTATGTAGTTAAAAACGCTAGTTTAATTACCTAAATATCTACAAATAATAATCATGTATAACCTAAAAGAGGGGCATAAAAATGGCTAAAGTTTCATTAGAATCACTCACAACAATCGACGGTTTTCATGCAGCGGCACTGGTAGACGGTGAAAGTGGCCTAGCTATGGCGACACAAGGCGGTGGAGATATTGATTTAGAATTAGCAGCTGCTGGAAATACTGAAGTGGTTCGCTCCAAAAGACGTGTTGCTCAGTCACTCAATTTAGATGATCACATTGTCGATATTTTAATTACCTTAGGAAAGCAGTATCACTTGATTCGTCCACTGGAAAATAATGAATCCGTATTCTTATATTTAGTACTTGATCGTGCCAAAGCAAACCTAGCCATGGCTCGACACGAATTAAAAACTTATGAAAAAAATTTAGATTTTGCTTAATTTCACCCAACCCTCTTATGCCAATAAGAGGGTTTTTTATTCCCAAAATGTTTTACAGATTTGAATAAAATTAGTCGAGGAACACCATGAATAAGCAATATATCAATATCGGCATTGCTGGATTAAGTATTCATGATTCAGATCAACTCAAACATCAGCTTTACGCAATTTTTCCACAGCACTTTAATATCCAATGGAAAAGTGCATCTGATGTGAATCTCGATTGCCTATTTATTCATGAGCGTTTTTTTGACACCGAAGGAATTCAACAAATATTAACACGCCGCGCTTTACCGTGGCTCAAGATCTCGAAAGACAACCAACAATCAGGGCGCGTCAGAAATAATACGCTGTTCCTACCCGTGGATGACAATCAAGAGCTCAATCAATGGATTGATAAACATCTCGTCAGCCATAATAACCTTAACGAATCCATTGAGCATGCTCAACATGTTCAAATCCAGAGCTTTAGCGATTTTAATTTGGAGGATGATTACTTCAAAAAAATGTATGCAGAAGATAATCATCAAAAATTACACCTATATGATGATCTAGGCACAATAGCGGTAATCGATACCGCGCAAAATATAGCTTGGCTCAACCTCGAGCGTCAACTTCAACACACAGATGCTAGTTTTAAATATGATTTCGCATCAATTGAAGATATGACCCATGTAAGTCGAAAGCACCCCGTCATCCTTCAAGACTGGATATGGAATCTATTTTGGCAAACTCCGAATTTTTACCAAACAGTTCCTGAAGATGGTCATTTTCGAATTTTAAGCTGGCCAAAACCTGCTGAACATTTATCTCATAAACAAATTTTTCAACTTTCTGCATGTTTTATCCAGGGTGCAAAGATATCAACCATTGCAGAACAATATGATATACCCCTCAGCACCGTTCGGCAGTTCATTGCTGCGAATATGGCATCACTGAATATTAAAAAAATAAATCTTTGGGATAAACATTACACGCCACCTGAAACGCATGAACCAACAGAAGAAAAGAACTTTGTACAAAACTTCTTTCGTAAATTACGGCGTAAATTTGGATTTTAGAATAGGACATCAAACATGATTCTTCAGCAATATAAAATTGTCTTTGCTGGTTCTATGGGTGCTGGAAAAACTGAAGCGATCCGTTCACTTTCTGATATCCCAGTTTTACTGACCGAGGCGTTTAATACAGATCAAACCAGCCATCAAAAACTTGAAACCACAGTAGGTATCGACTACGGAGAAGTGACCTTAGAAGATGGTTTAAAAATAGGTTTATATGGTACCCCTGGACAAAGTCGTTTTGATTTTATTTGGCCTGTGATTTGTCAAGGCGCAATCGGTACAATTATTTTGATTGATCATAATGTTAATGACCCCTTAAGTGAACTCGAAAGCTACTTAGAAACCTTCCAAAACTATACAGATAACATAGCCATTGGAATTACCCATACAGACGAAATCACAAGTTCAACGAATACTGCTATCTACAAAGATTGGCTGATTAGTCAGGACTTATATTCGCCCCTATTCTTTATTGACTGTCGCAAAAAATCTGACGTTTTACTGCTACTTGAAGCTTTAATTACCTCAATTGAAGTAAATCACTATATCACTGCATAAGGAGCAAAACATGTTTAATGTCACAAAACGCACCGCTTCGAATGAGTTAATAGAACATGCCCGTGAACAAATAAATAATATTATTAACAATGCACGAGGCGTTCATTTCATCATGGTGTGTTCAACAGATGGATTTGAGCTAACGAGTGTTTACAAACGTGGGCAATATAACAATAGCAAGTTAGCTGCGGTTAGCAGCTCTATCCTTGCAATGGTGTCAGCATTTATCAAAGAAATTCATTTGGTCGGTTGTCAGAATATAACGTTAGATGCAGAAAATGGAAAAGCAATACTCACATCTGTTGCTGCGCAAAATCACCCCATGATTATTGTGGCATTGACTGATAAGGACATTTTATTAGGCCAAGTCTTATATATGCTTAAAGCTGCAACGCAATCAATTATTTCAGCGGATCAATAAACTTTATAGAAATATTGAAGACTATTAACTTTATATTTGATTCAGAAATCTTCATTTATTCGTCACTTTAACTTATTCATTTTCCTATTCTATTCTTCTGCTTTTCTTCTTATTTACCTTTCCCTCCCGCATAAAAAAAACACCCCCTGACATATCAGGGGGTGTTTCGAATAATGAGCTGGCGATGACTTACTCTCACATGGGTAACCCCACACTACCATCAGCGCTAAGAGGTTTCACTTCTGAGTTCGGGAAGGGAT
>NZ_VPAK01000019.1:0-30510 GCF_013419295.1 Acinetobacter sp. YH12094
TTGATTTTGTTGCTGTCGATACTTTACAGAATTTAACTTATTATCAGGTGGCATTAGAAACGCTCAATGAGGAGACACTCAGCCGAGAGTTACGTCCATTACAGAAAATTTCTGATTCGTATCCCAAATATTTACTTACCTTAGACACGATAGGGACTGAAGCAAATTATAATGGTATTGTAAAAATGAGTGCTCTCGATTGGTTGCTATGTGAAAATAAGTAAAGTTGAGGGTAGTCATCGGCACTTCTATTTATTGATCAAAACCCAAAGACTTTTCAGCATTAACCAAGAATGTGATCAAGCATAATTTCTACTCCATTTGTGATGGATTGATTTACCTCGACTCGATTGAGTCAGATCATCATGATTGAGCTACAGTCGCTTACTGAAAGTAGCGAGAATTGCGCTGGAGTTTCTGAAGGATATTAATTCCTTAGTTTGCCCATTCATCCGTGTGGGCATTTTTTTTGATTAAAATACAATGCTGTTCTTGCTAAAAAATGACGGCACCCACCATAAAACACAATATTCCAAAAATAATCCAAGGCCAGATCTTTGTCTTCGGTTGTTCTAAATTCTGAGGATTATATTCCGTGTGTTCTAGCGATGTCGGTTGTGGAACACGGGTCTTTTTAGAGTAAGGCTGGTGTTTAGAGAGAGGTGGTTCCACTTGTTTGAGTCTATTGTTCAATCCAGCTTATCTTCTACAAGCGATAGTAGATATCCTGCATGTGATGAATTATCAATGGAAACGGATGATAGAGATGTGTTGAAAGAAACTGCTGAAGCTATGTACGCATCTACAGGTGATACAATTTGGTTAAGCTTTTAAATATAAAATTCAAGCGCTTTATATCGTTTCAATGAGCAGAGTTCAAAATTGCTTGAGTACGTCATCAATTGATATTTCCTCTTCTACATAGAAAACACCATTTTGGTCTGCTTTCATTTTTTTAATAGTATTACCTTGGATTTTATGGATATCGAGTAGATCTTTAAGTATTTGATCTGCAATTTTATTCTTCCAATCATTTTCAGGATCTAAAGGAATCGACATGAGTTTCTCCTAGTTCGGATGTGGTATAAATTTCATTATCAGTATCACAGAAAATTTGAAATAAATTGATGTAGTGGAAAAAGTGGCCAAATATAGGTATGAACATTTAAACGTGGATAATGAGCTTTATTTATAGGCAAGCTTTTGTAGTTCATCTCTATGTTGATGAATTACACGTTTTAAATGATGTAGTACAATACGTTGTGTTGCTTGACTGTTGTCAAATGCCATAGGTATAACTTCAATAATTGGGCGTGATCTTTGTTCAATATTTTTAAAATCGATCGGTCTTCTCATTTTGCCATAAAACTTTATTGGTGTTATGTAATTTTATACTAATTCTAACTATGAGCTAAAGCTTAAAAGTCCTAACAGCACTATTGAGTACCAAAAAACATGTGACGACACTTATTTTAGGTTTTGATAGGACTAATGCTTCATCATTAATATTGCAGACAATTTTAAAATCGAGTTATCTGATGCTTTAAAAAGGTTTCAGAAAAAATATCTATTTAAACTTCGATGATCAAATTTTCTCTAAACCCATTTTTACCTTGCTCTGGTGGATAACCCAAAGGATTGATCACTAATCTACATCCATCGACTACAGTATCCACTGATGTATGCGTATGTCCTGCAATCCATAACTTAAACCCTTTTACATCTAGGTCATTAATAAAATAGGGATTGAGGGCTGATGCAACAGGGTGCGTACCCCAATATGGATCAAGACAAGCTAAATGAGGTGGAAAATGCGTAATAACGATCACATGATCTTGCCCTCTAAACTGCAAAATATTTTGATGATATTTGTTAAATAGTTTTATGTAGTCATCGGCGGTTATAGGTCTATTTTCATTGCTAATCATGATTTGATCAAAATCATAAATCGATTGTTCAGCATCTTTTTGGGACTGTAAAAGCACCTCAGGAGATATAAGTGGAGAATTGGAGCGAAAGTTCGTAAACAGCGTGCCACCTACAAATATTTTATCTTGAATTTTGATATGGTTGTCATCAAGTAGTGCATTTTTTGGGTAGTTTTCTTTCAAGAAATTCACGACTGAACTGTAGTTAGAGCTGTAGTAATCATGATTACCTAAAACAAAGATAAATTTTTTATTCAGAGATTTACATTTTTCGGCAAACTCAATTGCACCACTTAAGCGATTAGAAAAATCGCCAGCGTGAATAATGACATCAGCTTGCTCTGATATTGAATATTTAGAATTGTGAGTATCCGATAAAATTTGCAGTTTCAATCTACTTCCTTTATTAAATCACGCTGCTTAAATATATAGAGTTTCATTGCGATTAGTTTACAGCAACTAAATATTGTAGAAATTATAAGATACTTATCTGTATTCTTAAGCCTCTAAAAATATAGGTAATTATTTTTGAATCAATTGATTAAATATTGATCATAAAATTTGACCAATTGAATTTATGCACATAAGATAAAGATGTTACAGCAAAATCTGTGACCAGGCGTGGAAACCTGTTACTCAACGAACTAAAGAGTCGCTTTTAGTGGCTCTTTTGTGTCTACATGGCGCTTTTATGGTAAGCCAGGTAGGGCAGTCTTTGACTGGCCGTTTCGTTGAGCGGTATTTCCACACCCTATTTGGTTTGCCTCCATCTCGTGGAAAAGATGTTGGCAAACGACAATCTATCAACGAGGTTTAAAATGCATCTTTATATTATTTCTATCTGTTTTTTCTCTAGCAAAAAGATACTTCTGAGTTGATGAGTTTTTAATTCATTTATCACTGATTTTAATTTTAATTACTTCTAATTTCGTAATCTCACGAGATCTAGAGAAGTATTGCCTAGAGAAAATAAAATGGCTCGTACTAAGCTTTTAACCAATATTATTCAAAGAAAAATGATGCTGCTTGACGAAATGTCGCACTCAAATCTGCACCATAACTTTGAAATATCACTTTATGACTTCGCCAACCATGAGATCCTAGAAAAACTATATAAAGCAGACAATCAACGCTCCACAGAGTGTTGGAGCCCTGCTGAAATTCAGGAGTTTATTCTAAACTGTTTGAATGATCGTAATGTCAATTTATGCGTTCGCTATTGGAAAGATGCTGCTGGTAATATTTATATCATCGATGGTGGGCACAGGATTTCAATTATCTATGCTTGGATCAAAAGATACTTTATTGATGAGCAAGTAGCAGGAGCCCCAAAATTCACGGCACCACAAAAACGAGATATTCGTCAGATTCGTAATCGATTAGGTGGATTAGCTGATTTTCAAGAGTTATGTAACGATTCTGAGTTTCAGCAAAAATTAAAATCAACCAAAATTAATTTTATTGAAGTCATTGGGACACCTGAGGAAGCTCGAAAAGCCTTTTGTTCAATCAATTCGGATACGAAGCGATTAGATCCAGATGAAGAATATCATTTACAGAATAGGGGGAGTGATGCTTTTTATGTGATTTATGCGTGTTGTTATATAAACGATAATAAATCCAACTTGGCTGAACTGAATTACGATCGGATAAATGAAGTGATTACTTTGGGTGAGCAAATTCATGATCATCTTTTTAAGATAATACTTTTAGAGCCGGATTTAACACACGGTAAAAAAATCGGCTTGGTCAATGAACTCCTGAATATCATGTTTGGTGATACTAGTCAGAATACTGTGAGTATAGACCAAGGTCAGCGTGTAGAAAATTTAATGCTAAAACTTAGAGTTGTGCTGTGTCGTATCGCTACACCAGCAATTAGTATTCGGATTCCAAGTCTGGGCTTACACCCAAAACTATATTTTTATAAAGATAATCGTTTTCAAGTGACATCCTTTTTGGCCTGGTTCTCTATCGTCTGTGAAATTCAAGAAGACTGTTTTGAAATACAGAATAAAAAGATAGATTTTATTGGATTTACTCGAGCACGCCGTGGTGTTGAAAGTTTAATTGAAAAAATTCCTGTGGCGATCAAAGAAACTGTCGGTAAGTTTGGTAGCGGGATCAGATCACATGAGCGATTGAAAAACGTCTATCAAGCATTTATCTGTATTGGACTCAATATGGATTTAGATTTCGAAGATGAAGTTTGTTTGAACACCGTCATTCTTTCGATGAGTCAATCATTTGATTATATTAATTTTAATGATTTTTACCTTGAACGTTTTGGTGGTGATTATGATGAGACCATTGTGGATGATGTTGTGAGCTTTGTGAAATCAGTAAGACTAACAAAGAAGAAAAAACCTCTAAATTTTTCACTCGCGACCAAAAGAAATCTTTATCAACGTGAGGAAAGGAAAACATGGAGCTATTGCGAAGTATGTGATAGCGCTCTATACCTTGAATCGACTGAAGTAGATCATCGAGAATCGAAAGCAGAAGGTGGTTACGGTGTTTTAGAAAATGGAGCAATTATTCACCCGATATGTAATCGTTTTAAGTCAGATCGTGCTTTGGAAGAAGTAAGAGCAGATTTATTTGACTAAAAAGATAAGGGAGCAAATGCTCCCTTATTTTTTTGTTTTTTAGTAGACTGGGGTCAGTGTTTAGCCTAAGTGCAAAATCAATAAGTATTTGGACACCCATTCTTCTTTAAGTTGGACACTTTAATAAACGTATTCATTAATTTTGCAGTGTTCCTCAGTTGGTAATGTGAATACCATGCCACTCACCAACGAGCTAATACGATTACTTTCAGCCTTACGTTGCTTGGTATTCACCGACAGGGCATAAATGATCATTGTGTCCCGATACATTTTTTCAGGCTCAACTTTATAGTCAATTTCCGCAGCACAAACCATTTTTCTACTAACTTCGTGTGACGCTCTACGATAGACCTCACGATCATCACTAGCCAAAGTCAGCTTTCTTCGTAATTCTTGTGCATACTGCATATATACGCTAACAAATTCAGGGTTATTCCCATATTTGAGCTTTATGTATCCCTCAATATCATCACGCACACCATTACTATTTGCATCAATCCCACCAATGGTTTTTGTTTTATCTTCATTTTTTAGGAATTTTGATGTTCTCACTTCTTTTAGTGAATTCTGAATACTTGGATTAAGAAGCGAGGAACAGGCCATCAAAAGTATACTTAAGCAACTCACTGCAATAACCGCTTTTTTCATAGGAATCATTTTACTTTTTTCTTTTAAATTTCGTTTTAGATGCAAAGAGTGTCCAATTAAAAGAAGAATCTGTATCCAGTACGATATACTATTAAGTGTCCAATTGGGCAAGAATATGCACCTAAGCAACCAATATGAAAACAATAGACTATTACAACCAATACGCAGATCAATTTTTACAAGCCACGTTGTATGTGGATATGGAAAGCCTATACCAACCATTTTTAGCTGAGTTGCCAGATTCAGCACGCATCCTGGATTTAGGCTGTGGCTCAGGGCGTGACACTTTGGCTTTTAAAAATAAAGGCTATCAAGTTGATGCTATCGACTATTCTGAAGTATTGGTCGAACGAGCGAGCCAACTGACCGGTATCGCTGTTCAGCAGCAAAGTTTTTATGAGCTTGATATGCACGATGTTTATGATGGGGTATGGGCATGTGCCTCTTTACTACATTGTGCTCGTAATAGACTCCCTGATGTTTTAAAACGTATTCATGCTGCATTACGCCGTGGGGGTGTTTGTTATATGTCATTTAAATACGGCACAATAGACCGAGTAAAAGATGGTAGAGCATTTACCGATTTAGATGAAGAACAAGCTAAAGAATTACTAGATCAGTTGGATAGGGTTACTGTATTAAAACAATGGATTACTGTAGATAAGCGTCCTGATCGTAATGAGGAATGGCTCAATCTGCTTTGGAAAAAACATGCTTAATTTTATTCCCACTGCACAAGAACAACTCAAATTTCTAAAGAATATTCAGCTGATTTTACAGTCAGTGTAGAGTGAAGAAAAAAATTTAATATAAGGCTTATATTTACATTCTTAATTGAAAAAAATATGATCAAAGTTCAGACAGAGGATTTTGATATTTAATAAATATAAAAATACCTCTTAGTGCCAACTTTGTCATGGATAAAACTTAATGCAATTAAATAACAATGGTTCTAGTACTGAACTAAGTACACTCGCACCTAAAATAATTCTTTCCCCTTTATTAAAAGCCATGGTGGGGACTCTTAAAAACCATCAATCAGATCATTTCTTCAATTATTATGGGCCTTCTCATAATCTGCATTTTGATGCGACCGCTTTTGTGTCTGCAGTATTTAAGCAGATCGGGACTAAAAACGATTCAAAGCCAATTTATAACATCATCAAAGATATTCAATTATTACCTGAAGATTCAAAACTCAGAATAAGCACTTTATTTGATAAGGAATCTGAAGCTAAAACTGCCCAGACCTATCGTGATTTAGACCAAGTGATGTCTGAAATTGTTCAGCAAGTACTTCAAAATGCTCCGACAGGTATGGCACTAAATTCTCTCAACCAATTCTTAGGCGATCTCAAATATTCTGATCCAGTGATTGCCAAAAATTCTCAGTATCCTATGCAAGTCAAAGGAAAATCTAAAGTAGCTTCTTTGCAATATACAAACGACTTAAAAGCAAAAGATGGCGAATTACGACTTTTCACTGTTACTGAAGAAATCAGCAAACCTCAATGGGTGAAAGAGGTTTGCGAGGCAATCAAAGCCATTGTGAAGCAGTCCTACCCAGCTGGTGAAAAGATGCCATTAGAGGTTGCTGAACGTATGCAGGAAATTCTTGATGATGAATGTTCTGCTGAAAATAATGATATCCAAAATCTACTTCATTTCGTAGAAATCAAAGCACTATCACGAGCTCGTATCCGAAATTGCTTCAAAATTATGGAAATCATTGCGGATCACATTGATAAGACTGAGCGTAACGATTTCAAGCGTGAGTCCGCTGTTTCCTATATCCGTAAAGCAATTGCTTTCTTTCAGATTTTTGGTAATCGAATTGCTCCATGGAATGAGGAAACAACGGAAACCATTAAGGACTATGGTATTGACTTTGGTGCTATCTATGGAGCTGTAGGTAAAGTTGATTTTAATGGTTTGCTGGCCTATGTTGGAGCAACAGATGCTTTGCCAATCTGGGTAAAACCAAAAATTGAAATGAATGATATTCGTCATGAGGATAAGGAAGGGCTATCTCTAAAACGTGAAGTCACTTATGCCTTTCGGGTGAATGGGGAGTTTGTTAAAGAGGAAAAAGTAAGTTCATTTAACTCTAAGTTGCAGATCAATTATAAGACAAGCAAATGCAACCGTTCGGGTGCAGATACTATGCTGACTGCTTATGAAGCTCGTCTGCATACTATCAATAAAGCATTGCTGCTGAAGGATATTGTTGATGATAAAGGTCAGCCGATTTCTGAAGAACGATTAAGCAAAGAGTGCTCAGATCGCGTTGCTCAAGTAGAGATGTTCCAGCTCATTATGATGTACTTCGTCCTATCTGGGGCAGACATGAAGATTTCAGATTTTGAAGGGGCATTCAATAAACTGGTTGATGCATTCAAGAATCCTCAAAAAATACGACTTAACCTTACTCGTATCTTAGACGAAAAGCTCAATACCGAAAAAATGCATGAGCGAATGGAGGTGATCACGTCTACGATCACTACAGCGCTAAAAGCGAATCTGGATTCCATCATTAGTGAGATGGAAAAGGATAGTAGTCTTAAAACTGTACTCTACATCCTTCCAAGTATTGTGAATCTAGATGTATTCAAGAGTTCAATTGGTGAAGATGCGGAACAGTTCTTTAGTATATTTAAGGGTAAAGAATCGAACTTTTACAGCTACATCTCGATAGTGGATGCTAGCCGTAAAAAGTTGGCGAAAATGAGCCAAGACGAAATCATTCGAAAGAATGATTATGCTCGTAAAGCCCTAAGCGAGATTGAGTTTAATTCCACACTGAAAATTCGAACGTTGGTACCGATTGAGAATCCTAATACCGACCTAGATCAATTTGATGTCGCTCGTAATCTGAATATTCCTTGTTTACCAGTATTGATGGTGCCGACCAACAAGAAGGTCAGCGACAATGGGCTGCCACATTTTTATCATCCTGAGAGCTTAAGTTATGACAACTTGTTATCTAAATACAAGGTCATGATTCATTATTCATCTAAGCTATTTCGATTGAGTGACTTAAAAGGCGGCCATGCTCAATTATGTTTGGATGAAAAAGAAAATGCTTTGATCATCAGTACGTCATGTTTTTCGATTGCGATTCATCTATTCCTTAAACATCTGATTAAAGAAGTAAAAAATCAACTGGGTATCGAAGAGCGCTTATATGTACCTGTAATGCGAATTGACTCAGTTGATGAACATGAGAATGAAGAAAAAGCCCAATTTCAAAGGAAATCAAAAAAGATCCAAAAAGGTGGGTTTAATCCTGAGTGTAAACGAGCGTATGCCACCGCTTATACCCTTGAGAAGTTGCTGAACAATGATGATGCTATTGTGAAGGTACAGGGCCTTAAGTATCAACCAGATCCTATGCCTTATGGTAATCAAAATGGTGAGCGAGTTTGTGCCCCGGTGAATCTCGCTATGGATAAAACAGTGACTTACCGTATTCAGGCTGCAATTGAAGCACTGTCAGGATATTCAGAAATCATCATCCCATTTGAGGGCACTAAGGACAAAATTGCCTGTATTAGTTATAACTCTCGACCTGAGAATGATGTGGAATTTAAGTATCAGCATCAGAAGGATTTGCTACTTCTTAAACCAGATTATGGCTACATCTGCTACGTCTATACACTTGAGCGTATCAACGATAAACAGGGTCGCTTATCACTACAGAAGGTCAGTCATGCCCCAGTTGCTGAAGACAATCTGAGAACAAGTAAGGCGATGCACCGTATCATCGAAAAACTGCAGTCAGATGGTTTTGAAGATGTTGTATTGCTTTCACACCATTTTGCACAGCGTAAGATCGGTAAGACTGAAACCAGCAACTTGATTCATGAAAGTGAAAGTGCTTTGGATCAACTTGATCAGTTGTTCCCGAATATGAATTTCTATCCATTCCAGTCTGATACGATCCCAGCACTGAGCTTAAAAACCAGTGATAACAGTCGTGTCTATGAGGTACCGCACCATCAGTACCATACTGCGATCATCAATCAAAAAGAATATAAACAATCCTTGTCCGTATATAGCTTTGCGACTAAACGTACTGTGGGTGTTCGTACTCAGAATGGTATTTGTTCGTATTTCTATATGCTAACCAGTCAGGAGCATTCGATTCATAACGATAAGCGAATTAGATTGCACAGTAAAATTATTGATGTGAATGATTCCAATGAAATGAAATCAATTCGCTCTGTATTGCGTGGTCTGCATTACTTTGAGTCTGAACGTCCTACAGCTGGCAAAAACTTCACTCCGGTACTTGAGCCTTCCCATATTCGTGGCACTACTGGCATTCAAGAGCTTGGTGAAGTCATAGTGTCGAGTCGTCTAAATAAAGGCGAAGTTGTCATGAGTCTGCCAGCCTTAATCGGCAAGCTCGAAGAATACGTTATTCTGATGAATGAAGACTTGATTGAGCCAATCGAGCCGTCTCCAGAGGGAGCTGAAGAAATTTTAGCGACTGATGTGGAGTAAGCGCCGTGGTGAACAATGAAGCCAAAGTTTGGGGCGAGGTTTATGAGATCGCTGTTAAACGTGGTTCGATTATGGCTTTGCTTGATGCAAAGCTATTATCAGCCAGCCATCCTGTAGTAGCAGAATGGAATAGTAAACAGATTGCTGATGTCTTTCAGGAAATGAAGGAAGCGCTATATAGCGATGTCATTAATGCCGCTATCCATGAAAATATCGAAAGCTATTTTCAGCAATTGATAAAAACTGGATTCGGGCATGGTTATACCAATACTCGTGAGTTTCTAAGAAAGATCAAGCCAAAAGGTATTGCAAGGGCTAAAACGGCGAATGCAAGACCAAATTGGAGCTTATCTGGCATCTGGTGTCCACTGACAATGCCAAATGATATAACCCAGACCATTGTAGATGACTACACAACTGAGGAAGAACATATTGCTATTAAAGCCTTCAAGGAGAAGGCGTTGGAAACATGGAATCAACAATTCAGTCTTACCCACGCTAAAATGTTTGGTAAGGGTATGTTTGGTCGTGCTGATTTCTTGGCGGTAATCAAAGTCAAAGCCAACTATCATGTGCTGGTTCAGGAATATTCATTATTTTACGTTTTAGGTGAACCAGAACAATTCAATGCCAAGGATTCTTGTACCTATTTGCAAGAGTACAAGCGTTACATCAAACATTCTGAATCGCAAAGTGTTTTCTCATACGTGAATGCAGAAGCTCAAGAGATCCCATTTAAGTTCTCAAAAAAACTACGTGAATACTTGAGAGCCTATGTCCGTAAGGAAAAAGTCCTATTTAAGATGGCGCAAGGCTGTTCGTATGCAACCACTTTTGTTGATTCTTTTAAATGGAAGTTTGAACAAGATGACATGCCAAATATTCGTCTGAGTGTGATGGCGATCACCAGCCGGGGAAGTGAATACATTTCTGCTGAATTTTCGGATAAAGATAAATCCCCAGAGCTGGAAATTATGTATCAGCTGGGCAAGGAGTATCAGGATAACGTTCTGAGTCTGGACGATATGGATGAACGTACGAAACTGCAAGTTGAGATTCTGAATTATCTGGTGAATGAACCTGTCAAAAACATCTCGGAAATCGTGTCCAAAAATATTAGCGATATTTCCTACGGTCAGGATCTTACTTTCACTATTACCGAAAGGCTTAAGGATTTTGTGAATCCTAACCAGCCACTGGCTTTAGAGTGGGTTTTTGACTTGATAGATCGGCAAGTCGATGACGAAGACCATAACCAAAAACTTAAAGAGATGGTGCTGGCTGAGTTTAAAACAATTCGTAAGGGAAAAATTGAGAATAAAACTTCATTCACCTTACGTGATTTGCATAAATCCGCCGTAGTACTGGCACTGAAGGAAAGTAAACAAGGCCAAGTGAATTTCATCTGTTTGACTGGTACGCCGGGGATTGGGAAAACATCGAGCGTTAAGACTTTGCTGGCAGATTTGGAAGGCTTTTTTTTCTTTTATACCAGTCCACGAGTGTTGATTAACGATGATGTGGTCAGTGATTTATCTAAAATATCAGCTACGATTACCAGTAACAGTGATGTGGTGACACAGGCACAGCAAATCTATTCGAAGATTCACAATACGGATTGTAAGGTGAATGCGCGTGGTGCCGCTATTGTGGGTGGTGTTGAAGATATGAAGATAGATCATGGCTCAAGTGTTCTATTGTTCAAACAAGATGAATACCGAAAGCTCAAAGACCTGGAACAGAATGCAAATGCCAATAGACGCTATGCCAATACTTCAGAATCTAAAATTACGGCAACCAATAAGAAGTTTGCCAGAGTGTTTGATTCATTAGGGGAAGCGACCCAGCAATTACTTGTATTCCATCCAGAGCTCAATAAACTGACGATGACTGTAGCAAGTCAGGCATTCATACCATATAACACCACACCAGCTGGACCACGAAACCCAAGGGAAAACCAAAATAAAACTGTGGCAGCTTCCAGTTTGGATGGGCTGGAAAAAATGTTCCAATACAAAATCGATAAGAAGCCGACAGAGGCCAAAATCGAACGGAGAGAGTTTGCCAAAAAGTTCCCTAACATTGTGGTGATGTTTGATGAAATTACAGGGGATTCAGGTACACGTACTTTTATCAATGAGATGCTGAAATTCCTTTCCAAAAACTTCATTGAACCGTTTCAAGGTAATTCTCCATTTACGGTGACTGTGATTCTTGCAGATGCATCCCTTAGTAATGTGAATGCAATCCAAAATTACATGAAGAAACAGGACCAGTTACCAGCAAAAATGTTCATCTCTCCATCTTTGGGTAATTTCCCATTCAAGATGCAGACTGCAGATCTGGATGATGGTAACTCTGTTCGTTCTAGTATCCATATCATGGCGAATTGTTACCCGGCAAGTGATCTTAAAATCCAATATATGCTCAAGCAATACGCCGTAGTCCCTGAAACAGATGATTTTGGATTGGATAAGAACCTGACTCATCTATTTCGCCAGAAAGCTGGGGAAAGGACTCAACAGACTGCTATCGAGCTTATTCAAAAGAATCTTGAAGATGGTAAAAAGCAAGTTATCTACTTTGCTCAGGATAAAAATGCATTGGCCGCACTCAGAGATGCATTAGTCGATGAAGGAGTGGTTGGACGCTCTAAGATTGGCATTTTTGATAGCCAGTTAATGGGATACCACCGTACAGAGTTGCTGGATCGCAAAGAGACATTGCAAGTCGTACTGATTACTTCGACTGCGGCTAGGGGGATTTCATTCCCGAACTGTGATTCAATCATTGCTGCCATGCCTCGTTTCGCAATTGAAGCCTCTTTAATGGAAATCGCCCAGCTTGTTTACCGGGGACGTGGTGGATATTTGGATAAAGAGAAAAATGAGTGGGTCAACGGCGATGAACGTGATCGTTTGCTGACGATTCTGGTAGAAGATTTCTACTTGGTATCTAATGATGAAACTCAGACAGAGCTTGAATATAAAGTTAAGAGCTCATTGGATATGCTCTCAATTTTCATGCTTATTCGTGGGACTTTATACACTCGTATCACTGGGGATGCTGGCTTCAAAAAAACTCAGATCGCCATGATCCCAATTGGTGAGGTGAAAGATAAGACCAGTGATAAACCGGGGCTGGCTTCTTTGATCAGGGATTTCATCAAGGACGTGAATAGTGTTCTTTATAAGATTACTGCAACCGAAGGTGAGTTGGTTGGAAGGCTTAAGGCTGTGGTAGAGAAGGCTCAAACAGTTTACTCAGCAAATAAGCTCACTTCTACCTATAGTACTAAGACCAACAAATACCGAAGTTTTTACACACCTGCATTAACGCCTGAGTTAAAAGAACTTCAGTTCTACGAGAAATGGTGCCGGGAACATCATTCGCTTAAGTCCAGATTACTCACCATTAGCGATCAGGAAGATGCTTTGACGATTCCTGAAAATATCTATATCTGTGGGCCTATGATCATGGAAGATCGCTCAAACTTCGGTAACAAGGAGTCGTTTGATATTGCCAATGACAATCTCTCACAAAATTCTTTAAGGAAGTTCCTAAATGAGTTAATCGCCCTGCAGAGGGGATACCCTCAGTTGAATGCTTATAAGAACATTCAAAAGCATATCAGGGAGATCACGAATATGATTTCTTCTGTTCTTGAATCAGAAACGGATAGCTATACAAAGGAAGTTGAGCAACAGGGAATGATGCGTAAGCTCTGGGTGACGTACCCGGTAGCGGCAAACGAGCTGGTTAAACTTCAAGACAAGAACTTTGATAAAGACTGGTTTGATGCATTGAGCTTTGAGCTGAGAGTGAGGAATGCAGAGTTTCCGGTAATGCCAGAATATCGGGATCATCCATTTCGTGGTACTCAGCAATTATCAGGGCATCCAGTGTTTGAAAGGTTGTTCGAGCAGACAAATTTCATGCTTTGTCGTGAATTAAACTTGGTGAATACTTTGACTATGTTTAATGAATGATTCAAATTATATTATCTATTTAGTAGAGGATTAATGTGCATATACCTGCTGCACAAGAACAACTTAAATTCTTAAAAAATATTCAGCTGATTTTACAGTCGGGTAGTTTTAGTAGCACCTATAAATTTGCGTTGCTGATTAGCCTAAGCCGATTAGCTATTGAAAAAGGTAAAGATTCAGGTGAGAGTCTATCACTCGAATATACGGATATTGCTGAGAAGTTTATCGAGCTATATTGGAAGCAAGCAGTGCCATATACCTTTAATGATGAAGGCCAACTGATCTTAAATCAAAATAATGGTAAGCAAGCAGCGATTGTAAATCGAATCATTGGGCTTCGTCAGAGTTACTCATCCCTTGGACTGTTAAGACGAGATTCATTGGTGTGGTTGAAGCTAGTTAAAGATGTCGCTCGCACTGTAAAAGACATGCCAGTCCGTTATCTACAAAACATCAATGGTCAAAATTTTGAGTTTTTATATCAGCTAGATCAGTGTAGGAAACAACTTATTCTTTTGCCTCAAGTGATGTACTGCCTACGTCAATTCAGTGAGATCATTGAAGAACTTTGTCAGAAACGTTGGATTGACTATATCCGCAAGAACAGTAGTAATGCCCCAATTTTGAATAAATTACCGAATCTTGAACAATTCATGTTTGAGCCAAGTCGAAACCAGTTGAATGCGGTAGCAAGCGTGTTGGTAGAGCTACAAGATTGCAAATGTTTCTATTGCAATAAGCCGATGCGAAAAGACAATTATGCAGTCGATCATTTTATTCCATGGTCTATGTACCCATCAGATACAGGTCATAATTTTGTGTTGGCAGATTCAAGCTGTAATTCTAAGAAAAGTAATTTACTTGCATCAGAAGAGTTTTTGCATAAGTGGCAGGAGCGGAATGAAGAACAGGATCTGATCATCGTGGAGCGAATTTCAGTGCTAGGATTTCTAACGGATAAAGAACGTTCGCACAAGGTGGCAGAGTGGGCGTACATTCAGGCAAAAAATAATAGATATACTTACTTCAGCTCATAATTGAAGTTGTTAAGTTAAAGTTACTGATCACTCGACATTTCGATATTTTAGCTATCAATAAAGAAGTTTCTTTACTTTAATTAAAAAAGTTTTAATAAAACTATTTACAAAATGGTTTGCGAGAGCTACTATCTGCTTAAGGAAAATTAAAAATAGTTTTAATAAAACTATATTTGGAGTAATTATGAAACTAATTGAGTTATGTTCAAGTATTACAGTTGGAATCAATAAATTCAATGATACTCATGAAGAGAATTTAATCCAAGTCAGTTTATTGACAGGTCAAAGCCTAAACGATAAAGGCTTTCTTGATGTAGATACTCGTACAACAAAAACAGTATTTGTCGATGAGGAGCTTATTGAAAAAAAGAAACTAAAAGAAGGTGACATTGTTTTTTTATCAAAAGGCACAAATTTACGAGCTTCAATTGTGACTGCGGAACAGGAAAAATTAAATTTATTTGCTCCTGCAACATGTCTAGTCATCAAGGTAGATTCGGAAGTTGCTTTACCAGAATTTTTAACTGTTTTCTTAAACAGTGAATATGGTCAAGCAGTACTCAATAGTCTGAATAAAGGTACGACGATTATGAATATTCCTGTGAGCAGTCTAAAGGATATTGAAATTTCAGTACCAGACTTAGGGGCACAGCACAAACTGGCAGAAGTATTTCACAAAAATAATCAAGTCTTGTATGCAATAGAGCAACTGAAAGTTCAACAAATTAAAGCAACCAATGCCGCTTTTCAAAAGTTGATGGCCTAAATAGGAAATTACAAATGAAAAATACAATCGAATATTTAGATGCCTTATCGGCTATGACAGGCACGATGACACGTAGTGCTGCATTAGAGCTATTTACTTTAATCGCTTATCTTGTAAAAGAGAATGGAGAAGAAAGTAAAGATATCCTGTTATCAACACACGATAACATCTCAACTTTTATTTCTGATTTCGTAGCGGAAAAAGAATTACACTGGTTTTCAAAGGATGTAATTCGTTGGAATGCCAATCAGCTTGTGAATATTGTTCAGGTGTTTTTAAGCCTACGAGAACAGTGTTCGAATAATCAAAATTATGGTGAAAAAGCTTTTGAAGTATTAAAAGCTTTTTCACTTAGTTCAAATAAAAATTGGGACATGTTTAATGTTGATTCACAAAATATCCTCAATGTTTTTAAAGTTGTCGTCGGCTCAGTAGAAGATAAAAAGCTTTACGATGGGGCATGTGGTCTAGGATTATTAGCACACGAGCTTAATACTCAAAAGCCCATATTACGTGATATCAATGAACCAACGGTAGGGATGGCAAAACTGCTTTTTGCCTTAAGTGAGAAAGAGGCGGATATTCAGCAGTCAGATTCATTAAGTGATGGTGCTTCAAGCCTTGGGGTAGATGTGGTAGTTAGTACGCCACCGATTAACATGAGGGTGTCTGAATCCTTTGTAGCTGGACAAAATTATTTAAAAGAATTGTTTATTGCTGCTCGTATTCCTAGTAGTGCATCTGAGAGTCTGTGGATTCAACAAGCACTGTATAATTTAAATGCGTATGGTAAAGCATACCTTCAGATTATCCCAGGCTGGTTATTCAGAGGTGGGTATGATGCAGAGTTGCGTGAAAAAATAGTGCAATTAAATTGGGTCGAAGCTGTTGTTTTACTCCCTGCTGGTATTTTGACTGATTCAAATATTGAAATGAGTTTGCTTATCTTAAATAAAGCCAAAGCTAAAGAGACTATCCGCATGGTGGATGCACGAGGTTTAGGCGAGCGTCAGCGTAGAAAGCTTAATTTAAGCCTGAATGATACACAGAAAATTAAGGAACTGCTCACGGTTGATCAGGAGACTGAGTGGTCAAAAGATGTCACTATCCAACAGGTCAAAGCCAATAAATATAGCTTACACTGTGCCGAATATTTTGATGTGCATATTGAAGTTGAGCAGTTAGATCTTGAGCATGAGCTAGCGATTTTGAATGAAAAGCAATTTCAGTATTTGAGTGTGAAGGATGAATTTAATCAGCTCTTAAACAACATTTGAATGAGTAATCTTACTTAAATAAAAGTTACTCATACCACTGAATTTAGATTTAAACATTTGAAACAGATTTCAGGGGTCAGAGCGGAGTCATGATGAATCAGCTCTCACCCAAACGAATAAATTGAGGCAATATGAACATCTCTTTAATTGAAAAAGACTTATGGGAAGCGGCAGATGACCTGCGTGCAAACTCGAAATTAACTGCAACAGAATATGCACAACCAATTTTAGGTATCATTTTCTTATCGCATGCAACTTCACGTTTTTACTCGTTAAAAAAAGAATTGTTGCAAGATCATCAAATGGCAAGTTATCAAAAACTTGTTGATGAAAATAAAATGCCAGCAGAGGCATTTGAAAAGCAACTCGAGATTGCTTTTAAGGCACGTAGTGCATTGTATTTGAATCCAGAGCAACGCTTTGATTATTTAGCAAACTTACCAACAGGCCATAACTTGGGTGCTGAACTTGATGCCATTATGGAATCAATCGAAACTCAAAACCCAATTTTAAAAGGTGTGTTACCAAAGACCTATCAGCATTTTGAAGAAGATCTGTTAGAGCGTGTTGTGCGTATTTTTAACCGAGATACGTTATTAAACGCAGAAGGCGATGTGTTTGGTAAAATTTATGAATATTTCTTAAATAAGTTTGCTCAGTCTGGTGCACAAGAAGGGGGGGAATTTTTCACGCCGCCATCATTAGTACGTACCATCGTTAATTTTATTGAGCCTGATCATGGTTTAGTGATTGACCCTGCAGTGGGTTCGGCTGGGATGTTTATTCAAACAACACATTTCCAAGAGCAAAATAACACGCATAATCCGATGCAGTTTGTAGGCCAGGAAAAAACCGAAAATAACCAAAAGCTCGCCATTATGAACATGGTTGTGCATGGTTTGGATGCGTCTAACATTGTAGAAGGAAACTCTTTTTATAGTGCATTGCACGACTATATTGGTCAGTGTGATTTTGTTATGGCAAACCCGCCATTTAACGTAGATGCGGTGGACGCCAGCAAATGTAAGAACGACGTTTATGTTGTGCCACAGCAGGAAGAAGGTCAGCCTGAACCAACAGCTTTAGAAATTGCTCAAGCAGCGATTGCTGAAAAGAAACGTTTGCCTTTTGGTTTACCAGGGGTGACTTCTAAATCTGGTGGTAAGCGTAATGATGGTAATGATGGTAAAAATGAGCAAGTTTCAAATGCAAATAGCTTGTGGATTCAATACTTTTATAGCTATTTGAATCAGACTGGTCGTGCTGGTTTTGTTATGCCATCAAGTGCATCTGATGCAGGTGGTCGTGACAAAGAAATCCGTCAAAAATTAGTCGAAACTGGTCATGTTGATATTATGGTGTCGATTGGACCAAAGTTCTTCTATACCCGTTCTTTGCCATGTGCGCTTTGGTTCTTTGATAAATCAAAACCTGAAAGTCGTAAAGATAAAGTATTGATGCTGGATGCACGTAATGTATTTACGGTGGTATCAGCGAAATCACATATTTTCAGTGAGTCACAATTAGAAGCTTTAAATGTGATTGTTTGGTTATATCGTGAAGAGCATGACAAGTATCAAAACTTGCTACGTCGCTCTATCAACAAGATGCTTGAGACCATTGAGCAGATGCCAGTGGTTTATAAAGACTATTTAAGCTCATCTAAAACTGTTGTTGATTACGTAGCTAAATTTGCGACCAATACGTCGATTGATGTTTTAAATAAGCTATCGAAGAAAGAACAAGAGTCTGAGGATAAACCAACGCCAGTTACTGCTGAGCAACTCGCATCTTTAAAAGCATCTGCTTTAAAAGCGCAACAAAGTCTTGCGTCAGAGTTAGCTGAAGATGCCAAGATTGCACTGCTTGAGGCTTTACCAAGTGTTGCTGACTTACGCCAAAAACTTGAAGATGCTCAAGACCATGCTTCAATCATTACAATATTTAATGCACTGAAAAATGCTTTAGGTCAAACTCAAGCTGTATTTGATCAATTAAGTTCAACTAAAGCTGAAGCTTTGGCATTAGTCGCACACGCTGAGAGTTTGTATACGAAGAAAGATAAAAAGCAATGGGCAAACAAAGATATTGCTGTCTTGTTAAATGGCTTGAATGCTTCAGCAGAAGGTGAGCCTGAAACCGTTCAAGATCAAGTACAAACTTTGGAAAAAATCTTAGCTGATCGTATTGCTGATGTGACTTGGTTAAATGAGCGTTTCCCTGAAGGTGTGTATGCTGATGTGGCTGGCTTATGTAAGTTAGCTTCACAGGAAGATATTAAAGCTCAAGATTATTCCCTAACGGCTGGTCGTTATGTTGGTATTGAACAAAGCTCAATAAATACAAAAGATTTTAATGAGTTTTTAAATTCAACTTTGATTTGCTTAGAAGATTTGTCTAAAAAATCTGAGCTTCTTGAATCACGTATTCAAAATAGTATCAAGGAGTTATTGGCATGACAGGGATGGAAGTTTGTCTTGGCGATATTGTCACTATTGGACGAGGATCATCTCCTAGACCAATTAAAGATGAAAAATATTTTAAAGATGGTTCTATTCCATGGGTGAAAATTGCAGATGCAACAGCTTCAGGGAAATATATCATTCAAACTAAACAGTTTGTAAATGAATATGGAGCATCATTTAGCAGGCATCTTAAAAAAGGTAGTCTAATTATTTCGGCAAGTGGTACATTAGGAACGCCTTATTTTTTAGGTGTTGATGCCTGTATTCATGATGGATGGCTTTATTTTTCTGACTACGCAGGTGTTGAGCCTGAGTGGTTGTATTATAAATTGATGACCTTAAAAGAATACTTTAATGGTATCTCTTATGGCGCTGCTATTCAGAATATCAATACGGATATAGTGCGTGAAACGAAGATTTTTTTACCTGATTTAGAGATTCAGACTAAACAAGTTCAGATTTTAAAATCTATCGATGAACTTTCTAAAACCTATGAAGATAGAATAAGGATTTATGAGTCAGTATTGGCCGAATTATACAATTCATGGTTCATCAATTTTAAATTCCCAAACCATGAGCAAGTTGAGTTTGTTGATGGTATTCCTGAAGGGTGGACAAACGTATCTCTTAAAGAAGTTATAAGCACAAATCCTTCGACTTTAAAAAAAGGTGAACTTGATGAAATCTTATACGTAGATATTTCATCAGTGGGGCAAGGGAAAATTGAATCGTTCACTCAATATCATATTGATGATGCTCCAGGTCGAGCAAAACGAAAAGTTCAGCATGGTGATGTGATTTGGTCATGTGTCCGTCCAAACCGAAAACAATATGCCTTAATTCAAAATCCTCAGAGTAACTTAATTGTATCAACAGGATTTACGGTATTAAGACCAACAAAAATTCCATTTACGTATTTAACAGCATTAGCTGCAAGTGACGATTTTTGTGGTTATCTAACAAGCGTTGCACAAGGGGCTGCATATCCTGCTGTGACGTACAAAGACTTTGAAGATTATGAGTTGTTACTTCCGCCAAAAAGCTTATTGGATAAGTTTCATGAAGTTGTGGAGCCAATGTATGAACAAATACATATCCTACAAACTCAGAATCAGAAGTTGCATGACTTAAAGGAGACATTATTACCTCGACTTATGTCAGGTGAACTCGATGTTTCCAAACTTTCAAGTATTGAATAAACCTTAAAAAAAACCTGCGTTAGCGCAGGTTTTTTTCAACGACCTATGCTAAATTGGGTAACAAAAACTTATTAATTTTTATAATTTTTTTACTATGGCACACGCACAATACTCCGAAGAAAATCTGATTCAAAAACCAGCCATTAAGATTCTGAAAGAACAATTGGGTTGGCGAACAACACATGCCTATGATGATGAATGGAAATCAGGCATAAGTATTTTTGGCCGTGAGTCAGAACAACAAGTGGTCTTGCTAAATGACTTACAGCATGCCTTAGTAAAATTGAATCCTGATGTGCCTCAAGAAGCCATTCAAAACACGATTAAACATCTTAAAGATCGTCGTAGCTATAACGCAAATGCAATTGCTGAAAACAGATACCGCTATGAACAAGATTTGCTAGTTGGGCATAAAACACAGGCAAAAAATCCTAAGACAGGTCAGTTAAAAGACTACACAGTTAAAATCATTGACTTCAATAATGTCGCAAACAACATTTACCATGCAGTAGATGAACTATGGGTGAAAAGTACCCTAACTTCAGAGCGTAGACGTCCAGATCTGATTTGCTTTGTAAATGGTTTACCGTTGGTCTTCTTTGAGTTTAAAGGCGTAGATATTGACGTCAATCGTGCCTTTAAAGGCAATTTGACAGACTACAAAGATAAAATTCCGCAACTCTTTGACTTTAATGCAATCACCATTTTATCTAATGGTGAAGAGGCGAAGTACGGCACATTTACATCTTCACTCGAGTTTTATGGTCAGTGGAAACGTAATGATGAAGATGATCCAGAACCAGCAGCTAATACGAATCAACTGAAGCGATTGCTATTTGGGATTTTGGACAAAACACGTTTACTCGATTTAGTAGAGAGCTTTATTACCTTTGAAGGAGAGGGTGATAAAGCCATCAAAATCATTGCGAAAAATCACCAATATTTAGGTGTGAATAAAGTTATTGAGCGGCTGATCAGTCAAGATCCAGCGCATATTAAAGAGCGTCATGAAGGTCGATTAGGGGTTTACTGGCATACTCAAGGCTCGGGTAAGTCTTTTTCAATGCTTTTTTTTACTGAAAAAGTATTAAGAAAAATCTCATCGAATTATCGCTTTGTGATTATTACTGACCGTATTGAACTAGATGATCAAATTTCTAAACTTTATAGTGATTGTGGTAAATCCAGTAAGGTGAATGATCAGGCAGTCAGCGGCGATCAACTGCGTAAAAAACTTACGAACTCGAATGATAAATATATTTTCAGTACAGTTTTTAAATTTAATCAGCTTGTGACAGAGCCATATAGTACTGCGGATAATATCATTGTGATCTCAGACGAGGCACACCGTAGTCAGTATGGTGATTTAGCACGTAATATGCGAGCAGCACTGCCAAATGCCAAATATTTAGGGTTTACTGGTACGCCTTTAATGGACTCTCCAGAAGATCAAAAAACCAAAGAATGGTTTGGTGATTACGTTTCCATTTATGACTTTAAACGTGCCATTTTAGATGGTGCGACTGTACCTTTAATTTACGAAAATCATGGTGCTCAGCTGAGTATTGCCAATCCTGATGAGTTAAATCAACGCATTCAGAAAGTCATTGATGATGCTAAGAAGAAGGGTAAAAGTGAAGCTGATATCGAGCGTCTCGTCCGTAAGGCAAGTGATGACTACAATATTTTAACATCACCGAAGCGTTTAAAAATCGTAGCGCAAGATGTGGTGGATCATTATAAAGAGCGTTGGTTGTTGGGTACGGATAAATCCCCTTGTAATAAAGGTATGTTGATCTGTTTAGACCGTAATACGTGCTTAAAAATGTATGAGCTGATTACTGAAAAGTGGCAGTTAGCGATTGAGTTACAAAAGAAAGAGCTTGCAGAAGAAGAAATCATTCATTGCAATGATCCAGATATTTTAGAGGAAAAGCGCAGACATTTAGCATGGATGCAAGAAACCAAGTTTGCGGTTGTGGTCAGTAGTGAGCAAAGCGAAATTGAAGAAGTCGCAAAATTCAATGATCACAATGGCAAGCCTTTAGATATCTTAAAGCATCGTAAAGTAATGCAAGAGCGTAAGTTGGATGAAGAGTTTAAAGATAGCAATCATCCATTACGTTTTGTCATTGTCTGTGCGATGTGGCTCACTGGTTTTGATGTGAAGTCATTATCGACTTTATATATTGATAAGCCGATGCAAAACCATACTTTGATGCAAGCGATTGCACGTGCTAATCGAGTTGCACCAGGTAAAAAGCAAGGGACGATCATCGACTATAACGGCATGCTTCAAAGTTTAAGACGTGCATTGGCAGTGTTCTCAACGGGTAAAAATTCTGCTGGTAAAACCCAACAGGTAGAAGCAGATCCGTTAAGCGATAAGCCAAAGTTACTCATCGAATTTGGTGTATATCTGAAAAATTTAATCAAATATGTGGAGTCTAAGAAAGCCCCTTATCAAGCATTGAAGTCGGCTAAAGCCGAAGATCGTTTGGAATTGCTCTTGCAATGTAAAGAGGCTTTATCTGTTACCAAGCAGGTAAAAGCAACGTTCATTACTATGTTTAATGACTTAGATTTACGTAAAGAAAATCTTTTACCGTGTGATGAACTTTCTATATATCAGGCAGACCTGAATACTTTAAAGGCGATCTATCGTAGATTATCAAAGCGTGAAGAAGGCTCTGACATTACGCTAGAACTCAGACAGATTCAGAATTATGTAAATCATCATTTAGAAGCAACGGATAAGAAAGGAAAGGATGCAGAATACGACTTGTCAGCCATTGATTTTCATCGTCTAAAAGTTGAGTTTGAAAAAATTAAACATAAAAGAACGGTGTTGATGGAGCTTCAGGAGCGTATTGAAAAAGCATTAGCTCGTCTCACTGCTGTAAACGGTGATCGTGCGAAGTTCCATGAAGACTACCAAAAAATCATTACGCAAATTAATGAAGACATTTCTGATGTGACAATTCAAAAGGTTTTTGAAGAGTTAATGAAAGTCTATGAGGACTTGTCTGAAGAAGAAACGCGTTATGTAAGAGAAGAACTAGACAATGATCTGGAACTCACACTGTTTGATAAATTAAAGAAACCAAATTTATCTGAGAAAGAAGAAAAAGCAGTGAAAAAAATTGCTCAAGATTTGTTGAATAAAATTCAAACTGTTTTATCGCAGGGTGTAAATTGGATCAACCAAGAAAGTAATAAAGCTCAATTGCTGGAAGTTTTAAACTCTGAAATTATTTTGACTGATGCCCTGTCATGGGAAACGTTTAATTTCGAAGATCGTAAAGCGAAGGCGGATGACATATTTGACTATGTGCTTACACATAGTGATTTAATTATGAATAGGCAGATGTATTCTTAATTTGGGAGTGAGAGTCATGCATTGGCTACAGCAGGAATTTGAAACCTTTATATGGGTGATTACGACTTATTGGCGAGTATGGCTCATTCCTTTGATGTTTTTGATTTTTAGTCTTTGTGTTTTAATGTTTTTAAATATGCGGTTAAACCATTATTTTGAAACAAGACCTGATACTGTTTTAGCACCATTTATGGATCAAATGTTATTGACTTACTACGACAAAGTGAATCACAAGTTTTTGAGGAAATTCGTGATTTTTGCTCCATTGTTTCTCTTTGTACTAGGATACTTGAAATACAGGAAGAAGTTTTAATCTGGCTTAATAGAGAGGGAAGTTATCAACAAATTATTTTTATAGATAACTTATTATATTGATTGAAAAGTCGACTATAGATTCTGATTCGCTCAAACCGAGATGGATTGAATAGTTAAAAGTGTTGTAATGATGAACAAAAAAATTATTGTAGAGCAATTAAGGGACCAGCTAGATGGTTATATTTCCATAGTGAACCGTACCGAGTTTGTCGGAGACTTTTTATTTAAGTTAGGCCACCTGACCTAATGGGTTAATCTTATCATAGTACATTGCTTCAAACTCAGAAGAGGCTATTAAGCTCTTTTCTTTATGGGATTGTAGACTGGCATAAAAAGCAACTTGAATTGAGTTGGTTTTCTCAATCAATATTGAACTAAAGATTACAGTAGTAATCTTTAGTTCATATATTGATTGATCTCTCAGAAAATTATAGTGGGTACCGAATATCTGATGTTCTACAATTAAACTGATTTGCTCTTGTAGGTTTGGCCTTGATGAAGCTTGTGGCTTTGGATGTTCAGGTTGCTGTATTGGCATAGGGGGTCAGTTTTTAAATGCCGTTAGGGGGTCATTTTTACACTGCCGCTAACAACAACAGGTGGTGTTACTAATGGACTGCTCTGTACCTCAGAATGTGCGCTTAAATCAGTTGTTTCGGATATTGGCATTGTTTGTGGATTAGTGTCCAAATGCTTTTCTGATGGATGAGTGATGGTTGTTGATCCTGTGAGTTGAGTAATATTCGAAGTGTTTATATCTTCTTTTTTTTACTGTAGGTGTGACGTCGGAGATCTGTGATATCTGAATGCTACGCTGAACTTCAGTCCAAGTTTTAGAAATTTCTTCATTAAGTTCATTTAATGTCGTTTCTAGAAATTCTTCATCAGCAATGCTTGGCAAAGCCTGTTCTAAATCGGATTGATGAGTCGTCTTAAAACATGGATAGGCTTTTGTTTTATTTGTTTTATTTGTTTTATTTGTTTTATTTGTTTTATTTGTTTTATTTGTTTTATTTGTTTTATAGTAATAAAGTGTATTAATAAATTCAGATGGCAATAACTTTCCAATGCTAAAAGCTACCAAATACGGTAAATCGTTATATTCTTTACATTCTGATTCTATATAAAAGAAATTAAGACTTAAAATGTCTTCCTTTAATGCACTTAAATTTAGTGGATAGTTATTTTTAATTAACATTTCATAGTGAAAGTAGAGAGATAATGCAAGCAGTGGTAAATGCTTAATTTGAGATTCTAGAAGCATGTATTCCGTTAAAATTTTTTCTCTCAAAATTTGCTTAGACAAGAATTTTGATGTGAGTTCATCTTTAGTCTGTTGCTCTTTTAAAGAGCTATAATATTCTCTTGAGCTACATAAGTTAGAGATTTCTTTATATTTTTTCAATGAGGACAGGATCATTGACCTCAAGATTAAATAATAAACGGGTAAACATGCCAGCATAGGCTTTAGTGTTATCAAAACTTTCTAAAGAGAAAAGCTGCTTTTTAGCTTTTTCATCTTGTGCTTGTAGATGAGAAATTTCATATTTACTGGGGTTGAAATATTCATTTAAAGTTTTATTGTTTATTAAATCAAATAAAGACTCTTCAGAAATTTTATTTTCAAATATAAGTCCAGTAAATTTTAGTGCCTTTTCATGCTCTAAAATCTTTTTTTGATCTAAGCGATATGCTTCCCAAAATTTTTCTATCTCTAAATCTGTTGCTAAACTAACCTGTAGATTATTGGCACTATGCTTTAATGCGAATTTACCCCGTTCCGTTAATGCATAAAATTGTTGCACGGCTTCTAAATTAATATAGCTAGCCAAAGTGTGTTCAGACTGATAAGTAGAAGATGAATATGATTTAGATAGTTTAGCAAGGATATACTCATTATCATCTAAATGCGTAATATCGGCCGCAGTATTCATTAAATTAAAAAAACTATGTTTAGAGTTCTGACATGGTTGAATTCTAAAACTATGTATTTTTAATAAGCCTTGAGGTAATCCTCCCATAAATAACCGAAGTTAAAAGTAGAGGTTAAGCAGCCATTAGAGGTGGCCTTCCTTTGTTTGCTTGGTGTGGTCTTTCATAGTTGTAATGCCACAGCCAACTCGTTGCATAATCTTGTACTTCTTCCAGTGTGTCAAATAGATGCTTGCTTAGCCAGCTATAACGTATAGTCCGATTATAACGTTCAATATACGCATTCTGCTGTGGCTTACCTGGTTGAATATATTCAATACGAATACCTTGTTCAGTTGCCCAGCGTACAAATTCATGACTGATAAACTCCGGGCCATTGTCACACCGAATAACTAACGGCTTTTCTCGCCATTCCAGCAACTGATTCAACGTACGAATAACTCGGATTGTAGGTAATGAGAATCCTGCTTCAATCGCTAAGCCTTCTCGACGGTAGTCATCAATCACATTTAATAATCGGAACTTTCGACCATCGATCAGCTGATCATGCATAAAATCTAATGACCAGACCTGATTTTCTCGGATTGGTTCTTTCAATGGTTCAGGCGCGTGCCGTTTTAGTCTTCTTCTCGGTTTAATACGCAGATTCAGTGCCAACTCACAGTAAATGCGGTAAACCCGCTTGTGATTCCAGCAGCAACTCTCAACATGCCGTAAATACGAGAAGCACAAACCAAAGCCCCAATCGGAATTTTCCTCAGTGAGTTCAATGAGCTGTTCAGCAATGAGTGCATTGTCATCGCAAAGTTTAGCCTGATAACGGTAGCAGGTTTCACTAATGCCAAATGCAGAGCAAGCTAAACGGATACTAACCGCATGCAGGGCAACGGCTTGTTGAGCCATCTGACGTCGGCAAGATGGCTTCACCACTTTTTTGACATTGCTTCCTGAACAATCTCTGCCTTTAATCGCTCTTCAGCATACATTTTTTTTAGTCTGGTATTTTCTGCTTCCAGCTCTTTCAGTCGAGCCATTAATGATGTATCCATACCGCGATATTTGGCACGCCATTTATAAAACGTGGCATTACTCATGCCATGTTCACGACAAAGGGTGGCTACAGGTGTGCCAGACTCCGCCTGTTTTAAAATGGACATGATCTGGCTGTCAGTAAATTTAGATGTTTTCATGCAGAATCTCCTGCTCGTATCTTAAGAGAAAATTCTACTTTTAGATCCTTTTATTTTTAGGGGGGATTACCCCCGATGTTCAATTTACTTTTCTCGGGTACACGTTTAGGCCCCGTAAGGCTGTGGACAAGTATAAAAGAGTTTATGTAAATTTCTCTCCTGCAGTCAGTCGTGATGCACTTAAAGCAATGCGACAGACTATTCGGAAATGGCATCTACATCTGATGTGTAATCGCGAATTAAGTGATTTATCTGCAATATTTAATCCAATTCTTCAAGGTTGGCAGCAATACTATGGTCGATTCCATGGTTCAGCAATGTCAGCGATCTGGCAACACATGAATGCTTATCTTATACGCTGGATGAGGCGTAAGTATAAAAACTTGGTCCGTCATAAAAGACGGGCTAGATATGCCTTAGGGCGACTTGCGCGTGATTTTCCAAATGCCTTTGTGCACTGGAAAATGGGATGTTTACCATCGGTTGGATAATGGGAGCCGGATGAGCTGAGAGGTTCATGTCCGGTTCTGCGAGGGGCTAAGGGTGAAATTCCCTTGGTCTACTCACCCCTATATTCAAACAAATTCAGGCTGGGTCTATACCGCCTTTATTATTGATGTGTTCTCACGAGCAATTGTTGGATGGAAAGTATCTACACGGATGAATACAGATATGGTACTCGATGCACTTGAGCAAGCATTGCACGATCGAGGCATGCCAAAGAATGTGATTCATCATTCCGATAGAGGTGTTCAATATCTTTCTATTCGCTATACCAATCATTTAGAAGCTGCAAATTTACGAGCATTAGTCGGTACGACTGGTGATTCATACGATAATGCTTTGGCTGAAACGGTGAATGGCTTATACAAAACAGAGGTGATTGAATATTTAAAAGCAGATTGGCAAGGTTTAGCAGATGTACAACTTGCGACACTAAACTGGGTAGATTGGTTCAATAAAAAGCGTGTACACAGTGCACTGGGTTATGTATCGCCTTTTGAGTTTGAAGCAATGTACTATGATAAGATTAACCCGTTAGGTCAGGTGGCCTAACTTAAATAAAAAAGTCTCCGACAAACCCGGTACGGTTCACTTTGTGCAACAAAGCCTTTTCGAATTATAAAAGAAGATTGCTAACGCGTTTAAATTATTGTGCCGAACGAATTATACACAGCCGAACGAATTATACACATTTAATATTTATGTTTGCAAAAAATTGCAAACCAAGTATCATTTTTACATCCTAAATGTGCATCTATATCTAATTTTAAACATTTTATTTAAGAAGAGCCTATTATGATTAATATAAAAGTTGTTTCAAAAGACAGTCATAATGTTTTATCCGAAACGACAACTCAAGACACGTTGTCTTTAGTTGAGCCATCGGTTGTTATTTTAAATGTTTCAAAAGAGAGTATCGCGAGTATTAAAGCAGACGGTTTGGATGCTGTAGTACAATTAAATGATGGTCAAACGATAACTATAAAAGATTTTTTTGCTGCAGATAATACTTTGGTATTGGGGGATGGCGATAAATTATTGTGGGTGCAATTTACTGACGACACAGGTGCATTTTTAAATGAGGTTGTATATAATCCACTGTCTGAAATAAAACCATTACTTTATAAAGATGGAGTGCCGGCTTGGGCTTGGATTCCTCCATTAGCTGCTTTAGGTGCGCTTAACTTTGATAAATCTATTAAAAGCTCGAATGATAAACACGATACTACGCTAGAAAGTGCAGAAAAAGCAGTTAAAGATGCTGTAGATGCATATCAAAAAGCAAAAGATAAATTAGATGCCGCACTTAAAGATGGTTTAATCACACCTACAGAAAAAGCAGAAATTGAAAATGCGATTGCAGAAGCAGAAAAAGCCAAACAAGAAGCAAATGACAAGTTAAATGCTTTGGCAGATGGTGAGCAAAAAAACGATTTGGAACAGCAGTTAAATGCACTACCTGAGTTAAAAGTACCCCCTATAAATGACAAAAATGAAAATGGAATCGCTGACGACATTGATGCTGCGCTCGACGATGCAGAACAAGCGGTTAAAGATGCCCAAGACAAATATGATGCTTTAGAAAAAGAGATCGAAGGCAAAGGCGGGATCATCAACCCTGAAGACAAAGCTGCTTTAGATAAGTCTAAAGAAGAGCTCGATGCAGCGATCAAAGAAGCAGAAGACTTAGTCAATGCGTTACCTGATCAACCAGCGTCAGTGCAAGACAAAAAAGATCAACTCACAGAAGATCTCAATAATCTTAAAACCCCTGGCATCACTGTACCTGAAGTGAATGACCAAGATGGTAATGGTATTGATGACAGCGTTGAAGCTGCGATCGACGATGCAGAACAAGCGGTTAAAGATGCCCAAGACAAATATGATGCTTTAGAAAAAGAGATCGAAGGCAAAGGCGGGATCATCAATCCTGAAGACAAAGCTGCTTTAGATAAGTCTAAAGAAGAGCTCGATGCTGCGATCAAAGACGCAGAAGATTTAGTCAATGCGCTACCTGATCAACCAGCGTCAGTGCAAGACAAAAAAGATCAACTCACAAACGATCTCAATAATCTTAAAACCCCTGGCATCACTGTACCTGAAGTGAACGATACCGACAGCGATGGCACCATCGACAGCAGCGTTGCAGCAGCGACAGCGGCGGTAGAAGCGGCTGAAGAAGCAGAGCAAGATCTTATCGATGCGATTGCAGACAAAGGCGGCATCATCAATCCTGACGACAAAGCAGAATTGGATGCACTTAAAGCAGCCGTTGATACAGCGAAAGGCATAGCCCAAGGCTTAGTTGATGCATTGCCAGACTCTGAATCAGCAAAACAAACAGAGCTACAAGGTCGTTTAGATGGCTTGACCACCACAGTTCCTGGGGTGAACGATACCGACAGCGATGGCACCATCGACAGCAGCGTTGCAGCAGCGACAGCGGCGGTAGAAGCGGCTGAAGAAGCAGAGCAAAAGCTTATCGATGCGATTGCAGGCAAAGGCGGCGTGATTAATCCTGCTGACAAATTAGAGTTGGATGCACTCAAAGACTTAGTTGATACAGCGAAAGGCACAGCTCAAACTTTAGTTAATGCTTTACCAGACTCTGAATCAGCAAAACAAACAGAGCTACAAGGTCGTTTAGATGGCTTGACCACCACAGTTCCTGGGGTGAACGATACCGACAGCGATGGCACCATCGACAGCAGCGTTGCAGCAGCGACAGCGGCGGTAGAAGCGGCTGAAGAAGCAGAGCAAAAAGGC